>LOEV01000086.1 GCA_001516065.1 Alphaproteobacteria bacterium BRH_c36
CCGATGATGCCGTAGACCATCGTGTAGCCGATGGCGATCAGGCCGTAGACGGAGCCGAGCGTCAATCCGTTGATAAGCTGTTGCAGGAAATAGTCCATGGGGCCTGTCGGGTCACGTGCTTCAGGTCAATGCGGCTGGGTGGTCCTTTGCAACTCTCGAAATAGAACACGTTTCGCGCTTTCTTTTCTCATGGAATCGCGGCTGCTTTCCATTTCCTCGCTTGGTCGCGTGTTGGAACGGCAGATCCGCAGGTTGTATTCGGCAGAACCCCGCTAAGACTGTTTGCTCCAGCGGTGCCGGCGGCACGCGAGCGTCCCTCGATGCACCTCACAGGCGAGGAGGCACCCCGCGGTGGGCTATAAAATGTTGTGGGAACCGTCACAATAAGGTTCGTCGTCGGTGGTCTTGCAGCCGCATAAATTGAAAGTGCCACTACGGTCGGCGACGAAGCGAAGCGGCTGGATGCCGGTTTCCTTATGGGTGCCATCGCAGAACGGCTGAGTTTTCGAGCGCCCGCAACGGCAGTAGAAATAGGCTTTGCCTTCTTCGAGTTCGACCTGATAGGGCCCCGTTTGAGCGGCGACTGGCTCTTCTGCCACATTTCCCTCCCTTGAAAGTGCTGGATGCCTTTTTAATTTCCTTGCCAATGCCGGCCGCGACTGGATATTGCCGGCTTGGCTTTGCGGAGGCTTGGCGTGCGCCGACCGGTCCGTGAGAGCGTATCCGATCACCAGATGCTCTACCGGCTATCATGGTGCGGAACAAGCCCGCAGTCGGCCGCTACCGGCACCGAGAGGTGATTTGCACACACCTGTCGCATTGCCGTGCAGCGGGGTGAAAGTTTTGCCACCGGGTCGGTGGATGTGTCAGGTTGTGCGCGCACAGGATCAAGTCCGGCCTGACCCTTTGGTTTTTGGCGCTGTGTGGTTGTGTGGTCGAATATTTCGTGAAACCTGTTCATGCAGTGTTTGCAGTTTTCGTTCAGATTGGATGCCGGATTGAGTGTACGGGTCCGGCCTGGTTGCTTTTTTTGGGCGCCAGTTCCGGGAATCTCGGCGCATTCGATATGCAAGTCTATCCGGGCGGCTTCTGCGTTTGCTAATGTGAAAGCCCTCACGGCTAAAGGTTCGCTCGTGTGACGATCGAACTGCGGAATCGCGACACTACCCTTGGCGGCTGAGGCTGGGGCATGTGCGAGGAGGTCCATCCAATGACGGTTCTGATCTATTTGCTGTTGCTGGTCGTTGTGCTGGTTGCCTTGGCGATGAACAAGGCGCGGCTCGCTGTCTGGGCCGGATCACTCGGCGCTGCGGTGCTGTTTGGCCAGATTCTCCTGGGAGGCGGAATACTGCCGTCCGGGTTCCTCGGCGTACTGGTGTGGTTGCCGGTGATCGTCCTGGCGGTACTGGCAGTGCCATCGGTGCGTCAGAGGGTACTGATCGCGCCGGCGTTCTCGATAGTGCGCAATATCCTGCCGCGGGTGTCGGACACCGAACAGCAGGCGCTGGAAGCCGGCACGGTGGGTTTTGATGCCGAGCTGTTTTCTGGCCAGCCCAACTGGGACAAGCTTCACGATCTGCCGGGTGTCGAGCTGACGGCAGAGGAGAGAGCCTTTCTAGAGGGGCCGACGGACGAGCTCTGCCGTATGATCGATGACTGGCAGATCCGCTTCAACAACAGGGAAATTCCGCAAACTATCTGGGACTATGTGGCCGAGAATGGGTTTCTTGGCATGCTGATCTCCAAGCAGCATGGCGGGCTTGGCTTTTCAGCGCAGGCGCAATCGCTGATCCTCGGCAAGGTCGCCTCGCGTTCACCGGATGTTGCGACAATCGTCATGGTGCCGAATTCGCTCGGGCCGGGCGAACTCATCGAGAAGTACGGCACCGACGAACAAAAGGAGCATTACCTGCCGCGGCTCGCGAAGGGCGAGGAGATCCCGTGCTTTTCGCTGACCGGGCCGACATCAGGATCGGATGCGGCGACGATGCGCGATATCGGCCGCGTCGAGAGGTTGATGCACGATGGCCGGGAAACGATCGGTATCCGGCTCAACTGGGACAAGCGCTACATCACGCTGGGGCCGAAGGCGACGCTGGTCGGGCTCGCTTTCCGTTTGTTCGACCCGGAGGATCTGCTCGGCAAGGGTGAAGATGTCGGAATCACGGTGGCGTTGATTCCCGCCGACCATCCGGGCGTCGAGATCGGGCGGCGGCATCTGCCTTCGGGTTCTGCTTTTCCCAATGGTCCCAACTGGGGCAAGGACGTCTTCATTCCGCTCGATTGGGTGATCGGGGGCGAAGAGCGCGTCGGCCAGGGCTGGCGTATGTTGATGGAATGCCTCTCGGCGGGGCGTGCGATTTCATTGCCGTCTTCGGCGACAGCGGGGGCAAAGGCAATGCTGCGGCATACCTCGGCCTACGCGCGCATCCGCAAGCAGTTCGGCATACCGATTTCGCGCATGGACGGGATAGCGCAGCCGCTCGCCAGGATCGCGGAAGCCGCCTACGTCAACGAAGCTGCGCGCGGCGTAACGGCGGCGATGGTGGCGGCGGGTGAAAAGCCATCCGTGATCTCGGCGCTGATGAAATACCAGACGACGGAAAAGATGCGCCAGGCGGTCAACGACGCCATGGACATCCACGGTGGTCGTGGGATTTGCGATGGACCGGCGAATTATCTTCAGGCCGCCTACCAGATGGTGCCCGTCGGGATTACTGTCGAGGGGGCAAATATCCTGACGCGGACATTGATCACGTTCAGTCAGGGGGCGCTCAGGTCGCATCCCTATCTCTACCGGGAAGTGCAGGCCGCCCAGAACCCGGACAAGACGGCTGGCCTCAAGGACTTCGAGGACGCCTTCATGGGGCACCTCACCTATTCGGCATCGAACTTTGCCGGCGCGTTCTTCCACAACGTGACGTTCGGCGGCTTCGGCAGGGTGCCGGTCGATGCGGGGAGGCACGCACGCTGGTACCGGCAGCTCTGGCGGCAGTCGCGCAACTTCGCGCTGGTGGCGGACATGGCGGTGGCGATGCTCGGCGGCGCCATGAAGACGCGCCAGATGCTGACCGGGCGCATGGCCGATGCGCTATCTGAACTTTATCTTTTGTCTTGCGTTCTCAAACGCTTCGAGGACGACGGGAAGCCGGAAGCCGACGCAAAGTTCGTGGAGTTGGCGGCGCGCAATGGCCTTCATCGGCTGCAGACAGCGCTTTCGGAGGCGATCGACAACTTCCCCAACTACGCCGCCCGGTTGACCCTTTCGTCGATCGTTTTCCCCTTCGGGCGGCCTTATCGGCCGGCTTCCGATAAACTGACACGCGCCGTGGCGATGGCCACGACGGAGCCGGGCGAGGTTCGCGACAGGCTGACACGTGATATCTTCATCTCGAAGGACGCCAACGATCCGACCGGACTTCTCGAAGTCACGTTGCAGAAGGTGATCGCATCGGAGGGCGCGGAAAAGAAACTCGACAAGGCGGTCCGTGCCGGAACAGTGCGGCGCTATCACGGCATCGACTGGTTTGCCGATGCCGTCAAGGCGGGCGTACTCAGCGAAGCGGAAGCCGCGCTGTTGAGGGAGGTCGAGAGCCTTGTTCAGCGCGTCATCGCCGTCGACCACTTCGACCCTGCCGAAGTGCGACCCAACTACATGACGCCTGGCGATAACGTTCGCAAAGCCGACGCGGCAGAAGCAGCCGAATGACAGGACGCCGGTAGAAGGCTAGCCAACACCCCGCTTATGGAAGCTGGATCGGAGAGGCAACGACATGCACAACGAAAACACGGCAAGTGCTACCGCCGATCACGCTGGCGAATTCCACGACTGGCTCTTCAGCGTCGACATCGAACGGATCGCCTGGGCGATTTTCGACCGGCAGGGCGAGAGCGCCAATTCGCTCGGCCGGCGTCCGCTGGAAGAGTTGGCAAGGATCGTCGACAAGGTCGAAGCCGGTGCCAGGAACGGTTCGATCCGTGGCCTGGTCATTATGTCGGGCAAGGAGAAGGGCTTTATCGTCGGCGCGGACATCCGCGAGTTCGGCGACTTCAAGAGCGAAGTGCAGGTCATTGCCGGCCTGAAGCCGGTCAATGAGATGCTTGGACGGATCGAACAGTTGAGCGTGCCGGTGGTCGCCGCCATCCACGGAGTGTGCGTCGGCGGAGGTCTAGAACTGGTGCTCGCGTGCCATTACCGCATCGCCACGCGGGACGATTCAACGCGCATCGGTTTTCCGGAAGTCAAGCTTGGGATCTTCCCCGGATTCAATGGAACTGCGCGCTCGATTCGTCAGGCGGGGCCGGTCGCGGCGATGGGGGCGATGCTCAAGGGCTCGATGATCCGCGCCAGCGCCGCCAAGGCGCAGGGCTTCATCGACCAGCTGGTCGAAAGCAAGGGCGCGTTGCGCTGGGCGGCGCGCAAGGCGGTGCAGCAGAAACGCAAGTCGAAACCGATGGGTGGTTTTTCAGGACTGCTGGCGAAGTGGCCGGCGCGCGGCTTTCTTGCGGGCAAGATGCGCGACGAAACGAAGAAGAAGGTGCGCGAAGACCATTATCCCGCACCGTTCCGGCTCATCGATCTCTTTGAGAAATACGGTGGCTCTTACGCCGACATGAAGACGCACGAAACCGCTGCGTTCGCTCCGTTGATGGTTTCGGAAACGTCGCGCAACCTGCGCCGCGTGTTCTTCCTGTCGGAGGCGCTGAAGGCGCAGGCGCCAAAAGGCCTGGGGTGGAAGCCGTTGCGCGTGCACGTCATCGGCGCGGGCACCATGGGTGCGGATATCGCCGGGTGGTGCGTGGCCAGCGGCATGGAGGTGACGCTGCAGGATCTTTCGCCCGAGCAGATCGCCAAGGGCATCAAGGCGCAAGGTCGGCTGTTCAAGAAGAAGTTCAGGACTCCCGCACTCAAGGCGGCGGCGGAAGCCCGGCTCATTGTAGACCCTGAAGGACGCGGTGTCTCCCGCGCGGATGTCGTCATCGAGGCCATTGTCGAGAAACTCGAAGTCAAGCAGGCGCTGTTCAAGGACCTGGAGACGCGGATGAAGCCAGGGGCACTGATGGCCACGAATACGTCATCGCTGAAGATCGAAGACATCGCCGCCCCGCTGGCCGATCCGGGCCGACTCATCGGCGTCCACTTCTTCAACCCGGTGGCGCAGATGCCGCTAGTCGAAGTCGTGCGCGGCGAGCAAAGCCGCCAGGAGGAAGTCGACAAGGGAGCCGTGTTCGTGACCGCGATCGACAAGTTCCCTCTGGTCGTGAAGTCGGTGCCGGGGTTCCTCGTCAACCGCGTTCTGGCGCCCTACATGATGGGGGCGATGGCGCGCGTCGATGCGGGCGAAACGAAAGAGAAGATCGACGAGGCCGCGCGCATGTTCGGCATGCCGATGGGGCCGATCGAACTCGCCGATACGGTCGGGCTCGATGTTTGCGCACACGTCGGCCAGGTCCTCGGGCTCGGCAACGAGGTCGCTGGCGCGGGCAGGCTTGTCGAAAGCGGCAAACTCGGCAAGAAAACCGGCGAAGGCTATTACGTCTGGAAGGACGGTAAGCCGGTCAAGTCGGACGACGCCCGCTTCGGCAATGGCGATCTGGAAAAGTTGGGCCGGGAACTGGTTGAACCGCTGATACGGGAAGCGCAGCGCGCGGTCGATGACGGCGTCGTCGAGAGTGCCGATCTGGCCGACGCCGGCGTGATCTTCGGGACGGGCTTTGCGCCGTTCCGCGGCGGACCGCTGCACTACCGGGACACGCTCGGGGGGCCCGAAAAGCGTGAGCCGGCCAACGCAGCGGCTGCCGAATAGTCTGCCGGACAATTGGTGATGACGGCAGTGGACATTCAACCCGCGCCCCGATCTATGTGGGCGACAGCAGGGAGCAGAATATGACGAAATCCCTTCGCCGCGTGGCCGTAATCGGCGGTGTGCGCACGCCGTTCTGCCGGTCGGGCACGCTTTATGCCGATCTCTCCAATCTCGACATGATGTCGGCGGCGCTCAACGGTCTCGTCGACAAGTATAAACTCGCAGGCCAGCACATCGATGAAGTCGTCGGTGGTGCGGTCGTGACCCACTCGAAAGACTGGAACCTGGCGCGAGAAGCCGTGCTCAACACCAAGCTTGCCACATCGACGCCCGGCATAACGATGATGCAGGCGTGCGGGACCTCGCTGCAGGCGGCGATGGGGATTGCTGCGAAGATCGCGGCCGGGCAGATCGAAAGCGGCATCGCGGTTGGATCGGATACGACGTCGGATGCGCCGATCGTCTTCACGAAGAAATTCGCGCAGCGGCTGATGGAAGCCAACAAGAAGAAGACCACGCTCGACAAGGTCAAGGTGCTGGCGGGGACGAAGCCCGGCGAACTGGCGCCGCAGCCTCCGGCGACGAACGAGCCGCGTACGGGATTGTCGATGGGGCAGCACTGCGAGCTGATGGCGAAGGAATGGCAGGTGCCGCGGGTCGAGCAGGACGAACTCGCCTACGAGAGCCATAAGAAGGCTGCCGAGGCCTACGCGTCAGGCTACATGGACGATCTGATCGTGCCGTGTGCGGGCGTGTTCCGCGACAACAACCTGCGCGAGGATGTAGATCTTGCAAAGCTTGCAGCGCTCAATCCCGCGTTCGATAAGTCCGGCGAGGGCACGCTGACGGCGGCGAACTCGACATCGCTGACCGATGGTGCAGCGGGCGCCCTGCTCGCGTCAGAGGACTGGGCGAAGGAACATGGTCTGCCGGTGCAGGCCTATCTTGTCGATGCAGTTCATGTAGCCAATGATTTCGTCGGCGGCGACGGTCTTCTCATGGCGCCGACCATGGCGGTCGCGAAGCTTTTGAAACGCAACGGGCTGAGCCTGCAGGACTTCGATTTCTACGAGATCCACGAAGCGTTCGCAGCCCAGGTGCTGGCGACGCTGAAAGCCTGGGAAGATCCGGATTATTGCAAGCGCGCGCTTGGTGCGGAGGGAGCGCTTGGGTCGATCGACCGCTCCAAGCTTAACGTTCGCGGATCGTCGCTGGCCGTCGGTCATCCGTTCGCGGCAACCGGCGCGCGGATCGTCGCCAACCTTGCCAAGCTTATCGACGAGAAGGGCAGCGGGCGCGGGCTTATCTCGGTGTGCACGGCCGGTGGCATGGGAGTGGCTGCAATACTGGAATCGGCGAAGGCGCGCGAGCAGCAGATGGCGGCTTGAGGCTCCCTCTTGGATCTCAATTCAGACAGAACGGGGCAACCGTTTTAATCCCGGTTCTCCTCACCTCAATGACAACGTGCGGCTGAGTTTGTGGCGCGACTACTCGGAGCCTGGCGAGTTGGACCCCGGCGATAAATGCCGGGACACATTCGCGTGCTGTCACAGAACCTAACGCGGCAGGACGGTTATCCCCATCAGGTGCTTGTCGATGCTCCGAGCGGCTTGGCGGCCCTCGCGGATGGCCCAGACGACGAGCGACTGGCCGCGTCGGAGGTCGCCGGCGGCAAACAGATTATTGTCGCCCGGGAGCTTGTAGTCGTCCTCGTTTGAATCAACGCCCTTGAAGCGTCCGCGCGGAACTGTCTTGAGGCCGAGCTGCTGCAAGACGCCTTCCTCGACCGGGCCGGAAAAGCCCATAGCGAGAAGCACGAGATCGGCATCAAGGGAAGCGTCACTGCCTTCGATGGGTTGCAGCTTGTGGTCGACGCGAACGTAGTTCAGCTTCTTGACCTTGCCGTCTTCGCCTGAAAACCCTGTCGTCGAGACGGAATAAAGCGTTTCGGCGCCCTCGGCCTGGCTCGTCGAAATGCGCAGCTTCATCGGCCAGTGCGGCCAAGACATCGCCTTGTTTTCCTTTTCAGGCGGGCGCGGCATGATCTCCAGCTGCGTCACCGACTTGGCGCCCTGACGGAAAGACGTGCCGATGCAGTCGGAGCCGGTATCGCCGCCGCCGATGACGATGACGTGCTTGTCGGCAGCGGAAATCTGCTGCACCGAATTGGGAATCGGTTCGCCGGCAACGCGGCGGTTCTGCTGGGGCAGAAAGTCCATGGCGAAGTGGATGCCGTCGAGATCGCGGCCGGGTGCGCCGGCGAAGAAGTCGAAGGGCTTTTCCGAACCCATCGCGAGGAGGACGGCGTCGTTTTCCTTTTGGAGCTCGTTCGCATCGATATCGACGCCGACGTTCACGTTGCAATGGAACGTGACGCCTTCGGCCTCCATCTGCCTCACTCGGCGGGCAATGATCGTCTTTTCCATCTTGAAGTCGGGGATGCCGTAGACCATCAGGCCGCCGGGGCGGGCACTGCGCTCGTAGACGTGGACGTCGTGGCCGGCGCGGGCGAGTTGCTGGGCG
>LOEV01000087.1 GCA_001516065.1 Alphaproteobacteria bacterium BRH_c36
CGGCAAGGATAAGCGCGGCAAGTCGCCCCGCGCTCCCGCCCGCGCCGGCGATGAGCGACAGCGCGGCAAGCTCACCGTCGACCAGTTGCTCAACCGCGAGCAGCGCGAACGTTCGATGGCCTCCCTCAAGCGCAAGCGCGAGCGGGAAAAGATGAAGGCCGCCGGCGTCGTCCAGGCGCGTGACAAGGTCATGCGCGAAGTGACGATTCCCGAGGTCATCACCATCCAGGAACTCGCCAACCGCATGACGGAGCGCGCAGTCGATCTTATCAAGGTCCTGATGAAACAGGGCGAAATGCACAAGATCACTGACGCCATCGATGCCGATACCGCCGAACTGCTGGTCACCGAGTTCGGCCATACGCCCAAGCGCGTGTCCGAAGCCGATGTCGAGGAAGGCTTTATCGAAACGGTCGAAGAGGACGGTGCGACCGAGCCGCGCGCACCTGTCGTCACCATCATGGGCCACGTCGACCACGGCAAGACGTCGCTGCTCGACGCCCTGCGTCAGGCCAACGTCGTCGCCGGCGAGGCTGGCGGCATCACCCAGCACATCGGCGCTTATCAGGTTGTGACCGATGCCGGCAACAGGGTCACCTTCATCGACACCCCGGGTCACGCCGCGTTCACCGCCATGCGTGCCCGCGGCGCCAAGGTCACCGATGTCGTTATCCTGGTGGTTGCCGCCGACGACGGCGTCATGCCGCAGACCGTCGAGGCAATCAACCATGCCAAGGCCGCCGGCGTGCCGATCATCGTCGCGATCAACAAGATCGATAAGCCGAACGCGGATCCAAACCGCGTGCGCACCGAACTTCTGCAGCACGAGATAGTCGTCGAAAGCATGTCGGGCGAAACGCTTGAGGTCGAAGTCTCGGCCCTGAAGCGGCTCAACCTCGATAAGCTTCTGGACGCCATCACGCTGCAGTCTGAATTGCTTGAACTCAAAGCCAACCCCGATCGCCGTGCCGACGGTTTCGTCATCGAAGCCAAGCTCGAACGCGGTCGTGGTCCGGTTGGTACCGTGCTCGTCCAGCGCGGCACGCTGAAAGTCGGCGACATCATCGTAGCCGGTTCATCCTGGGGCCGCGTGCGCGCCCTGATCGACGATCACGGCAAGAATGTTGCCGCCGCCGGCCCCTCGGTGCCCGTAGAGGTTCTTGGCTTCGATGCCGCCCCTGAAGCGGGCGACCAGTTCGCCGTCGTCGAGAACGAAGCCCGCGCCCGCGAGATCACCGACTACCGCGACAGAAAGCGCCGCGAGAAGCTCGGTACGGCGGGAACGCCGCGTACGCTCGAACAGATGATGCAGTCGCTCAAGGACAACGTCGACCTGAAGGAGTTGCCGGTACTCGTCAAGGGCGACGTGCAGGGTTCGGTCGAGGCCATTGCGCAGTCGCTGAAGAAGCTTGGCACCGACGAAGTCCAGGCGCGCCTTGTTCACACCGGCGTCGGCGGCATCACCGAGTCCGACGTCGTGCTGGCCAACGCTTCGAATGCGGTGATCGTCGGGTTCAACGTCCGCGCCAACGTGCAGGCCAAGCAGGCCGCCGAGCAGCAGGGCGTCGAGATCCGCTACTACAACATCATCTACGATCTGGTCGACGACATCAAAGCGGCCATGTCTGGTCTGCTCGAGCCGACGATCCGCGAAATCTTCCTCGGCAACGCGGAAATCCTGCAGGTCTTCAACATCACGAAGGTCGGTAAGGTTGCCGGCTGCCGGGTCTCCGAAGGCAAGGTGGAGCGCGGTGCCAAGGTCCGCCTGATCCGCGACAACGTGGTCATCCACGAAGGCACTCTGTCGATGCTGAAGCGCTTCAAGGACGACGTGAAGGAGGTTGCGGCCGGCCAGGAGTGCGGCATGTCGTTTGCCAACTACCAGGATCTGCGCGAAGGCGACGTTATCGAGTGCTTCCAGGTCGAGAAGGTCGCCCGTACACTCGAGTAAGCGTGGCGGCGAAGCGGAGCATTCAGCACGGCCGCCCGATGACTTGGCGGCCGGTGAATTGGCGGCCGTCCTGACGTTCATTGAAAGAAGGCAGCTCTGACCGGTCCCATCCCGGCGGAGCGGAAGATTATGGACCGCAGCTTTCAGACGCGTTGCACTCTCACGCTCGACGATTTTCGTGCCTTCACCCGGGCCTATTCCCGTTTGACACCAACTCGTCGCTTTGCCCGTTACGTCAGCGTGTTCATGACCGCGCTGATGATCGCCGGAGTTGGTTTTGCGTTTTGGGGGTTGAATGACGTTGCGCTGACGATCTACTTCGCCGCGCTCGCCGTCTCCCTGCTGCTCCTGCAGTTCGTCGTCACCCCCTGGCAGCGGCGCCGCAGCTTCCAACACCAAAGGCTGGGCGACTTCGAAGTCGCGATGGAGGCCGACGACGACGGCTTTACTTCGTCCTCCGAACTCGCCCAGGGTCACATGAAATGGGCTTCGATCCGTCAAGTAGATGACCTGCCTGAGCATGTCGTTTTGTGGCCCAACAATCGGATCGGCTGGATTGTACCCAAGCGCGCGTTCGCAACGCCTATGGAGGCCGACGCATTCGCCCACTTCGCCAAGGAGAAGACTGCTGGCCAAAAATTCTAAGCCCCCGGCCGCAAAGGGCCCCAGCCAACGCCAGCTGCGCGTCGGCGAGATGCTGCGCCACGCGCTCGCCGAGATGCTGGCGCGCAGCGAGATTCACGACGACGTGCTGAGTTCGAGCGTCATCACGGTCGCCGAGGTGCGCATGACGCCCGATCTTAAATTGGCGACCGCCTACATTATGCCCTTGGGGGGCGGCGATGCAGCCCCGGTCATCGCGGCTCTTGAAAAGCACAAGAAATACATCCGATCGACGCTCGCCAAGGCCGTGAACCTGAAATACGCCCCCGACGTGCGTTTTCGCGCCGACGAAGGTTTTGATGAAGCCATGAAGATCGAACGGCTCCTCAACAGCCCCCAAGTCCGCCGCGATGTGGAAAAAGACGATGAGTGAGTCCGTGAGAAACTGACCCCCACCCACTCGCCCGCCGTCGGCGGGCAGGAAACAAGGCGATCCGGCGCGAGCGCCGCCCCCCTCGGAGGCGCAGCGACCGTTTCTCACCACTGGCCTGCCAAGTGGTGAGCGAACAGAAGGTCGCGAGCAGCGCCGCGAGAGAGAGAAAGAATGGCACGACGTAAAAAGGGCCGGCCAGTCAATGGCTGGCTGATCCTCGACAAGTCCGCAGGCCGCACCTCGACGCAGGCGCTGGCAGCCGTAAAGCGGCTCTTTGATGCCCAGAAGGCCGGACACGCCGGCACGCTCGATCCGTTGGCGACCGGAGTCTTACCGATCGCCTTCGGCGAAGCGACCAAAACCGTTTCTTATGCCGTCGACGGTGCGAAGGCCTACCGCTTCACCGTCCGCTGGGGCGCCGAGACGACGACCGACGACAGCGAGGGGGAAATCACCAAGTCGAGCCCCAATCGCCCGACGATCCCCGAAATCGAAACCTGCATGGACGACTTCATCGGGGAAGTCGAGCAGGTGCCGCCGCAGTTCTCCGCCATCAAGGTCGACGGCCAGCGCGCCTATGACCTTGCCCGCGAGGGCGAACAACTGGCGCTCGAAGCCCGCACTGTGCTCATCGACGACCTGCGCCTGATCGACAGTCCCGACCCCGATACGGCGGTGTTCGAAGCCGAATGCGGCAAGGGCACGTACGTGCGCGCCATCGCCCGCGATATGGGCCGCAAGCTCGGCTGTTATGGTCACGTCGTCGAACTCCGCCGCCTGAAGGTCGGCCCGTTCACCGATGAGATCGCCCTTTCGCACGATGATCTTTTGGAAGCCTTCGAAGCCGGCGGGCTGGAAGCACTGGCCGAATTTATCCATCCCGTCGAGGCGGCACTGCACGACCTGACCGAATTGACCCTGACGCCGTCGGACGCCGCCAGCCTCACCCGCGGCCAGACGGTTCTCTTGCGCGGCCGCGACGCGCCGGTGTTCACAGGCTCCTTCTATGCGACAAGCAAAGGCAAACTGGTGGCGCTGGGCGAAGCCGAACGGGGCCAGCTCCGCCCGACCAGGGTGTTTAACCTTTGATCCACTCCACGACGGCGATCACAAAAACGGTGGAAACGCTGGGCCGATCGTGTATAACCCCAGCTGACGCGGGCCTCTGGTCCGCGTTTATGTTTCGCGACCTTGCTGGACGACATCCCGGCAGCGGCCGCTGGCACGATCTCCCGGAATCGGGAAGTGCCGCCCAAATCCTCCAAAAAGAAAGGAAGTCCGATGTCGATTACAGCTGAGCGCAAGACAGAAGTCGTCAAGTCGTTTGCCACCAAGGACGGCGACACCGGCTCTCCGGAGGTCCAGATCGCGATCCTGACCGAGCGCATCAACAACCTGACTGAGCACTTCAAGACCCACAAGAAGGACAATCACTCCCGCCGTGGGCTGCTGAAGATGGTGTCCCAGCGCCGCCAACTTCTCGACTACGTCAAGCGCAAGGACGTTCCGCGCTATCAGACAATCATCGAAAAGCTCGGCATTCGCCGGTAATGCCCAACACGACTTCAGGAAGTGTTGGCAAACAAGAAACCAACACGACTTCAGGAAGTGTTGGCAAACAAGAGCCCAACACGACTTCAGGAAGTGTTGGCAAACAAGAGCCCAACACGACTTTAGTCCGTCAACACTGCGCAAGCTGGTGTTGAGCAGAGGAAGTTTTGGCACCAAGGATGCATCGGCCCCAGCTTTTTTCACTTCAGAGCATAATTGCTCATATTTGACTCATGCGCCGCGCCGGTCCTGTTGAAAAGGGCTCGGCGCGGTCTGCGTTTATGCTAGAAGACGCTCGCAAACAGAGCGAACCGAAATCCGAAAAGAAGAAAGACGATCAAAATGTTCGACATTCATCGCGTGGAAATCGATTGGGGCGGCCGCAAGCTGTCGCTCGAAACCGGCCATATGGCCCGCCAGGCTGACGCTGCCGTGTTCGCCCAGTACGGCGAGACGAGCGTTCTCGCAACCGTCGTTGCCGCCAAGCAGCCCCGGCCCGGCATCGATTTCTTTCCGCTGACCGTAAACTACCAGGAAAAAACTTACGCAGCCGGCAAGATCCCCGGCGGCTATTTCAAGCGCGAAGGCCGTCCCACCGAAAAGGAGACGCTGACCTCCCGCCTCATCGACAGGCCCATCCGTCCGCTGTTCGTTGATGGCTTCAAGAACGAAACCCAGGTCATCATTACCGTGCTCTCACACGATATGGAAAATGACCCCGACGTCCTGGCGATGGTGGCTTCCTCGGCAGCCCTGACGCTGTCGGGCGTTCCCTTCCTCGGTCCCATCGGCGCTGCCCGCGTCGGCTACATCGAGGGCGAGTACGTGCTTAACCCGATGATCGACGAGATGTCGGAAACCCAGCTCGATCTTGTCATCGCCGGCACCCAGGACGCCGTAATGATGGTCGAATCCGAAGCCCGGGAGCTATCGGAAGACATTATGCTCGGCGCTGTTGTCTTCGGCCAGAAACATTTCCAGCCAGTCATCCAGGCGATCATCAAGCTCGCCGAGACGGCTGCCAAGGAGCCCTGGGACATTCAGTTGCCCGACAAGGAGAAGTACCTGCCGAAGGTGCGCGAAATCGCAGAGGCCGGGCTGACGGAAGCCTTCAAGATTGCCGAGAAGAAGAAGCGTAACGACATGGTCGCTGAGATCAAGTCGAAGGTGATGGCAGGCGTCGAGATCCCCGAGGGCGATGCCGGCGAGCAGGTTCTCCTGGCCGGTACGTTCAAGGCGCTCGAGGCCAAGATCATGCGCTCCGATGTCGTCAAGACGGGCAAGCGCATCGACGGCCGCGACCTTAAGACCGTGCGCCCGATCATGAGCGAAGTACAGGTGCTGCCGCGCACGCACGGTTCTGCCCTCTTCACCCGCGGAGAGACGCAGGCCCTCGTGGTCGCAACTCTCGGCACCGGCGAAGACGAGCAGTACGTCGACTCGCTGGAGGGAACCAAGAAGGAGCGTTTCATGCTCCACTACAACTTCCCTCCCTATTCGGTCGGCGAGACAGGTCGCATGGGCGGTACCGGCCGCCGCGAAATCGGTCACGGCAAACTTGCCTGGCGCGCCATGCATCCGATGATGCCGAAAGCCGACGAATTCCCCTACACCATTCGCGTCGTCTCCGAGATCACGGAGTCGAACGGCTCGTCCTCGATGGCGACCGTCTGCGGTACATCTCTGGCGCTGATGGATGCGGGCGTTCCGCTGAAGGCGCCTGTCGCCGGCATCGCGATGGGCCTCATCAAGGAAGGCGAAGAATTCGCTGTTCTTTCCGACATTCTCGGCGACGAGGACCATCTCGGCGACATGGACTTCAAGGTCGCCGGCACGCAAACCGGCATCACCTCGCTGCAGATGGACATCAAGATCACAGGCATCACCGAGGAGATCATGCGCATCGCGCTCGATCAAGCCAAGGACGGGCGCCTGCACATCCTCGGCGAGATGGCCAAGGCGATGACCGGTGCCCGCGAGGAACTCGGCGAACATGCCCCTCGCATCGAGACGATCAAGATCCCGACAGACAAGATCCGCGAAGTGATCGGCACCGGCGGCTCCGTGATCCGCGGAATCGTTGAAGAGTCTGGCGCCAAGGTGAACATCGAGGACGATGGTACGATCAAGATCGCCGCTGCCCAGAAGGACGCAATCGAGGCGGCCAAGCGGATGATCCTCGAGATCACCTCCGAGCCGGAAGTCGGCACCATTTACAAGGGCAAGGTCGTCAAGATCGTCGACTTCGGCGCGTTCGTGAATTTCTTTGGCGCCAAGGACGGTCTGGTTCACATCTCGCAGTTGAACCAGGGTCGCCCGGCCACCGTCGATGAAGTCGTCAAGGAAGGCCAGGAAGTCTACGTGAAGCTGCTGGGCTTCGACGATCGCGGCAAGACACGGTTGTCGATGAAGGTCGTCAACCAGGAAACCGGCGAAGAAATCCCGCGCGCCGAGGGTGAACCGGAAGAAGATGCCGGTGGCGGTGGCCGTCCCGGCGGCGGGCGCCGTGACCGCCG
>LOEV01000088.1 GCA_001516065.1 Alphaproteobacteria bacterium BRH_c36
GCCGGGGCGGACCGGATTGCGCCGAAGCGTAGGGGGCTCCGGGAGGATCGCCGTTCTCCGAGCCAGGGCGGTAGGTTTCAAAGCCCGGTGGTTTGCGGTTTGTCATCTAGTCCTCTCTACGATCTTCACACGAGGCGGGGACTGCACCTGGCCATTTCCGTGTGCCCGCAGTCGCGCCTTCATACTTGCGCGTTGTGAGGCGCAGTGATTCTCCGGCTTTGAGTACAGCTAGGCTGAAATTATGTCACGCGCGTGCAGAAGGGCATCGCGTTCTGGGCAATTGTGCATGGCTGCTCGTGCAAACCGGCGGTGCAAGCAGAGCGCGGGCCAGCCGCACTAAATGCCCCATATGGTTGCATCTCCGCCGCAACCTGAAACAGGTAATTCGTCCATATGTCAAGAGGCTTAACCAAGTGTCCGGTTCTGACATTTGCTTCCCATTGCGGTCAAGTTCCGAGCAAATGTTAGAACCATAAGGAACACTAGCTGCTCTATGATTCTAATGTATCTTTTGCACCTGACGTTTGTTTTCGAGTCCAGCCGCAAGCGGTACCAAACGTCAGGTGAGCCACACTAGACGGTGGAATGCCTTGAAATGGACATGGTGGGGCCGCCCGACTCGGTTAAACACAACTTATGGGTGTGTTTCTTCAGAGACGTTCTGCCGGATGGCGGGTGGCGTTTGCGCTTGCCGGAGGCATTCTCGCAGCCGAAAGCATGATCGGCATGGGGCCGGCGGCGCCGAAGGCCGCAGGCCCGATGAGTTCGGCACGTGCGGCGGTCGATGTATTTTCAGGAGCCGCGCGGGTCGTCGATGGCGACACCATCGTTGTCGCAGACCAGCGAGTTCGCCTCGAAGGAATCGATGCGCCGGAGTCGGCACAAACTTGCCCCGGCCGCTACGCCGCGGGCATCCTACGTCCATGGCAGTGCGGAGTTGCCGCGAGCCGCGGCCTTGCCAGACTGATCGGATCGGAAGCCGTCGTCTGCAAATCCCATGAGAAGGATAAATACGGCCGATTGGTCGCCACCTGCTTCGTTGGCGGGCGCGACATCAACCGCGAGATGGTGCGTCTTGGCCATGCCTGGGCGTTCGTGAAATATTCGTCGACCTACGTCGCCGAGGAAGCCGAAGCGCGGTCGGCGAAGGCGGGGATCTGGGCGTCGCTAGAACCGGCGCAACCAGCGTGGGAGTACCGTTCGCGCCGATGGGCCAGCGCCGAACAGACGACGCCAAAAGGCTGCGTCATCAAGGGCAACATCTCGGCGCGCGGCGAACGCATCTACCACACACCGTGGAGCCGGTGGTACGCAAAGGTGCGCGTAAATGTTCGCGATGGCGAGCAGTGGTTTTGCGACGAGCGCCAGGCAATGGAGGCAGGATTCCGGCCGGCGATGGGGCGTTAGCAACACCCGGAGCGAAGGAGATTATGGCGGGCTGGCGCCCGGTGTGCGGCTCTCAATCTTTTGATCGAAGACATTGCAATCTGGATGACGGCTTGATGAGGGCCATCGCCGGCGAAGCCCACATGCGGAACACCGACAAAAGGAGGTGCATTTGCACCGATGTGGATCATGTCCGTCACAGGTGTCGCGTTGAGTTTCCAGTTCGCCGCAACGGTCGCAACGTCTTCGCGCAACGCGGCGATAACTGGTTACCGTCTTGAGCTTTCAAGGGCTTGATGATCGCCATATTTTGCTTCATCAAACTTGAGTATTCGACATCACGCCCGACAAGAATTCCACGCCCGTCTACCAAGGGCGGATTGCGATCCTTGGAACAACGCGTGCGAACATCCGCAACAATCGTCGAAGCGGATCGAACCCGTCATCAATTAAAGGAAGACACCATGTTTCGAACTCTCCTCGCAGGCAGCGCACTCGTGGCGGCCGTTACGACGATCGCACTCTGCGTACCCGCCAACAACGCGCTGGCGGCAGCCCCTGAGAAGCTCTGGGAGTGGTCCAAGGCCTACGGACCCGAGTGCGTGTTCTTCGATAAGAAAGAGGGCGTGCTGTACGTCAGCAACGGTAACAACGACGCCATGAAGAAAGACGGCGACGGCTACATCTCCAAACACTCGCTCGACGGCAAAGTGATCACCGAAAAGTGGGCGACGGGCCTCAACGCGCCGAAGGGCATGGACGTTGTCAACGGCCGTTTGTTCGTGAGTGACGTCGACGCACTCGTCGAGATCGATCTGAAGGACGGCAGCGTAGTTGCCACTCACGCGGCTCCCGATGCCAAGCTTCTCAATGACGTTGCCGCCGATTCAACGGGCGCCGTCTACGTCTCTGATACGATGGGCAACCAGATCTACCGACTGGCTGACGGCAAAATCGAATCGTGGCTCAAGGGCGACACGATTGCTGGTCCCAACGGACTGCTGGTCGATGGCGACAACCTGATCGTCAACTCGTGGGGCGTACTCACCGGCAACGGCTGGGAGACCTCGGTCAAGGGGAACGTCTACTCGGTTTCGCTGGCCGAAAAATCGATCAAGCCGCTTACCGTCAAGCCGGTCGGGAACCTCGACGCCATGCAGCCGCTTGGCGATGGGGCCTATCTTCTCGGTGATTTCTGGGTCGGCAAGATCCTGAAGTTCGCGAGCGACGGCAGCGTTTCGGAAGTGGCCGCACTTGAGCAGGGCACCGCCGACTTCGACTACGATCCGTCGACGAAAACGGTCTTCGTGCCGAACATGATGAAGGGCACGGTCACAGCGTATACGATTGCGCCATGATTCTGGGTTCTGGCTGATTGAAGCGGCGCTGGCGGGAAACTGCCGGCGCTGTTTTTTGGTGGGGCTGCAGGGTGGCGGGTTCACTCTCTTGGACGGCCCCGGTTTGGCAAGCTGGCTTTTGAGGACGTCGCGGCGGTGGTGTTGATCGCTTCCGGAGGCTGTTATTTTCCGCGACGATCCTGCCACCCTTGCCGCAACTTCCGTTTCCGTGCAGAATATTGCCGTCTGCGCTGCGTTGACACGGGGCGCGGGGCCGTCGGCGTGCGCGGATTTGCACCGCCAAGGGCCTACTTCAGATTATACGAGCCAAGGGGCTGCCGGATGATGCGGACGCACAAAATCGGGGTTGCGGGTCTTCTGGGTGCGTTTGCGCTGGGCTTGTCGTCGATGGCCGCTCAGGCCGGGGCGACCTGGGACTGGCTGAAGCTGGAAGTGTTCGGCGAGCGGGTTGTGCTCGACGGTCAAGGCATTATCGATTTCAGCGCCCCCGACAGGCCGATGGATCAGAGCCACGTGCCAGTGTCGATTCATGCGAAGCTCGGCGACGGACGTACCATCAAAACTGTCTACTTCATCGTGGACGAGAACCCCTCGCCGGTTGCCGCCATGTTCCAGATGGGCGAAGGGCGCAGCGAAGTTTCACTTGCGGCACTGTTCCGCTTCAATTCGGCAACCGACACACGCGCGGTTGTGGAAGCCAGCGACGGCGCGCTTTACATGGTCGAGCATCACACGAAGTTTGCCGGCGGGCAGGCATCGTGCTCCGCGCCTCCGCAGGGTGATCCCGCGGAGATCGCTGCAAACATGGGCCGGATGACGCTGGAGCACATCGGCGCGAAAACGGCAATGACGGAGCTGCGGCCCAAGATGCAGCTTACGCTTTCGCACCCCAACCACACCGGCATGGTACTCGACCAGATTTCGCTGCTCTATGTGCCGCTGAAGATGGTCAGCGATATCGAAGTGCGCCAGGGCGACGATCTCGTGTTCGCGATGACCGGTTCAATCACGCTGTCGCAGGACCCGACGATCAACTTCGACTACCGCGTCAACGGCGCGACCAAGATGATCGTGAGCGCGCGCGACAGCGACGGCGGCGAGTGGTCCAAGACATTCCCGATCGGCCAGGGGAGTTAACGACACTTTGATTCGCCCTCCGGATGCCCACTGCGCATCCGGGCCCGTACGATTTTCCGGGGCCATAGGGTTACGAGAAGTAAGAATCGGGCGCGCCGGGATCAACGTCCCGGCGCTTTCATTTTGACTGAAGCGGTTACCGTTTCCAGGCGCTCCAGATGGCGACGTCGAGGCCGAGGCGGTAGCGGGCGACGGCATACTGGAGCAAGGCTGTCGCGATGAGCGAAAGGGCCGTCGCGGCGGCTGCGCCATTGAGCCCGAATGCGGGGACCAGCATCAGGTTCAGCAGGATGTTGAGGACAGCCGTGAAGACCAGCACCATGGCGCAAGCGTTCTGCTCACCAAGCATATTGAGCAGGAACTCCGAGGGACCCATCGCCGAGCGGAACAGGAAACCGGCGACCAGGATCAGCATGACGGGATAGCCTTCGAGGAAGTCCGGGCCGAAGAGATAGAGCAGCGGCTGACCGAGCAGCAGGATCAGCACGGCGGCTGCGAGCGAGGGCCAGAACGTCCAGTTGACGGCATCGCGTACGAACTCTTGCAGGCCTTCGCGGTCGCCGCGCGCGTTGAGTGCGGAAAAGCGGTTGGCGACGGCGCTGCCGACCGCGTAGTGCACGAACATGATAAGGCTCATGGTCTTGGCGGCGGCGAAGTAGACGGCGACCGCGTGCGGCGACATCAGGCTGGAGACGATCAGCACGTCAGCATTCTGCAGGGCGAGTTCGCAGGCACAGATGACCCACAGCGGCAGCGATGTCTTCAGCCACAGACGCCAGTTGTAGGTACGCGGGGCGGCCGGCACGGTTTTCGACATGCGCAGTGAAACAAGCGTGAACTGCAGGAGGGCGGCAAGCCAGGTCGCGAGGATGGCGGCGCCGGCGGCCGTAGTGGCCGTCATCGGCAGGCCGATCTCGTGGGCGCCGATCATGGCGGCAAGCACAATCAACGGGCGCAGGATGTAGGGTGGTACGAGGGCGATGCTCATCCAGGCCTGGCCGCGGCCAAGCCCGTCCTGCATGTCGCCCAGCGCGTAGATCGGAATGCAGACGAGGGCTAGATAGAGCGGCAGGACGTAGTAGTTGGCGACGTAGGACTCGAACAACCACAGCCCGGCAGCGCCGAGAAGAGCAACCGACGTGCCGATCGCGAAGGCCGCCAGGTTGGTCCCGAAGGTGACGCCGCGGACATTGTCCAATTCGCCGCGCTCGCGATATTCGGGCACGAGGCGGATGACTGCGAGGTTGAGCCCAAGCGGCGAGAGGCCGCCGAGGACCAGGACCCAGGTCCAGATAAAGACGTAGATGCCGTATTCGAATGCGCCCATCCAGCGGGCGAGAAGCACCTGCGTCAGGTAGAGAAGCGCGGCACTGGTAACGCGGACGCCAAAGGCAATGACGGCGTTGCGCTGCGCAAGGGCGCGGTCGTCGGCGCCTGTCAGGATCGAGCGGGCGACCGAGATGGCTTTTTGCGCATAACCGGAAAGATCCGGCTGCGGAGCCATCTCCGGGCGGGAGCGGGCAACAGCTTCCCTCATGACTGATCCGTTCTGAGGGTGGGCCAAGTCTCGTTTCTCTTTCTGCCAACCTCGAACAACAGACGATGGCTCTTGGGTTCGGAAAATGCCTCAAAACGCCGACATGTGCTGGCGCTCGCCCTGGCGTTTGCGCACCAGTTCGGCGACGCCGGCCCAGGCCCATGACCGTCCGGCATCGCCCTGATGACCGTGCAAGGTTGAGAAAAAGTCAGCAATCTGAGCGGCAAGCAGGCCGTGACGGCCCTCAAGCGTCGCCGCCATGAATTCGACTTCATGCGGGTTCGGAGTCACGTCTTCATCAGTATGCCATGCGGCGGTCATGGTAATCGAGCCCTCGTGGTGCGGTGCGGCCGGTCGTCGGTCCTTATCCGACGGCCAAGTAGCAAAATCAGCGCCAGTGCAGCCGTGCCAAAACGGAACGAGGTGAAAGCATGAGGAAAGGGCTGGCCTGCGCGTGCACACTTGCGGGGCGGAAAAGAGCGTGTGAGGCTGGGTTTGCAGAATGAGCGGGAGCGAAGCGCAGGAGACATGGACGCAGGAGACATGGAAATGTTCCGATCCGAAGACCAGCGACGTTGTCCACCGAGCCCCAGCCGGCGCCTTGCCGGGCTCATCATCTGTGTCGCGGCGCTGTTGGTTGGCCACGGTCTTGGGCTCGCGCAGGACGGACCGGCGGACCCATCGTCGCCCAAGGCTCCGCAGTCAGGGACCGCCGTTCCGGAGGCCGGCCAGCGGCCCGACGGCGCGCAGGGTGGACGTCCTGAGGTTCCTGACGGAGGCGGACGGGACGGAGCCGCAGAACCCGAAGCTCCGAGCGGCTGTCCGTATCGCGACAGGCCGCTCAATCTTCTGGTGTGATTTGATGGCCGCGTTCGCGGACCTCAGTTGGCTTCGGCCGGTTTGGCAGCAGTCGTCGTCTTTGCCGCGGACTTCTTGTCCTTCTTCTCGGCCTTCTTGGCTTCGCGGCGCTTGACGCGCTGCTTGGCAGCCCTGAGGCGAGTCGCTGTCTTGCGGTCGCCACAGCTCCAGGACGTCACCGTATGGCGCACGCTGCGGACATCGCGGGCGCTCGAATCCCGAGGGACGTTATCGATCGTGTCGGAGTTGAAGAGCTGCTTCCAGCTCCATTGGCGGAAACCGTGCTCAAGCAGGCTGGCAGCACGCACCGTTCGGTCGGCACCGGAAGGCTCGCCGAGCACGACGGCCATCAGCTTGCGGCCGTCGCGGGTTGCGCTGGCAACGACGTTGAAACCTGAATCGCAAATGAACCCGGTTTTCAAACCATCGGCGCCATCGAACGTCTGAAGCAGTCCGTTATGGCTCGCCAGGCGGATCTTGCCGAGTTGAAAAGAGGGCAGCGACCAGTAGTGAGCGTGCTCCGGGAATTGGGTCGTAATGGCGCGGGCCAGCTTGGCGAGATCACGCGCCGTCGTCACCTGCGCCTTGTCGGGAAGGCCGTTTGGGTTGGTGAAATGCGTGCGCGTCATGCCAAGCTTAGCTGCTGTCGCGTTCATGCGTTCGACGAAGCGGTCGTGGGTCGGGCCAAGCGCTTCGGCGATCATTACGGCAACGTCATTTGCCGATTTCACGATAAGAGCCTTGAGGGCCGTGTCCATCTTCAGCTTGGCGCCGACCGGCAGGCCCACCTTGCTCGGGGGCTCCTTGAAGGCAAGCTCGGTGCAGGGGATCTCGGTCTCAAGTGTCACGCGTCCAGCCTTGATCTCTTGAAAGGCGATATAGGCCGTCATCATCTTGGTCAGCGAAGCGGGATGCCACTGGTCATCCATGTTCTCGGAATAGAGAACCTTGCCTGAATCGGCCTCGAACAGCAGCGTCGGGCCGGCGCCGGCGCTGCATAACAGTGCGCTCGCAAGCAGGCCAATGGTCGACAGGAGAAGGCGCATCATACCTCCCTTGGGTTCGTTTTCTGGCGGTTCGGGTACTTCGGCTTAACACAGGGGCGCAAGGCGGCACAATCTTTGGCCTGAGCTGCAGCCACGTTACCGCCAGAGGAGTGTGGTTATGCTCCCACATTCTTGACGGCCTATCGGCCCGGCTCTCGGCTGGGGCCGCGCTCTCTTGGTAAACACTCACCGAGTTGTTGTTGGGCAGCCGGGCCACAGTCGTAGCATTGGGGTGCTTTTGCCCCAGTTGCAAGCTCACTAGTGTCCCGTCTCCGAAGTTCGCCTCCACTGTGCGGCAACCAC
>LOEV01000089.1 GCA_001516065.1 Alphaproteobacteria bacterium BRH_c36
GCCGTAGCTCAGGGGTAGAGCACTCCCTTGGTAAGGGAGAGGCCGAGAGTTCAAATCTCTCCGGCAGCACCATATTTGAGCTCACGGGCCAAAGGCCCACCGCAGGGGCGGCGCTCTTTCCGCCAACACTCGGCAAGCCGGTGTTGGGCTGCGCCGGGTCGCCTTGCTCCCGGATCGCATGCGCGATCAAAGAGTCAAAAAAACTACGTCTGTCCGCACCATCCAAATACAGTCAAGTACGGCTCCCCACACTCGTGCAGCATCGCTTGGGTACCGAGCCGAGCTGGGACGACAGCTGAGCTGTGAAATGCAGTAAAGGCGAAGCGTGGGGCCGCGACTTCAGGAGTTATGTCGCCTTGAATGACGACTTGAGGAGAATCGCTTTAGTCCTTCGTGTGGAGATAGGCCTTGGCGAGCAAGTGAGCCGAAATCGGCGCCGTCAGGAACAGAAACAGGCTGATCAGCAGCTCGTGGATCGTGAACTTCTCCAGGATCAAGTTGAAGTAGATGATCGAGGCGACAAGCACACTACCGACGCCGAGAGTCGTCGACTTTGTCGGCCCGTGAAGCCGCTGCAGCGTGTCCGGCAGCTTGTTAAGCGCCATTGAACCGACGAGCACGAAGAAGGCACCGATGACGAGCAGACCGGTGATGACGATTTCCGCGAAAAGGCTCATGCTTCCTCCTATTCGATAACGTTGCCGCGCAAGAGGTACTTGCAAAAGGCGATCGTTCCGACAAATGCAACGGTGGCGAACAGGAGGGCCGCCTCGAAATAGACCGTCGTGGCGTAGACCATCCCGAACAGTACGATGAGCGCGATGGAGTTAACCACCAGGGTGTCGAGCGCCAGCAGCCGGTCGACCGCCAATGGCCCCGCAATGAGGCGGTAGAGGTTCAAGGCCATTGCGATGCAGACGACGGTGACGGCGAAGGTCAGCGCGGTGGCGATCATGTCAGGATCCTCTTGAGGCGAAGCTCGTAGCGCTCCTTGATGCCGGCCACCAGCGCGTCCGGGTCGTCGACGTCGAGGCAGTGGACGATGATGCTTCGATTGTCTGCAGCCACGTCGACGGACAGCGTGCCGGGCGTCAGCGTAATGGTGGCCGCCAGCGCGACGATCGCCTCGGGCGACGTGACGTCGAGGGGAACGGTTACGAAGCGAGACTTTAGTCTGTCCCCGCTGCGGAACAGCACGAGGCGGGCAACCTGGATGTTGGACAGCACGATATCCCACAGAAATACCGCCATGTAGGCGATGATCTCGCGGGGGTTGCGCACGCGTGTGTCACTCGGCCAGTAGACACTCGTGAACTTCGTTACCGAGATGGCGACGATGATTCCCGTCACGATCGTACCCGGCGTGAAGCTGTTGAACAGGAGCGTCCACACAACGACGAGGGTGAGTGCGAGCAGCGGATGGGGCAGGACGGCGCGCAGCATTTCAGGGAACCTCCGCGAAGGTCTTCGGCAGAACGGCATCGACGTAGCGTCCAGGCGTTGCCATTTCGGTTGCAGTCGCCGCAAGAATCGTCATGACCTCGCCGCCGAAGACGCTGAGCGCGGCAGTCAGCCCTATCAACACGGCGACCACCGCGATCGGTGCAGCTGCTATGCGGGGCGAGCCGGTGGCCGACTGACGTTCGGACGGCTGCCAGAAGACGATGCTGCCGGCGCGCACGAAGCCCACCATCATAACGAGGCTCGCGATCAAGATAACGCCCCATGCCCACGGAGCGGCGGGGGCGCTGCGCAGGCTATCGAGTATCGCGACCTTGCCGATGAAGCCCGACAGCGGAGGCAGGCCAATCGACGCCATCGCAGCGAGCAGGAAGAGACCGCCGAGAAAGCCCGGGCGCGGCAGGGTTGCCGCGGGGACCAACCGGTCGGTGGTCGGGCCGCGGCCGCCGGCCAGGATATCGACGAGCAGGAACAGCGCCGCGCCGATCAGCGTGCTGTGAAGCGTGTAATAGAGCGCTGCCGAAAGCTGCGCCGGCTCGAGGCCCGAACCGGCGATGAGGAGCGTGCCCATTGAAGCAATGACGGAATACGAGGCGAGCTGAAGCAAGCTGCGGCTGGCCAGCACGCCGATGGCGCCAACAGCGAGTGTGACTGCGGCTGCCGGCAGCACGAGCATCTGCAGGCTCGTCGAGATACCGGCCGCGTCCGAGCTGAAAGCTACGGAGTGGAAGCGCAGGATCGAGTAGGCGCCAACCTTGGTCAGCAAGGCGAAGATCGCGGCACTCGGAGCGGGTGCGGCGCTATAGGCACCAGGCAGCCACCAGTGCAGGGGGACGAGCGCGCTCTTGGTCGCGAAGACCATGAAGAGCAGCAGCGCACCGGTTCGCAAAAGCGCGGCGTCCTCTTCACCAAGCTGAGCGACCCGCTGATTAAGGTGGGCGAGATTGAGAGTGCCCGTCACGCCATAGATGAGGCCGACGGCGATGAGAAACAGACTCGAGGCGATCAAGTTAACCGCGACGTACTGGAAACCGGCCTTGAGCCGCCAGGGTCCGTCACCATGCAGCAAGAGGCCGTACGAGGCAATCAGCATCACTTCGAAGAAGACGAAGAGGTTGAAAAGGTCACCGGTGAGAAATGCGCCGTTGATGCCGACAAGCTGGAACTGGAACAGAACGTGGAAATAGCGCCCGCGCGCATCCCATCCGCTCAACGAGTAGACGAGCGCGAGGAGCGACACGACGGCTGTCAGCACGAGCATGATCGCCGACAGCCTGTCGTTGACGAGTATGATGCCGAACGGGCTCGTCCAGTTGCCCAAGCGGTAAGCTGAGGGACCGCTGCCGGCCGCATCAAGCAGGATAAGCGAGATCGGCAGCAGGGCTGCGACGGAGACGACCGAGACGAGACGCTGCAGCGCAAGGCTCTCCCGCGCGACAACGAGCATCAGTGTGGCGGCGATGGCGGGCAGAATGATCGGCAGCACGACGACGTCGCTCATGTCGGGCCTCTACCGCTTTGGGTCTTCTCATCCGGTCTGCCCGGCGAGAAGTCACGGACCATCTGGCTGTCGGCGACATCGACGGTGTCCGAGCCTGTCTCCAGATAAGCGCGAAGGCCGAGCACGACGATCAGTGCGGTCATACCGAACGCAATGACGATGGCGGTCAAAACGAGGGCCTGCGGCAAGGGATCGCTGTAGTCCGTCACGCCCGGCTGAAGCACCGGCGGTTTGTCGATGGCGAGCCGCCCCATGGCGAACAGGAACAGGTTCACCGCATAAGAGAGAATTGACAGCCCGACGATCACGGCGAGCATGCGCCGTTGCAGCATGAGGTAGATGCCGGAGGCCGTCAGAATGCCGATCGCGCTGGCGATGAGTCCTTCCATCAGGAGTTTACCTCCTCGGCTTTCCGCCGTGACGTCGTCGTCCCTTTGCGCGGATCGCTCGGCTTATCGGCTACCGGGCTCGAACGGGGGGGCTTCTCAGGAGGACTCTCTATTGACGCGGCAGGCTCCTCGACGCGGGCGAGGTTGGCGAGCGAGATCATCACGATTCCGAAAACCGTGAGGAACACGCCGAGGTCGAACACGATGACCGAGGCGATCTCGAACGTGCCGACGATCGGCAGCGTGACGTAACTGTAGGTGCTCGTAAGATAGGGATAGCCGAACGGCCAGGAACCGATACCGCTCAGCGCGGCAATAAGAATGCCGGAGCCGATCAGGAGGGACGGCTCGATGCGGGCACGCTCGCTGCTCCAGCGGTAGCCGCTAGCGATGTACTGCATGATGAAGGCTATGCCGACAAGGATGCCGGCGATGAAGCCGCCGCCGGGCTCGTTGTGCCCGCGAAGGAATATGAAGATGCCGACCGTCAGGACAAGCGGCAGCAGTACGCGCGTGCCGACTGTCAGGATCAGCGAGTGCGGGTCGCCCGGGGCTTGCTTCGGGCGGATCCTTTCGAGCCGCAGGCCCGAGCGCCCGCTGAGTGCGCTGGCGAGCAGCGCGAAAATAGCGACTCCGGCGATGCCCAGCACCATGATTTCGCCGAGCGTGTCGAGGGCACGGAAATCGACGAGAATGACGTTGACGACATTGGTACCGCCGCCGCCGGGCTTGGCTTGCGCGATGTGGAATGCCGAGATCGACTCGTAGTCACGGGTCATGACCGCATAGGCGAGGGCCGCCACGCCCGCTCCTAAACCGGTAGCGAGCAGTCCATTCATGAAGCGCCCCGACAGCGCGATCTCGCTTGGCCCGGTTTTCGGCATCAGGTTGAGGGCGAGCAGCATAAGGATGACCGTCACGATCTCGATCGAGATCTGCGTTAGCGCGAGGTCGGGTGCTGAAAGATGCAGGAAGGCGAGCGAGACGATGAGCCCGATCACCGATGTCATCACGATCAGAAACAGGCGGTCGTGAGCACGCGTTACGGCGAGGAGACTTGCCACGACAAGGCTGAGCCAGCCGATGATGGCCGGCAGGGTCGGCGCGAGCATCGCCCGCTGGCCCGGGCCATGGGAGCCGCTGAAGAAGGCGTAGCAGCCGACGGCCGACATGGCCAGGAGGGTCACCGCCGCGTAACGCTTCAGGTTGCGCGTATCGAGCGCCGCTTCGAAACCGCGCGCGGCTCTCTCCACGCCCGCGAGGGTGGTTTCGAACAGCGCCGAGGCATCGATGCGCGGCAGGAAGCGGATGGCTGAGGCGAGCGGGCGGAACGCCGCAACCAGCAGGACGCCTGCGACGAGCGCCAGCACGCTCATCAGAAGCGCAATCGTGAACCCGTGCCACAGGTAGAGGCGGACCGGCTTCAGCTCCGCGCCGACGATCGACCGCGCGACGAGATCGACGATGGGGGCGGCGAGCGCGGGGAGGACGCCGATGGCGACGACCGGGACGACGAGGATCGCCACGGGTAACCAAAAGCCGGGCCCCGGGTCATGGGGGTGCGCTTCGGCTGGATGTCGTGTCGGACCAAGGAAAGTGCCCCGCACGAGCCGCACCGAGTAGGCGACAGAGAAACAAGCCGCAAGCGTTGCGCCGGCGCCGAACAGCCACGGCAGACCCGCGTAGGTGGTCCCGGCCGCCACCTCCAGCATCATCTCCTTCGAGAGGAAGCCGTTCAGCAGCGGAATGCCGGCCATCGATGCCGCAGCGACGGTCGCCAGCAATGCGGTGATCGGCATCAGCCGGGCAAGACCGCCGATCCTGTCGAGCCGCCGCGTTCCGGCCTCGTGGTCAACGATGCCGGCGCTCATGAACAGCGCCGCCTTGAACAGTGCGTGGTTGAGGATGTGGAACATCGCCACGACCACTGCCTCGGGTGTGCCGATGCCCAGCAGCATGACTATGAAGCCGAGGTGACTCACCGTCGAATACGCGAGAAGCTGCTTCAGATCATCCTTGAAGAACGCAATTACTGCAGCCATTAGCATGGTGAAGAGACCGACGAGCGAGACGACGGCGACCCACATGTCCATCGGCGAGAACACCGGCCACAGCCGCGCCAGAAGGAATATGCCAGCCTTCACCATGGTCGCCGAATGCAGATAGGCAGAGACCGGCGTCGGTGCGGCCATCGCGTTCGGCAGCCAGTAATGGAAGGGGAACTGCGCCGACTTGGTGAAGGCGCCGATGAGGATGAGCCCCAAGGCGACCGGTGCGAGGGGGGAGGCACGCACGATTTCTCCGCGGTCAAGAATCTCGCTCAGCTCGTAGGTGCCGGCGATGTGACCCAGGATCAGCATGCCAGCGATGAGCGCCAACCCGCCGCCGCCCGTCGTAATCAGCGCCATGCGCGCACCCTGGCGCGACGCCGGCTGGTGGGACCAGTGCGCGATGAGAAGGAAGGAGCTGAGGCTCGTCAGCTCCCAGAACACCAGCAAAAGCAGTATGTTGTCGCTCAAGACGATGCCAAGCATCGCCGCCTGGAAAACCAGCAGTATAGAGTAGAAGCGGCCGACCGGCTCGCTGTCGTCGAGGTAGAAGCGGGCATAGAGGATGACGAGCAGCCCCATGCCGAGAATCAGCGACGCGAAGAACAGGCCGAGCCCGTCGAGGAAGAAGGAGAAGCTGAAGCCGAGTTGCGGAATCCAGTCGGCCCGCATGCCCGTGGTGTTCCCTTCCAGGACGGCCGGCGCCGCAAGCACGAGAAGCGCCAGCGCGATGGTAGTGATCGATGCGGCGACGGCGGCGCAGACTGTGTGCCCCGAGCGCCGGAGCGCTGCCGGCAAAACGGCTCCCAGAGCCGGGACCATCACGACTGCACCGGTCAACATCTCTGCACCAGATATCCTCTACGATTTGGCCGAGATTGGAACACCGCCGACTTGGAACCGACCGCTGACAAGCCTGCCCGGCAAATCTGCGGCAACCCGAGAACATGGAACGACCGCAGCCGATCCGTTGCGGTCATTCAAGCGCGGCGGTTCCGACAATGGCGAGCAGGATCAGCGCAATCCAAAGTGACCAGTTCCGCTCGATACGCCCCATCAGTGTCCTCCAGCGCGCGGCAGACCACTGCTCCTGGGGCTGCGCACGCCGGCGCTGAGGCTCTTCCGGCAAAGCATCCTGGCTCTCTCGTCGGCCGCGATCCTGCTGGCGCACGCGCACTTCGGCCTCCGTCTTCATCTCCACTCCTGTTTGCGTCCTCACATGACGTGTTCGTGTCCTCACATCACGTGGGTTACGAGAACGAGCGTCCTAGAGGTGGCTGCGGCGGACAAGCTGGGGGTTGCGCGTCAGTGGAAAAGCCTCCGTATTATCCACAAGGTGACAGTTGCGACGGGAGGACCGAGAATGCGAGAAATCGAAAGGCTGGAGGGTCCGCTGTTCGCCGGTCGGAGCATACTGCTCGTGACGCTGGTCGGCTTGGGCGCCTATCTGGCGCTTGACCGCCTTAGCTTTCTCGAAGCGTTTCGCGGCTTGGCGATCACGCCGTGGAGTCCGGGTGCGGGCCTCACGCTGGCATTCGTCCTGCTTGCCGGCTGGCGCGCTGCCGGCGTGGCGCTCATCGCTCCACCGCTCGCCGGCATTCTCGTGCGCAGCGAGACAGTACCGGCTGCCGTCCATCTCCTCGATGGCATGATGATCGGCGGCAGCTATCTGCTGGTTGGCCTGCTGGTGCGCCGCTACGGCGACATCGATCCGCGGCTGCAGACGATCCGGGACGTCGGCGTTCTCATGCTGACGGCGCTTGCCGCCTCGACGGTTGCAGCTTTCGGCTACGTCGGCGTGCTGAGCCTGTCGGGCATTCTTGAGCCGCCGCATTTCCTTGAAGGCTTCATACGCTTTTTCGTCGGAGATTTGATCGGAATTTTGATCGTTACGCCGACCTGCCTGCTGGCGGCGACCCGGCGCCTCAACCAACCTCTCGACCTCGAAACTCTCGGCCAGCTCTCAACGCTAGCTCTGGCCTTCGCCGCCATTTTCCTCATTCCTCACGCCAGCGAATTCCAGCTCTTCTATCTCCTGTTCGTGCCCCTCCTGTGGAATGCCTTCCGCAATGGAGTATCCGGTGCGGTCGTTTCGCTATGCGTCATACAGATCGGCCTCATCGCGTTCGTGAAAGCACCTTTCACTGCGGAGCAAAGCCTCATATCGTTTCAAATCCTGATGATCTGGCTCGCCGCGACAGGCCTCGTCTTTGGCGCACTCGTTGTCCAACAGAGGGCGGCTGCACAGTACGTACGTTATCAGCAGCTTGCCCTGACACGAGCGTTGCGCCTGCGGTCCATGGGGGAACTCGCAGCCGGGATCGCCCATGAGGTCAACCAGCCGCTAACCTCCATAAAGGCCCTCGCCACCGTGCTTAACCGCGAGCTCTCTGATCAGCCTTCGGTGGCTGCAAGAGTCACGATCGGCAAGATCCGCAGCGAATGCGACCGGGCATGCGGGATTATAAGCGCGACACGCGATGCCTTGCGCCATCAGGCGATGAACCCGGGACGGGTCGTCGTCGATGCGGTGCTGTCCGAGGTCGAAGAGCTGATGGCCGATCGTCTGGCCGCCCTCGGCATCCGGTTGGAGAAATCCGTCGAATCCGGAGCCGCAGTCATTGCGGCCGACCGCGTGCAGATCAGCCAGGCGCTCTATAATCTCCTCGACAACAGCGTTCAGGCCATTGAGGAGACAGCCAGATCCGGATGCATTACGGTTCGCGTTCGCAGGCAGGACGAAGAGCACGTCGCTTTCGAGGTGGAAGACAACGGTCACGGCTTTCAAGTCGATTTTCTGGAATGCGAGTTGCCGCTATATTCAACGCGGGAACACGGCACGGGGCTTGGCCTGGCGGTTGCGTCCTCGGTGGCGGAAGCGCACGGCGGACGCCTGACGATCGACCGCAGGAAAAATGCGGCGAGTGTAGTATTCACGATTGCCACACCCCATTGGAAAGAACATGTCGACCGTCTCACTGATCGATGATGACAATGGCGTTCTCGATGCCGTAAGCGCGCTCTTGCGCAGTTTTGGCCACACCGTGGCTTGCCACGACTCTGCAGAGACCTTTCTCGCCGCGCCCTTCGAGCCGGGTTGCATCGTCACTGACCTACGCATGCCGGGTCTTGGCGGCATGGGGTTGCTCTCGGCCCTGCGTAACCGCAACGACCCGAGAGCCGTGATCCTCATCACTGCCCATGGCGACGTGGAGCATGCAGTCAAGGCGCTGAAACTTGGGGCGCTCGATTTCATCGAGAAGCCGTTCGAGGAGGAGCGCCTCCTTGAGGCGATCGACTCGGCACTCGTTGAGAGCGAGCGCCATATCCGGGAGAGCAACGAGCTTTGCGATTTGCGCGCGCGCTACGAGACGCTCTCGCGGCGCCAAAAGGAGGTCATGTGGCTCGTTGCAGATGGATGCGCAAACAAGGAGATCGCCGCGCGTCTCGAGATCAGCATCCGCACTGTCGAGACCTATCGCGCATGGGTCCTGGAAAAAATGCACGCGCGCACTCTCGCAGATCTCGTCCGTATCGCCTTGATGCTCGAACGGTCCGGCACCGATCGCAGCGCTGCCTGATTTATGAGTTAGTGGGTGGGCGGCTATCGGCGTGGCGTCGCTGAAGCGGCCGGAGGTGCACGTCAATTTCAAGCCCGCGAAGTACTTGACACCCGCATGCTCGCGTCAGATGCAAGCCGGTGTTGGGCTGCTTCTTCCTGGCCGACACTCGGCAAGCCGGTGTCGGGCTGCCGCCTTGGCTTCCCGTGTCCTGCCTACGGGCGTCAATCGGACTTGTGATGTTCCAGGAACCTTGCGGCCCAGTCGGCGTGCTCGCGGCTCCAAGCCAGCATAGTCGGGATGATATCGCGCAGGTCGGGGTCGGCGATGACCTCCTCGGCCACCTCCCAATAAGATTTCGCGTATCTGCGGTCGGCCTGGATGAAGCTCGCTTCGCGCCCATTGAATGTGTCGAGAAGCGCATGAGCCAGTTCAAGCTTTGCTTCCATCTGCATCGCATTCCTCCGGTTGTCGATGCTGCCCGCTCGCCAAGGAGCAGGCCGTCAGCAGCCATGATCTTCGAAAATATGCGGTCGACGCAAAGTCTTTTTCGGACATCGCGAAAACCTCCCGGTCATGGCTTTGATCATCATCGGTCAGGTGTCTCAGCCACGGTGCGTTGGGACTGGGCGATGGGCTGCGCGAACCAAAGTCCCTCCGGCGTCACGGCCTACAGCCTCGGCTTGTCCAAGCCGGGTGCGCCACGCGGCTCAGCGTTATGCGGCAGCGGCTAGGCGGCGCGACGCAGCCGGAACTTGAGCTCCTGAAAAACTTGATAGGTTAACTCGCGATAGAGGTAGTTGGCGATTGCCGCCTCAGCTGTGGGGCTGGTGACCTGGGCATTGTATTCGCCAGCAAGTCGCATGATGGTTTCGCGGCTCAATTCCGCTTCACTGCCAGGGTGCTTCCGCAACAGCATCCTGAGGACAAGAACACCCAACTCATGACTGGCGCAATCGCAAAGCAAGTCGCGCGCGATCTGCTGGCGACCTGGAAACGGATAGGCCGGAGCGCCAGCGGCGCCTGCACTGCGCAGGGCGGCTTCGGCCGTCGATGGGCGGATTTGGCTGGGACCCATGGAGAAATCCGGCGCGGGCCATCCGATAAAAGAAGCGATGCGGACGAGGAGTGTCTCAAGCGCATGCTCGAATCTGCTTGTGCCCAGTTGTTCGACGGCCGCGAGCGCGTCGGCGAGAAGATCCAGATCGCTCCATTGCCTGCTGTTGGTGCATGTTCCGGGAGCGGCCGGATGCGCCTGCGCGAGCAGGCTCGCTGCCGCACGGATGTCGGTGGCGGCCAGCCGGATAATCGACTGACGCCCATCGTGATCAATGTAGGCGAGCGTCACGCAACCGGTCAGCGCCAGCAGTATTACCACCAGCGCCGCCCGCTTCAGCCACGCCGCCCTAGCCGGCATTGACCGGAATGATCACGTTCCATGCCGCGACGACGCCGTTCGCGGCGATGGTGATGACGATATTGCCGATGAGTTCGGCCCACGAAGTGCCTTTCAGGGCCGCAATCTTGTCGCCGCCTTCGGCAATTCCTCTTACGCGCTCAGGCGCTCCTTCGCTCATGCGAATTCCGATCAACGCGCCGAGACGCGCGGTCAAGAAGAACGAGACGATGTAGACGGCGTAGAAGAGCAGGAAAGTTTCCTTCTGTTCGTGCCACGAACTCTGCACGACTCGATCCCACATGAGCATGATCGGCCACGTCAGAAGGAAGGCGGCGAGTGCACCGGCAAAACTCGTCGAGAACAATTCCTGGCGCCCGAATACGAAGCCCAGAGCGATGCCGAACACGAGTACGGGCAGGAGACGAAGGAGCGTGGCGACGATATAGTTGGCCAACCCATCCTGTACGAGTTCGGAAAAGATGAGTTGCTTGGCTTCCTGCTCCTTGACGGGCTTGACGCCGGCCTGCTCGAAGTGATCACGCAGAAGTTCGCCAGTACTCGTCTTGATGGAACTGGTGTAGTGGCTAGTCACGCCGTGCGAAATGTCGGCTGTAACGTAGGCCTCGTCAATGATCCTATCGATTGTCGACTTTGTCAGGGGCTCTGCCAGGGAACCTAGATTCTCGCTGCCCACCTTTGCAATGAACGCCGCGTGGGCCTGTCTTGCAGCGGCCACTTCCTCCGGCGTCAGACCTTTCAGGACCGGTGCGGCCGCGTTGAAATCCGTGGGTGCCGTGGTGTCTTCAATAGCCTCGACATTCGCAAAGGCGGATTCCACGCTGTTTGAAATCGCAGTCTCGAAGTGATCGCCGATCTGGCTCTCATAGGCCTGCAGAAGCTGGCGATAAATGCCGCTGACCGACTTCGCCGTGCTGAGAATCCGTTCGAACTCTGCGTCGCTCAAAGGTACAAGGACGGTGCGGTTGCCGGATGCCACCAGAGCGGAGCGGACCTGACTGTCGAGAGCCAGGGCGATGGAATATATGCGGTCAACTTCTTCCTTCTTGAAGATCGCGGCCCCGTGGGGATAAAGCGTCGTGCCGTCAGCCAGCTTCGCCGCGCAATTGACCGACCGGCCAATATCTTCGGGCGATAGGTTATGCTTGCTCATGAGTTCGCACAGCCTTGAGGCGGTGACGCTTGGCGGATCGACGATGAAGGGCTCGGACGCGCCCGCGTAAAGCTTCGAGAAGCTGAAATAGTACTTCCCTGGGAGCAGGGATGTCAGCTTGATCAGCACCAAAATCGTGAAGGCGCCCGCAAAGGCGATGAACACATTCGCCCGAAATCCAAACAAAAACTGAAGCACGACCCGTCCCCCCCCTACTGCAGCTCTCCCCCCTCAATCGAAAGCCATCATAAAAGCGTTCAATTGCAACGGGCAAGGCACTCGGCAGCCAATGGCCGCCTGGTGTTCCAATTGAGGCACTTAACCCGCCTTTCTCACAGAGGGTGCGGCCGTCACGGAGGTCCGCGCGTCAGCCGGATGACCATCGCAGCTTGCCGCGGGCCGGCGCTACGCCCGCGCCGCCGTCGGCTGGATGACGAGACTGCCGCGGCCGTCGGTGATGATTTCGTCGTCGCTGAGCTTGAAGTTGTCGAACCCGACGGTGTGGTAGCGCTCAAAATAACGTCGCAGCGACTTTTCGATGCCGCGGTCAAAATCGGGCCGTGCAACATGGGTTGCGCCCTGGACGACTTTGACGATTCTGCCGCCTTTGACGACGAGTTCGCCGTTCTTGAAAACGAAGACGGGAGTCGCAAACATGGCTTCGCGGTCGGCGATATCCTGATAGACGGTAATGTCGCCGCAGGCGCCGACGCCGAGGTGTCCGCGATTTTTCAGTCCGAGGCTGCGGGCCGGGCCGGCACGCGTCATGATCGCGACTTCATAGAGGGAGTATTCGCGGTCGAGGCTAGCCAGCACGCTCGAATTGGCGGCGTCAGGGTTGATCTTCTGCATCATGTCGTTGCGGAAGCCTTTGTCCATCAACAGACGTATGAGATGGGGATAGAACGTGAAAGGTGCGCCGTTGGGGTGGTCGGTCGTAAGGAAAATGCGCCAGGGGTCGTCGATCAACAGGAAGAGCTCAAGTCCGATCGCCCACTGCAGCGCGTTGACGAAGCTCTTGTCGCGGTAGCGCATCGGCACGACGCCGCAACCGGCGTCGCACTCGATATCCATGACGACCCACTTGTTCGGATTGGCCGATTTTGTGTTGCCGTACTGGCGCATCGAGTCGCCGGAGGCTGTACAGGTCTGACCGAAAAGCACCTGTCCGACGTCGATCGACACGTTCTTGTGGCTGTTGATGAGTTCGGCAATGCGGGCGGCGCCGGACGAGAACTTGCGGTCGCCTTCCGTGCCATAGCTGTGGAACTGGATATGGGTCAGGTGGACCGGCAGGCCGTTCATGCCGATTATGGTATTCTCTGTGGTCTCGACGTTGCCGGGCACGCCAAGATTGCAGCCGTGAACGTGCAAGGGGTGGGTCACGCCCAGTTCCTTTACCGCTCGCGACAAGGTGAGAAGAACGTCGCGCGGCGTGATGCCGTAATGGACGTGCTTCTCATCAAGATCGAGCTGGCGCTGGTTGAACTTGAAAGCGCTGATGCCGCCGGGATTGACGACCTTGATCGCGATCGCCTGGGTGGCGTGCAGGGTCCAGGCGACGTAGTCCTTGATGGCTTCGATGTCGTCCTTGGCGGCGAGCTGGCGCAGGAAGAAATCGTCGCTGCCGAGCATGGCGAAAGCGCCCTTGTCGACCATCGGCGTGTCGGCCATTTCCATGTGCGCCTGGCGCGCGTTGGCGGGCAGCATCGCGGGTTCGAAGCAGGCCGTGTAGCCCATCTCCGCGTAGCGATATCCCGCCGTCAGCGTCGAGGGGACGGCGTGGCCGCAGCCGGCACGCGTGAGATGGCCGCGACATACGGGATCGCCGCGATGATCTTCGGGCAGCATGAGGCGGCCGATGGTCATCTTGCCGCCGCCGATGTGGGTGTGGGGATCGATCGCGCCGGCCATAACGACGCGGCCGTGGAGCGGATACTCCTGGTCAATACGCCCTTCGGCGGGCGCAGCGACGATAACGCCGTCCTCAATGTAGATATCGCGAATTTCGCCATCGATACCGTTGGCCGGATCGTAGACTTTGCCGCCGGTCAGTTTGATCAACATCGCTATTTATCCCGGAGATTAGAGTGCGGCTTCGATGGCCGTGAGCACGGAAGCCACGCTTGGATTTTTCGAACGCCCCAGATCGCGCAAATGCAGGGACACGACGCTATCGCACCGGATGAGTTGACCGGCGTGGTCGAGCCCTGGAGTCCCGACAGGGATGAACACAGCCGGCGCATTGGGCGGCGTCATCGCGGGGGGAGCGAGCAGGATTGTCGGCACGTCCGTGTCCGGCGGCGCCAGATCAGGCGAGTAGGAAGCCAACCAGACCAGCAGATCGGATTCGTTGCCAGCAAGCTTGCGGGGGAGTTCGTTCGTGATCGGATCATAATCGGGGGCGCCGCTGGCGAAACTGACGCGGGTAGGAAAACCGCTCTGCCAGCCGCACACCGATGTCGCCGTCGTCGCGCCTTCGTCGCCGCCGAGCGACAGGCCGGCCGAACGCGTCGTCTTGTTGAGCAGCCTGACGACATCGCAGATGGCGTGGACGGTGAGATCGCTGTCATCGGTATGGAGTCCGGCAGGCGTATAGACCAGCACAGAATAGTGGGCGTCGCTGAGCGTCTTGGCGAGGCCTTCGATTGCCGCGAGCGGCACTCCGGCCACGTTGTCGCCGCTCACCTTGTTGCCGCGCATTCGCGCCAGTAGCGCGCCCATCACCTCATCGACGCTATGAAGAGGGCAGGGCAGAGTGACGACCTTGCCGACACGCGGGCCGGAAGCTGCCGACTGGTCGAGGCCCTCTCCAATGAACACAACCGTGAGGGGCTTGTCGGTCTCTTCGAACATCGTCGTATCCGCGCGCACGATGCGTTCGAAAAAGCGGGGATGAAGCGCGTGCACGTCGCTGCCGACGATCACGATGACATCGGCGCGGTTGCGGGTTTCCGTCAGTGTCGACGTAATCCAGCCCGCCGACTGCAGAACTTTCATGTTCTGCCCAAAGGCTGAGCTGAAGGCATGGTCGAGGGTGCCGCGCGAACGATCCGCAAGAGACATGACGGCGCGCATTCCGGCGACGTCGGTTGAGAGGCCCCCGTAAAGCGGCGAGGACGATTTGCGGATCAACCTTGCGGCTTCTGCAACGGCTTCCTGCACCGAGACGTCGCGGCCGCCGACCTGCGGGGAGGTAGCGGGCAACGCACGCTCAAAGCCGGTGACGGCCAGGGAGCAACCATTCTTAGTGACCTTCAGCGCGGCGCCTGTGCGCACGACCTGTAAATCGTCGCACACAAGCCCGCAGAACGGGCACGGTACATGGTCGAACTCAACGGCAGTCGCAACTTCGCTCATGGCATTCCCTTCTGGCTCGTGGACCGGTCCACAGATCGCGCCCGGACTCAATTCGAGCGAACTTAAGCACGACACCGGGGCGGGATGAAAGGGTAAAGGCCCCACCGGTCATTGCTGCCTCAGACAGACGGGCTTCCGGTAAGTGGGAAGCGCTGCTTGATGCGGCGAAAAAGCTGGTCGCGGACCTTGCGGTAGCTTTCCAGGATCAAATCGTCGTCAGCGTCTTCGGGCAAAGCCGTCGCATCGAGAGTGGGCCAATATTCGACGCGCACGGGATGGGTACGGGTCAGCTCGAGGGCCTGGTGGTGGGCTTCGGGCGACAACGAGACGATGAGGTCGATTACCTGGTCTTCGTAGGCCGAGATAGGGGTCGGCTTATGACGCGTAATGTCGATGCCAAGCTCGCTCATAACAGTTTCGCAATAGCGATCGACGGCGCCGGCGCGCACGCCCGCCGAACACACCTTGATGCGCTTGCCCGCAAGATGGCGCAGGATGCCTTCGGCCATCGGCGAGCGCACGGCATTGAGGCTGCACGCGAAGAGCACATGGCGCGGCTCCGCGCCCTCGACCTGCGCCAGCGGCACCGCGTCATCCCTTCCAGTGCAGGGCGCAGATCAGCGTGAACAGCCGCCGCGCCGTGTCGAAATCGACCACGATCTTGCCATCGAGCCTTTCGACGAGCAGGCGGCTTCCCTCGTCGTGAATAGAGCGCCGCGAGATGTCGATCGCCTGGATCTTCGACGGCGGAGCGGAGCGGATCGCTTCATAGTAGCTGTCGCAGATGAGGAAGTAGTCCTTCACGATCTTCTTGAACGGCTGCAGCGAAAGGAGATGGTTATCGAGGTTTTCGGCGGTATCGTTACCGATCGTCAGCGCAAGGCGGTCGTCGGCTATCGCCAGCTGCAGTCGGTACGGGCCGTCATCGCGGCCAACAAGCTTGAATTCGTTCGACTCCAGGATGTCGTAGATCGCAACTTCCCGCTCGTGCTCGACGTTCGGATTCTTGCGCGAGATGGTGGCCTGATCGAGGTTGATTTCGTATAGCCGCGAGCGGGACGTGGGGGATGGTCCGAATTCCGACATGACAATTCCCTTACCCGGACGACTTGAGGCGCACTTCGACAGAGCGCCGGTGACCTTCGAGACCTTCGGACCGGGCAAGCGTCATGGCCGCGGGTCCGAGCCTGCCAAGCGATGCCGCGTCCAGCTTCAGGAGCGAGGTGCGCTTCATGAAGTCGAGGACGCCGAGACCCGAAGAAAACCGCGACGAGCGCGCCGTCGGAAGAACGTGGTTCGTGCCAGCAACATAGTCGCCAATGACTTCGGGCGTAAATGCGCCGATGAAGATCGCGCCGGCGTTGCTGATGCGCTCGGTCAGTTCTTCGGCATTCGCGGTCGCGATTTCGAGGTGTTCGGCGGCGATGCGGTCGGCGAGCGGCGGGGCCTCGTCGAGCGATTCGAGAACGATGATGGCGCCGAACTCGCGCCAGCTCGCAGTGGCAATTCCAGTGCGCGGCAATTCTACAAGCTGGCGTTCGACGGCGGCTTCGACGGCATCTGCGAAGGCCTTGTCATCCGTCATCAGGATCGACTGGGCGGCGGTGTCGTGTTCGGCCTGGGCGAGCAAATCGGCGGCGATCCATTCGGGGTCGTTGTTGGCATCGGCTATCACGAGGACTTCGGAGGGGCCCGCGATCGAGTCGATGCCGACCGTGCCGTACACCTGACGCTTGGCGGCGGCCACATAAGCATTGCCGGGGCCGACGATGGCGGCGACGGGCCGTATCGACTCGGTGCCGTACGCCAATGCGGCGACGGCCTGGGCGCCGCCGACGCGGTAGATCTCATCGGCGACCATGCCGCCGGCGACCAGCACCAGCGGGTTCACCTTGCCATCGGGCATCGGCACGACCATGACAACGCGCGGGACGCCAGCGACCTTGGCCGGAACACCGTTCATCAGGACGGAACTGGGATAGGACGCGGTGCCGCCGGGAACGTAGAGGCCGACCGACTCAACCGGCGTCCAGCGCTCGCCGAGTTCGACTCCTGCTTCGTCGGTGTATCGACCTGAGACGGGTTTCTGGCGCTGATGGTGGGAAGAGATACGTTCGCGGGCGAAGTTCAACGCTTCCAGCGCTTCGGGGCTTTCGCTTCTGACGCGCTGGAATGCGTCGGCGACTTCTTCGCCGGTGACGGCGATGCCGCGTGCCGACAGATCAATCCGGTCGAACTTAGCAGAAAGATCAATCATGGCCTCGTCGCCGCGCGCCCGCACGTCCCTGATGATGCCAGAGACGACGCCGTCGACCTCCTCGGAGGCTTCGCGCTTCTCGGAAAGGAGCGCCTCGAATGCGGATTGAAAACCGGGATCGCTGCTGTTCAGTCGCTTTGCCATTTGCGCGTTCGTTCCGTTCTTGGTGTTCGTTGACCAGAAGCGCCGGCCGCGGCCGCGCCGGTGCCGATCGGTTTTTTCTTTGCACGGTGAGGACGAGGTCAGACTTCGTCCTCGGGATGCTCGGGTCGGCGGGTCGTCGTCCAGGCGGCGCCTAGGTCGCGCAGTTCGGCCTCGATGCACTCGACATCAATGGCGATCTGCGGTCCGCCTGAAAAATAGAGCGTCACCGTTCCCGACGGCGGCTCGCTTTCCGTAAAGCCGATCGCCAGCAACGAGACTACATCCTGTTTGCGCGAGCGGTCGATGCCGATGCTGCGGACCGCATCGACCTTCTCGAAGCGCAGCGCCGTCTGACAGCGGCCGTAGGTCGATGCACCGCCGCCGCGCGCCGCCGGGTTGGCCGCACTGTTCTTTGCGCCTGCGTCCGGCCAGTCAAAGCGATTCAGCACCATGGCGAAGCGACGGCCGCCGGGCTTATAGGCGATGTCGCCGGCGCGGCCGACAGCATCCTGGAGATGCGCAGATATGACGTTGAGGTCATCGGCATCGAGCGCGATCAGCTTAAGCTCGGACATCTGACTGGACTTGCCTTGAACTGTTAAAAAGCCGCTGTTCGCGGCTGCGAACATGGCGAAACGTTGATTGATACCGAGGGTGGGTGACGAAGGCAACCAAACCCGACTTCTACCGGCACGAAGAACGTGCTGCCTGCTGCCAGGGCTACCCGCCTACCTGCCCGTCAATTCTTTCAGAAGATCGGCGGCTGCGGGCGGGACGCCCTTGCCGCCCGCCTTGGCAACTAATTCTTCGACCAAGGGTTTCAGCTCAGGATCAACGCTCCGGGCGGGAGTGCGCCGGCGCACGTCGAGATCCTGAAATGGCGACTCGCCAGTCCACTGGCTGGCCACGCGCGCCCAGTCCAAGGCGGCCTGGATGCGGTTCCAGGTGCCTAGAATCTTGACGGGTATCGAGAAGTTGCTCGGCGGCGGCACCAGTGAAATCTGCGACTGGTAATCGAGGGCTGCAGTCTTAAGGTTGGCGATACCCGCCCCGCGGACGCTGATCGCAGGGCCATCGAGCATGATCGAATCGCTGCGGGCATAACCGTCCGCGATCGCGAAATCGGCGCGGATTCGTTCGTAGGGCGTGGTGTTACGGGGGTCGTAATCGCGGTTGGCGAATGGGCGGAGGGCACGGCGGATGTCGTAGCCGACGATGACGCCATCGCGGAATTCGCTGCTGACCACCCCGGTCAGCGAAGCGGCAATGTCCGCTTCGCTTCGCCCTGAGGCTTTCAACTGAGCCTTGCCCGTCATTTTGCCGCGCAGGACATCGCGCTGGCTGGCTTGCTGCAGGACTTTCTCTATCGGAACGTCGCCCATATCGAGCGAGATGTCGTAGGCGGGAACCTCGGAACTGGTGTCGATCCTGATCTTGCCGCTGATACGGCCCTCTACGGGTTGTATTTCACGCACATCGATATCAAGGCTTCCCTTCTGCAACTTAGTTGCTAGAGCCGATGTGCCGAGCACGACATCGCCGTGGCGCAGGTCGCCAACAGTGACATCCAGGTCGAGATCGGCATCGGTTTGACGAAGCTGTTCAAGACCGAGCGAGGCCTGGCTCCAGACTTCGCGAAAAGCCGGGGCGACGGCCAATGCCCGGCGCGCGGAAGAACCGCCTGGAGCGTGGGCAGCCGGCCCGGCGGCGTCCGCGCTGGCCAAATGTGCTTCCAACGAGGGCTTGAGCGGTTCTAGGAGGATTTCGTAGGGTGGCGCGGCCGGCTCGGGTGCAGCGGCGTGGCGGGCAACCTCAACGGGCGCGGGGGAGGCGGCGAAATAGCGGGCGGTATCGATCCTGTCGAGGCTCAGTTTTCCCGTGACGACGGGGCGCTGGCTGGCAAGATCGACGGAGAAATCGCCCGCCACTGCCGTTTGATCGAACTTTGCGGCAACGTTACGCGCGGAAACAAATTTCGGGCTTGCTGCGACTTCGCCGTAGAACAGCGCGGTCTCATATGCGTCATTCTTCGGCAACTCAAGGCCGAGCCAGCTGGACATCTTCCGGGCCGAGTCCGCCTTCACGTTGAGCTGGCCGGCAGCCGTCCAATCATGGACGCTTTCCCCCACACCTGCTTTTGCGCCCGAAGTGACCCTGCCGTCGAACGCTATTCGGCCCCCGGGCACTGCAAAATCCGCCTTGACCGGAAGCGGGTCCGCTGGATTGGCCGCTGTCAGCAAAGCGAGATCGGGGACGCTGGCGGTGCCGCTCAGCGGCTCGCCATTGAGAATGAAATCAAGCGTGGCGCTGACCGGAGCGCCCGCCTCCAGCCTGTCGAAACGCGCTATGGGGTCTGCCAGTTCAACGCCCTCTGGAAGGCCGAACCGCCTGACATCGAATCCCTTGATGGTGACGTCACGGCCGACATACGCGTTGCCGGCCACGGCGAACCGACCGTCCACGTTTGCCTTAAGATCGGCCAACTCGACATGGGCGTCCTGCAGAACGATGGCCCCGGTTTCATAGCGGACACTGCCCGCCAGCGAAGCCCGTTCGCCCTTGAATGCAGACCCTGCTTCCAAGCCGAGCCATCGTGCGGCAACGTCGATATCAGCAGTCGCCACAGTGACTTTGCCCTCGAAGGACGGCCCTTCGCCGACAGTGGCCGCGCCGTCGAATTCGATGCGAGCGCTTTGTGCGTCAAGGTTGCCGGCGATAGGGATATTGCGGCCCGACTGAAGGGCCAGGGGATCTTTCAGCTTGATGTTGCCCGCAACCTTTTCGCCGTTGAGAAACAACTCAACGTCAACATCGATTGCCGATGACAAGTTCGCAGCAGGAACCTTGGCGTTGACATTCTTGATGCGCCAGTCGGAAACGCCCTCGATCGAGCCGTTCTCGATGCCGATCTGACGGACGACAACGGTCAGGGGCCGATAGAGAGCGCGGCGCGCTTGCGGCAGAACCGCCGCGCGTCGGGGTGGGTCGGTATCGACAAAGCGCAATTGGGGCTCGACGAGCTGCAGTTCGGCGATGTCGATGGTCCACTGCGTGAGGATTGAAATCCAGCTCACCCGCGCATGCACCTTTTGCGCTTTCATAGCGATCGTGCCGGCGCCGCCCTCAGGCTGCATCTCGATGTCGCGCAGCGTCATATCTATTTGCGGAAACAGCGTTATGTCCGGCGGCCCGGAGGAGGTGATCGTGGAATTCGTTGCACGACCGGCAGAGGCAAGGATATGACGCTCAATTGCCGTATCCGGCACCAGATATACGAGAACGGCGACCGAAAGCGTGATAACGGCAAGAATTGCAAGCAGCCCACCGAGCACCCAACGCATCTTTTGAAAGCTCCCTGCGCAATCGTACGGCCGAGCACGAACGCGGATTGCAATTACAGCATCATCCGATCTGACCCTACCGCCAAGAGCGATCGCCTATGCTCGGATGATGCTCCAGTGTTCCTCGATACACTGGCCGCTCTCGCGCCCAACTATATGAGTATGTCAGATTATTGCGACAATGGCATTGCGGCAGCTCAAACGACCCAGCAGGCGGGGATTCACCTCAAGCCTCGCTGCTCCTCGATACCTCGGCGCCGCACCGCGTCAGCTTCTCTTCGAGCCGCTCGAAACCCCGATCGAGGTGGTAGACACGGTTGATCACGGTTTCGCCCTCGGCCATGAGGGCGGCGATCACCAGAGAAACAGAAGCGCGCAGGTCGGTTGCCATGACCGGAGCGCCACGCAGTTTCTTGACGCCGTTGACGGTTGCAGTGTCGCCGTGCAGATGGATGTCGGCGCCAAGGCGGGCCAACTCCTGGACATGCATGAAACGGTTCTCAAAAATCGTTTCGCGAATGACGCTGGTGCCGGAGGCGCGGGTGACAAGCGCCATCATCTGCGCCTGCAGGTCGGTCGGGAAGCCGGGGAAGGGCTGGGTTTCAACAGACACAGGCGAAATAGCGCCGCCATCGCGGCTGACGCGGAGGCCGTTGGCAACCGACTCGACCTGGGTTCCGGTGCGGGCCAGCGCATCGAGCGCCGCCTGGAGATGCTCGCGGCGGGCACCTTCGAGGATCACGTCGCCGCCGGTTGCCGCGACGGCAAAGGCAAAGGTGCCGGTTTCGATGCGATCGGGCACGACGCTGTGAACGGCGCCTTCGAGGCGGTCGGCCCCCTGGATCTTCAACGTCGATGTGCCGATGCCCTCGATCTCCACGCCCATCTTGACGAGACATTCGGCGACGTCGCCGACTTCCGGTTCACGAGCGGCGTTCTCGATCAGCGTCTCGCCTTTGGCGAGGGCTGCGGCCATCAGGACGTTGTGGGTCGCGCCAACCGAGACCTTCGGGAAGGTTATGCGATTGCCGACAAGGCCGTTCGGCGCCTTAGCGATGACATATCCAGCGTCGATTTCGATCTCGGCGCCAAGTGCCTTGAGGCCGTCGAGGTGAAGATCGACGGGACGGGTGCCGATGGCGCAGCCACCGGGTAGGGAAACGCGCGCCCGGCCCATGCGGGCAATCAGCGGGCCGAGTACCCAAAAGCTCGCCCGCATCCGGCTGACCATCTCATAGGGGGCCGTCGTGTCGACGATATCGCGGGCGGTGAGATGAAAGGTGTCGCCGATATATGCCGACGGCGTCGCGCGCTTGCCGTCGACGGCGAGATCGACGCCGTGGTTGCGCAGGATGCGTGACAGCAAATTGACGTCGGCAAGGTTGGGGACATTCTTGAGCGTCAGGCGGTCATCGGTCAGCAGGCTCGCGATCATCAGCGGAAGGGCCGCATTCTTGGCACCTGAAATCGGAATGAGGCCGTTGAGCTTGTGCCCACCAACAATCTTGATGCGATCCATGTCTCTTGCTTTCAACTTCGCCGCGTTGCCGCGCGCATTGGCTGTTCACGCCGTCCCTGCGATCAGCATGTATTCACAAAGCGAGACAAATAGTCGTGTTCCGGCTGCGGGGGCAAGGGGCGGGGCGGGCCGAAGTCAGGGATAATCAGTCATCCGTCAGTGCTTTGGAGCTGCCGGAGTGGCTTTTTTCACCGTCGGCGGCGCCAGTAGCCGACCGCCTGCGGGCTAGCGCCTTGCGCTTCTTGAGATTTTCACGCAGGGCCTGTTCCAGCCGCGCTTGCCGGAGGTCGCGACGGTCGAATGGCTTTTTGGTGGTATCTGGCACATCAAACTCCGAAAGCAGTCCAAGAGCGAGAGTATTACCGGGCGGTCGGTCTATCAAACGCCCGCAACGGATCGGTGAATGGCGTATTCAGGCGTCACGGATGCGCCGGACCCCTCGCCGTGCTCCTCAATGAGGAACCAAGTCTCCTGCTCGCCGACACCCTTGATGTCGATAACACCATGACTCTCCAGGCGGAATGCATGCGCCAGATCGCGCTGGCAACGAGGACATACCAAAATCGAGCCGGGAATCGACTTGTTTTCGAGGCGGGCGGCAAGGTTCACCGCATCGCCCCACACGTCGTAGGTGAACTTATGTGTGCCGATGACACCGGCCATCACCGGACCGGAGGCAAGACCAACGCGCATCGAAAGTTCGATACCCCGTTGCTCGCGGAGCCGAACGATGACCTTCTGCATGTCTATGGCAAGACGTGCAAGCCGCACGGCGGGATCGTCGACGGGAACCGGAATTCCGGCCGCAGCCATATAAGCGTCGCCGATTGTCTTGATCTTCTCGACGCCATGGACCTCGGCCAGAGCATCGAATTCAGAAACGATCTCGTTGAGCAGAGCGACGATGCGTTCTGGCCCCATTTCCCGCGCCAGCGCGACGAACCCGGAGATATCGGTGAAGAGGATCGCCGCGTTGTCGTGGCTGTCGGCGATGGCGCGCCCCGGGTTCGCCTTGATGCGGCTGACGATGCTGTCGGGCAGGATCGAGCGCAGGAGCGCGTCGGTTTCCGCTTTCGCAGCTTCGGCGAGGGAAAAAGCATAATAGACCGTCGCGGCGATCAGTACGCCCGTCGTGATGGAGGCCTGCAGGTAGAGATCGCGCAGCACGTGTTCCGGTGCGTCGATCAGCGCGGCGCTTTTGGGGAACATATCCCATGCGAGCACCTGCAGAACGATGGCAAGTGCAACCATCGGGACGATCAACTTCCACCGCTCGACGCCGAACACCACAAATATCGCCGCAGTTGCTACAAAATACTGCAAATGCAGACCCGACTCGTTTCCAACTAACGCGGTGAACAGGAACAGAGCGATGTATTCGGTGACGATGATGATCAAGCCACCGGCAATGTCGGAAAACCGATGCGACCAGGGCACGAGGAGCGCAACGAAAAAGACCGCCAGATTGAGATAGACGACCGGCGCGAACTTTTCGAAACCCATGAAGTAATTCTGTATCGCGTAGCCGAAGGTCGTCAGCACGATCAAGTAGGAGATCAGGTTCATCACCACCAGCCGGCGCTGAACGTCGGGCGGGTATCCCTTGGTGCCAAGCCGCGCAATACGGCGCAACGCTGCCTTGGCACGCCGCACCAACGGCGAATCACGTAGCGATGGCAGCACGCGCGGGCGTGTGCCAGCGCCGGTTTGCCCGGTGGTCAGCTTAATCCTGTTCTTCATTTCACTTGCGTCCGTCCCAAGTCTACAGAAAACCGGGCGATTGGAGCACAAACCGGCACGGCGCGGCTGTTCCGTGAAGAACCGCCGATGGGATCGATCAGATTATCGATCAGATCCCGGCAATTTCCTCAAGCTCGAACACGCGGCAGGTAATCGACTGGCCCGAGCGCTTGATGGCACCGTTGCCTTCGAGCAGTGACAGAGCCGTGTTTACCTTCGGCCGGCTGGCCCCGATCAGCAGAGCAAGTTCGCTCTGGGACATGGTGAAGGGCACTTCGACCTCGTCTTCGTCGGACTCCGCGCCGACCTTGGCGCGGACGGCCGCCAGGAAGAAGCGAGCAAGCCGGACTTCGATCGGGCAAAGGGCGATCGCTTCGAGCTGCTGATCGGCCTCCCGCAGGCGGCGACAGAGGAAATGCAGCATCGCCTCGGCGACTGAAGGATGGGCGGCCATGACCCGATTGAAGGCGCCGCGCGAAAGGCTGTAGGCGGACACCTTGCTGGCGGCCGTTGCGTCGGCTGTCCTGACGCCGCCATCGATCATCGCTATCTCCCCGAAAAGACTGCCTTTTTCGGCGTGGGCGAAGGACAGTTCGCGCCCCTCCGCCGTCAGGACGGAAAGCCTTACGCGGCCGTCGGCGACGAGATAAACGTCCTTGCCCTCGTCGCCGCGCGCGAAGATCACCTGGCTGGCGTTGAAGCTGACTTCACGCATCTCCTTGGCGATAGCCGCGCAGCTTTCGTCGTTGAGCCCGGCAAACAGCTGGGTCGCCTTGATGAGATCGCTCAGATTGACTTTGGCGCTCATGCTGAGACCTCCAGTCTTGTGACGTACATGAAAAAAGTTATCCGGCGGCGCGGACAAATTGGCAACGAAATTGTCGGCTCTTGCTTTTCTCCGGGTGCGTTTGCATTCTCCGGGCGCACGTTTAGCATAATTGCACTCGTGTTCCGGTTTTGACATTTGCTCCGAACTTGGCCGCAACGGGAAGCAAATGTCAGAACCATAAGGAATACTAGAAACTCTATGATTCTAGTGTAGCTTTTGCACCTTACGTTTGGTTTCGAGTCCAGCCGCAAGCGGTACCAAACGTCAGGTGAGC
>LOEV01000090.1 GCA_001516065.1 Alphaproteobacteria bacterium BRH_c36
GTGCGCGCCCGCAATTAATTTTCACTTTGGCATCGTCGAGGAATGGTGATCGACGATCAGCCAATTGCCATCACGCTTCACGAGCGTAAAGCTGTAGCGTGCGGGAAGCAGCGTCGGCTGGCCATCCTTTTCGTAGCTGAACGTATAGTAGCCGCTATTGATAGCCGTATCCCCACCGTAGACTCGTATCAGGGGATCTTTGAACTCAACGGTGAGCTTCGGTAGCTTCTTGCAGGCATTGACGAAGTAGTCCTCGAGTTCTGCCCGATCATCACGGATCGTGGGCGAAATAGTGCCCCATAACACGCCGTCCTCGGCATAGAGCGGCAAGATCTTTTCGGCTCCTCCGCCACCACACGCAGCTGCAAGATTTTCCTTCCAAGCGTTCATGGCGGCGGTGACATCGGCTTTGTCATCAGCTGCAGCCGGGGCAATCATAGTAAAAGTAAGCGCTACTACGGTTGCGATCGAGCGTTTCATTGTACCCTCCTTGGGCGCTAGAGCACTATCTGCAACGTGATGAGCTTACGCCTCCGATGATGTACACGCTATGGCCGAGAACCCGCGGGATTGGCGAGGCAAGTAAATTGTAAGTGATGTCGCACCGAAGACAGGTGGCCCCGTGGATGACGCGCAAGTTTCGCCTCAACCGGAGGCTTTGGCCAGAGGAGCTCTGGACACGACAGCCGAACCTTAAGGACTTAATATTCCCATTCGATACCAATGCCGATTTTGCTCCTGCCGTCAGCGCCGACTTCGCCTTTGGCCTTCAAGTTTTTCGTGAGATCGTGGTCGATGACGACCCGGCTTGAGCCTGCACCAGTTCCTTGCTGAACGCCGACATACGTGTGGTCGTTGAGATAGCTGCCTGCCGACACAGTCGCGCCGCCCAGCTTATCCGTTCCGATATCGAGAACATCGACACCGACCGAACTCTTGAGCTGTTCGAGCAGGCCGCTTCCGCTCGAGAGCCCCCCGATCTTGTCGATCTCGTTGGCCAGTTGCGCAATCTGAAGAGCGGACAATTTCGCGAGCGACTTGTTGAAGAGTAGCTTCGCGACGACTTCGTCTTCAGGAAGATCTGGGACCGAAGAGAAGCGAAAATCATTGTGGCCTCGGGCAAATTTCACAACTTCCGCAACACGGGTTCGGGGATGCTGAAGCTCTTCACCACCTACAGCCCGCCAGAGCATGAACCGGGCACCGAGCACGCGACCAAGGCGCAAGCGGACGCGGAAGAGTGATCGCATGAAGGTCGATACCGTCATCGTGGGCGCGGGCAGCGCAGGGCTGTCCGCCCTGCGCGAGGTACGGCGATACACCGACGACCTCCTGCTCGTGAACGACGGCCATTGGGCCACGACCTGCGCCGCAGTGGGCTGCATGCCGTCCAAGGCGCTGATCGAGGCGGCGAATGCGTTTCACCGGCGCGGCGCGTTCGACGAGTTCGGCATCCGTAGTGCCGATGGTCTGTGCGCCGACATTCCGGCGGCTTCCCGCAATTTGACGATTGCATGAATGCCGGGCGAATAGCTGTTCGTCGACTGGGCCGGCCACGCGATTGGCGTCCTCACACCGGCAACCCGGGGAATGCTTCAGGTACGGGCACCGGAGACAGAAAAAAAAGGAGACGTGACATGACGAACTGGCACGAAATGGGCAACGGAATGGGTTTTGGGATGGGAGTTGGCTGGATCTTAGGGATCCTCATCCTTATCTTATTGGTTTTAGCAATAGCCGCTCTGATAAAATATCTGCGGCAGTGAATGAAAGGAGCTGAAATGACCTTCACAATCAATCGACAAATCTCCGGCGCGGACATCGATTCGGTCGAGAGCCGTACGCGCGAGGCGCTTGCAAACCATGGCTTCGGCGTGCTGACCGAGATCGACGTCAAGGCGACGATGAAGAAGAAGCTCGATGTCGAGATGCCCGCCTATCGCATTCTCGGCGCCTGCAACCCGAAGATGGCACATCAGGCCATCGGAATTGAACCACGTGTTGGCGCGATGCTGCCCTGTAACGTCATCCTTCGTCAGGTGGCGGGCGGGGTGGAAGTCAGCGCGATCGATCCGGTGGCGTCGATGCAGGCGATAGACAACGTCGAACTGAATGCCGTGGCAGGTCAGGTCCGTGACCTTTTGGCGAAGGCCGTTGAATCGATCTGAGGTAAGCCTCCACGCGGCTTGCGAGCACCGATCGGGTCACATTCCCTGCCCCCACGGAAAGGACTGCCGCGCCGGCAGCGTCCCACCGTCCTGCGCCAACGCTTCGGCAACGCGCAATCCCTCGTTCCATTTCGCCATGCGTTCCGACCTGGCGAAAGATCCGACCTTGAGTTGTTTGACGCCCCAGCCGACGGCGAGGTGAACGATGGTGACATCCTCGGTTTCCCCCGACCGTGCCGATACGATGCTTCCCCAGCCGGCCAGCCTTGCGGCATCGAGCGCCGCTTTCGTTTCCGTCAGGGTTCCAGCCTGGTTCGGCTTGATTAATGCGGTGTTGCCGGCCTTCATGGCGGCTGCGGTTTCGATTCCTCCAGCCGACGTGCAGATAAAATCATCGCCGACGATTTCGATTGCGTCGCCGGCAGCGGCGGTAAATCTGGCGATGGCCTCCAGATCGTCTTCACCGAACGGATCCTCGATGGCGATGATTGGGTAGCGCGCCAGCCATGACAGCAGCATTTCGCTCAGGCCGTCGGAGTCGACTTCCCTGTCGTCGGCGGCAAGCCGGTAGCGGCCGCCGCGGCCAAAGTCGCTCGCTGCGATATCGAGCGAGATGGCAATTTCGTCACCCGGAGAAAACCCTGCCTGTTCGATGGCGCGCACCAGAAAATCGAGAGCTTGCTCGTTCGAGCCGAAAGCCGGCCAGAACCCGCCTTCGTCGGCCACGCCCTGCATCAATCCGGCCGCGCTCATCAACGTTCCAGCGGCGCGGTAGACTTCCGCCGACCACTCCAGCGATTGCTCATAGGTGCGCGCGCCGACGGCCACCACCATGAAGTCCTGCACGTCCACGCGCCGCCCGGCATGGGCGCCGCCACCAAAAATCTGAACCTCGGGCAATGGCAGTAAAATCTCGTCGCGAGCCTTCGCGAGGTAACGCCACAAGGGCAGGTTTTCGGCGCTCGCCGCGGCATGGGCAATCGCCATGGACGTCGCAACCAGCGCGTTGCCGCCAAGCCTGCTTTTGTCCGCGGTGCCGTCGCGCTCGATCATCAACGCATCGGCTCCAGCCTGATCGCGGGCGTCATGCCCAATGAGCGCGTCGGCGATTTCCCCGTTGACAGCTGAGACCGCCTGCAGCACGTCGTAGCCGCCGAAAGTTCGGCCTCCGTCGCGCTTGTCGAGGGCTTCGCCGCTTCCCATCGAGGCGCCCGCTGGCGCAATGGCGCGTCCGCTTGCCCCGCCCGACAGGAGCACCTCCGCTTCGACGGTGGGCCGCCCCCGCGAATCCCAGACGCGGCGGCCTTTCACGGCAATGATTTCAGCAGTCATGAAGACAGTTCCCGTTGCCACGCCGCAATTACGTCTTCGAGGCGCGAAGGCTGAGCTTTGATGAGGCCGCGAGCGCAGCGCCGTACATTCCGTTTATCTTCTTCTTGCGTAACGTATTCGACAGGTGACTTCCCGTCGATGCGGGCCAGAAACAAGCCCGGCAACAAGCTGGCCGCACGCTTCTCCAGGCCGTCGGCGTCCTCCCAGTCCACTCCGTCTAGATAGACAGATGCCATCGCCTGGAATGAGGCCGCATAGGCAGGCTGCGCGTTCGCGTTCGAGAGGCATTTCAATAGGAAATGGTTCAGGCAGAACGCGAGATCGAATGCGGGGTCTCCGATTGTGGCGCACTCCGCATCGAGAAAGACTGGTCCGTTTGGGCCGATGAGAATGTTTTTCGGGCTGACGTCGCCATGGATCATCGCCAGCCTTGTTCCAGCCGTTCGCGAGCTCAGTTCGTACAACTGGGGCGCGATGTCCTGATGCCGTTCAGCCGTCGCCTCGAGGTAGGGCTCAAGGCGGATGGCCTGGAAAATGTCTGAGCGCGGGAATTGTGCCGCCACCTCCGCTGAGCCTGCCGTTCCAGAGTGTATGGCGGCAAGCCGCCGGCCCACCTCGGCTGCGATTGCCGGCTGTACCCGGCCTTCCAGCAGCTCGCTTTTCCACAAGGCGTGCTCGGCCGGTTGCAGATATTCCATCGCGAATAAATTGGCTTTGTTGTCATGGAGCAGGACGCGTGGCGTCGATCCGGGGACGAGTGCGTTGGCAGTCCGGTACCAGGCGACTTCGAATCGGTTGCGGTCCACCGGCGCTAGCCACAGCGCCTCGACCTTGAGCTGCTTCAGTGCCCGTTTCACGCAGAACGTCCGATTCCCGGTTTCCACTTTCCAGATGTCCGAGGAAACCCCGCCGGTAAGTGGTTCGAACGCCGTCTCACCGAGGCTTTCGATCAGGCCTGCGGCTTTCAGTACGCCGATGAGAACCGCATCGGGTTTTCGCGATGACGGCCCAGTCGACATCGGTAAGGCCTCCGTTGAGGAAGAGAGCTTGCGAACTTATCCTGCCGATCCCCTCACAGGAAGCAGCAGGTCCTTGCCGGGGAATTCCGATCGGCAAGAGGCCCGGCGCCACAAGGAATTTCTCCCGCCAAGGTTCGGGCAATCATCCCGAATTGACTGAAAAACGCAAACGCATACGCAGCGCAGCGGTTGATCGGATATAGTGGCCCCGGCCTTCACGCGTATCTGCTCGCTTGGAAGAAGAATGTCGCTCAAGTCTACACTAGTCGCTACGATTGTCGCGGTAGCGCTGATCACCCTGCTTTTTGGCGCTGCGATCAGCTACTGGCGCGCGCTATCGAAGGTCGAGGCGGAGATGCAGGCCGCCATCGCCGTCGGTGCGCGGGTCGCCGCGAATGCTGTCGATGACGCCGAGGAGTCGGCTGACCCGAGCCGCCGCCTGCACCTGCTTGTTGGCGACTTCAACGGCGACCGGCATGTGCGTGCGCTCTGGCAGGATAGCGGCGGGCGCACCATTGCCGAGTCGGTTCCCGCCCAACCGCACCGCGACATTCCCGACTGGTTTTACGACATATTTGACCAGCCCGAGCGGACTGTGCAGGTTGAACTGCCGCCAGTCTTCGACGGCCTCGGCAAATTCATGTTGCAAACCGATTCGCGCAACGAGATCGGCGAAGTCTGGGACGACATATGGAACACGCTGACCATCCTCGGGTTGCTGTGCAGCCTTGTACTGGGATGTGTCTACTGGCTGTTGAACCGGGCGCTGGGACCGCTCGATTCGTTGGCGACCGCCCTCGACGCGATATACAAGTCCTCCGACGTACCGCGGATGCCGGAAATCGGCCCCGCTGAATTCGTACAGGTCTACCGCGGCTTCAACGCCATGTCCGAGCGCCTGCAGGAGACGGAAGCCAAGAACCGGCGGCTGACCGAACAGCTGGCAGCTGTACAGGAGGAAGAGCGCGCCGACCTGGCCCGCGATCTCCATGACGAAATCGGACCGTTCCTGTTTTCCGTCGATGTCGACGCGGCCTCCATCGCCCATAGTTTCGACAATGGCAAGACAGCAGAAATCCCCGCGCGCGTTGCAACGATACGCGAGTCTGTCGGCCACATGCAGCGTCACGTCAAGGAACTGCTCGGCCGCCTGCGCTCTCAAGCCTTGGTCGACGTGGGCCTGCTCGATGCCGTCGACAACCTCATCGAATTCTGGGAGGCGCGTTATCCCGCCGTCGCGTTCAAGGTCGACGCGCCCGATTACTCGCTCGGCGCTGCAATCGATCAGGCTGTGTTTCGCATCGTACAGGAATCGCTGAGCAATGCGATGCGCCACGGCCGCCCCACGCGCGTCGAGATCGAGATCGAAGACAGCGACGAAGGCGTTCTGGTCGAGGTCAGGGACGATGGTCATGGCTTCGAGGGTGCAAGCGCTGGCGTCGGTTCCGGCTTCGGCATCGCTGGGATGCGCGAGCGCGTCGAGGCTCTTGCCGGCGAATTCGAGGTCGGTCCGCGAACCGGCGCGCCAGGTGTCGTCGTACGTGCGTGGCTGCCCCTCCGTCGGACCGCGGGCGACGAACCCCGAAAGCGCAAACAATCTGTGAAAAGGACTACCCTCAATGCGCAAGCTTAAGATACTTCTCGTCGACGATCATTCCGTCGTTCGCGCCGGCGTCCGTCGCCTGCTCGAAGGCATTGAGGGCGCTGAGATCCTGGAAGCGGAGACAGGTCACGAGACGCTTGGATTGTTCCGGTCCGAAAAACCAGATCTCGTGCTGCTTGATCTCAACATGGAAGGCGTCGGTGGGCTGGAGCTGCTGCGGCGCCTGATCCTCGAAGATAAAAAGGCGCGCGTCATCGTTTTCACGATGCACTCCGAACCGATCTACGCCGCCCGCGCCCTGAAGCTCGGCGCCAGAGGCTACGTCACCAAGAGCGCCAGCGCCGACGAACTGGTCGCCGCCGTCAAGCAGGTCTCCGAAGGTCGCCATTACATCGAGGTCGACCTGGCTTCAAAGCTTGCCATCGGCCAGTTCGACGGAGAGGACCCGTTGCATCAGTTGACCACGCGCGAAGTCGAAATCCTGCGCCTTCTAGGAGACGGCAAGAGCCTCACCGCGATAGCCGAAACCCTCGGTGTTTCCTACAAGACAGTGGCCAACACCTGCAGTCTGATTAAGAACAAGCTCGGCCTTCAGCGCACCGCCGATCTGATCCGCGTCTCCCTGGAGCACCTGCACTCCTGAGAGGCTCGCCTTACTTGATCCAGACTTCGACGCGCCGGTTGAATTCGCGGTTTTCGGGCGTGTCGTTACAGGCAACAGGCGCCAGTTCGCTATAACCCTTGGTAATTGCACCGGAGAATCCGGCATTGCGCAAGGCGGCCTCCACGGCCTTTGCCCGGCTCTGCGACAACTTCAGATTAGAGGCATATCCGCCGACGGCATCTGCAAATCCCAGGAGGATGACCTGCCGGTTTTTGAATTCCGGCTTCTGCAGAAGTTGGGCAAGTCGTTGGACGTCCTGCAGCGCCTTGGGGTCGAGCGTGAAGGAGCCGACCACGAATCTCAGTGTCGTCGAAAGCCGTTCGGCCGGCGCGATATCGGTGATGAGGTTGCGCATTGCCTCGATATCGAAGTCTTCGGCCGCCGCATTGAGTGCATAGGCGATCCGTGCGCCCTGTTCCTTGAAGCCCAAAAGCTCGGGCTCCTGATCGACGAAGTTGGCTGCCTTCAGTACCGATTGAATTTCTGGAGAAAGCGCATGATCGAGAAGCTCGCGTCCCAGTAACGATTTCGGACGGCCCTTAGTATAAAGGTAGAGGCGCCGTGAAAGGGGGAATTCCTCTGTCTTTGCCGAGAAGTAGGTAGGTCGGGTGATGAGGCCGCAGTCTGTCGAGATGTTCAAGGCCTTGGCGTTGCGAATATAGCCGATGAAGTTGAAGCTGATGCCGTTCGGGTCCAAGGCAACCTCGTCAGACCACTCGACCACCGTCCCAAGGCGGTAGGCGTCCGGAGTCAATGTGAGCCCGCGCGGAGACAGGATCGTGTTCTTGAAATGCATGAGCAGGCCCATGCCGTCGACAGGGGCGTAAACGTTGATCTTGCCCGGCGGAAGGCCCAGCTGTGCCCAATCCGTGATGCGTCCCGCATAGATCGCTGCGAGGTTTTCGATTGAAATCGAAACCGCCGGATTGTCAGGAGAAACCAGCGCCACCATCGAGTCGAGTGCGAAAACGTGCTCGTTGCCTTCGACGCGCATCCGGCCCAAACCAGCCGCCGTGAAGTCCGCCTGCTGGGCATCCGTCATGCGGGCGCTGGTCCACACGAGTTCGACCTTGTCGTCGATCAGGTCGCGATATCCCTGGCCGACGCCGCGGCGCAGCACGTTGAATGTGCCGACCTCTTTTCCCGCTTTGTCTTCGAGTGTGAAAATGAGATCCCGATTATCGGTACCGATTGTCTGCTGGACGGTGAACCCGCGCGTCGCGGCATACGACTTGACCAGTTCCGGCATGAAGTTCGTGCCGATACCGCTGCCGCCCATCCAACTCGTCGTCCCAAGGTTTCCAAGCGGAGCTCGCGGGCTGCCGATGAATTCAGGGTTGATAGTCGGTGCCGTCGGGCAGTTCGTGCTGACGCAATCGAACCGGTTGCTGTCGATTGTCATCAATCCGAAGACTGGCGATTCGACGATGTATTTCTTGCCGTCGTAGACCTTCAGATCACCGGTGATCTCAAAGCCGCCGCCCTTCAATTGCAGCCGCACTTCGGCGGCATGTGCGAGTCCGGCCCACAGTCCGATTCCGGCGATGGCGATTCCCAGCACTAGCCTTACTCGCTCAACTAGGCTCATCGTTGTCTCCCCTTCCGGTGTTGTCGTATGGCGCTCTCCGCTTCTGTGCGGTTCAACGCCTGATTTGCAGGTCATTTATCGTGTCGGGATTAAATCGTTCCGCTTGGGTGAGTGCTTGTCCGCACACCGCTGGACTGATCTGCCGCTTTTCAACATTGATGTCTCCACTCGGCGATAGTTCGACGACCTCGAAAGGTATCGCGGCCAGCGGGCCGTCGCCGCATGCCTCGCCCGCCGGCAGATCCCCACGCGTCTCGTAGTCGACAAGGATGGTCACAACTCCCGAACGCTGTCCCGGCGCGCGCACGAACGTGTAAACCTCGACCTTGTCGCCGGCATCCTCGTTGCCCGCGATGCTGCTCATGTAGCCGCGGCCCTTGCCCTTTGCGGTCATCGAGCTGGCGGCTTCGAACGATGAGCCGGCGCCGGCCCGGATGTGATCTTCGCCGCCGGGTGTTGCGAGGTATTCGAGCGCGTGAAGATCGAGGTTGACCGGCGCCTGCCAGATGATCGCGACCTTTGAAAGCCCGCTGAAATCGACGACCGGCGGTTCGATTGGAAAATTGTCGTCGCTTTCCAGCACCAGTACGATCGGTTGCCGGGTGCCCATGAACAGGTCGAGTAAAAAGCTTGCCCGTCCGTCGTCATCGAAGGCACGAATGAACGAATAGAGTCCATAGGTGATCGAAAACCGCTTGCCTTTCTGACAGTCCGCGTGGATGTCGATGCGCATCGATCCGCCCGCGACGGCGCGACTGGCGATCTTTGGCGGTGGTCCGCCTTTGCACTTGTCGGCCGCATCGCTTCTGCGGCGTGCTGCCGCCTCCGCGGCAGCCTGTCTGGCCTTTTCGGCTTCGGCGGCGCTCTTCGCGGCTTCGGCCTGCGCCTTCTTGCGTGCTTCCG
>LOEV01000091.1 GCA_001516065.1 Alphaproteobacteria bacterium BRH_c36
GGGGCATGAGCCGGGTGCCGGCCCGAATCACGGTCGCGCCCTCGACGAAGTCGCCGCCAGCGGGGCGGACGTGAGCGGGGTCAGGCGTACCGTCTTCGACGATAATGGTTCCGTCTCCCTGGGGTTCGGTGTTCTCCTGGATGACGATGGCGTCGGCACCCTGGGGAAGCGGAGCGCCGGTGAAAATGCGCACGGTTTCGCCCCGGCGGAGCGCGGGGCCGCTGTAGGGGTGACCTGCGGCGGCTTCTCCGATGAGCTTCAGGCGGACGGGCAGGGTCGCGACGTCGGCGGCGTATACTGCGTAGCCGTCCATGGCGGAAGCGTGAAAGGGCGGCTGGGTCAGCTTGGCTTTCAGCTGTTCGGCAAGCGTGCGGCCGGCAGCGTCGAGCAGTTCGACCGTTTCGAATTGCGTCGGGCGGACACCGTCCAGGATACGGGCAAGGGCTTCATCGACGCTGAGGGCAGGCTTGCTGGGCATCTTGGGACTACTTGCTGGAGGTGTCGGCGCGATAATGGCCGGAGCGGCCACCAATTTTCTCGACGAGGCGGATGCCGTCAAAACGCATCGCCTTGTCGGCGGCTTTCAGCATGTCGTAGATCGTCAGGCAGGCCACCGAGACGGCGGTCAGTGCCTCCATCTCGACTCCCGTTTTACCGGTGACCTTCACCTCAGCGGTGACATGGACGCCAGCGGGGTCTTTCGACATCGCGAAATCGACCGTCGCCTTGGCGATCGCAAGGGGATGGCAGAGCGGGATCAGATCATGAGTGCGCTTGGCTGCCATGATTCCGGCGATCCGTGCGGTGGCGAGAACGTCGCCTTTCTTGGCTTCTCCTTTTTCGATGAGGGCAAGTGTTTCAGGAGCCATCGTCACGAAGCCCTCGGCGATTGCCGTGCGGGATGTGGTGTCCTTTTCGGAGACGTCGACCATGCGGGCTTCGCCGCGCTCGTTAAGGTGGGTGAGTTCGCTCATGCGGCGGCTCCGGTCAGCAGCGCGGTGGTTGCGGCCGTGACGTCGGCCTGGCGCATCAGGCTCTCGCCGACGAGGAAGGTGTTGACGTTGCTCTTTTTCAGCCGGGCGATGTCGGCGGATGTGAATATCCCGCTTTCGGAAACGACAATCCGGTCGGCGGGGAGGAGAGCGGCGAGCCGCTCGGTGGTCTCAAGGTGAACGTCGAAGGTGCGCAGGTCGCGGTTGTTGATGCCGATGAGCGGGCTGTCGAGTTCAAGGGCGCGGCTTAGTTCGGCTTCATCGTGGACTTCGATGAGGGCGTCCATGCCCCAGTCGTGCGCGGCGCCAACGAGTTTCGCGGCGGTATCGTCGTCGACCTGGGCCATGATGACGAGAATGCAGTCGGCGCCCCAGGCGCGCGCTTCGACGATCTGATAGGCGTCGAGCATGAAGTCCTTGCGCAGCACGGGCAAGGAGCAGGCTGCGCGGGCGGCTTTCAGAAACTCGGGCGCACCCTGAAAGGATGGTGTGTCGGTGAGGACCGACAAGCAGGCGGCTCCTCCAGCCTCATAGGCTTTGGCCAGCGCGGGCGGATCGAAGTCGGCGCGAATCAGGCCCTTCGAGGGACTGGCCTTCTTGATCTCGGCGATGAGGCCCGGTTTGCCTTCGGCGTGCTTGTTCTTCAGCGCGCCAATGAAAGGCCGCACACGCGGTGCGCTGCGGGCGTACTCGGCAATGACCTGGAGGGGTTCGCGGTCTTTAGCGGCGGCGATCTCTTCCAGCTTATAGACGGTGATCTTGTCGAGGATGTCTGACATGGATTCGATATAAGCTTAAACAGGGCGGGAGGGGTAGGGACTTCGCGCGAAGGATTACCGCGGGCGGAAGTATCAGGCGTTCGATGCGGCGACAAGTTTCTCCAGTGCCGCCTTGGCGCGGCCGTCATCGATGGCGGCTTGCGCGAGCTTGACACCCTCCTCGATACTGGGAGCGCGTTCGCCGACGACCAGGGCGGCACCTGCATTGAGGCAGACAATGTCGCGATAGGCGCTCCTGACCCCGTCGAGAAGATCGCGGATTGCCTGAGCGTTGACTGTGGCATCACCGCCCTTGAGTTCGTCGAGGCTGGCAAGCGGCAGACCGGCTTGCTGCGGGCTGATCTCAAAAACCGAAACCTCGCCGGCGTCAACTTCGGCCACCATTGTCGGGCCGGTCGTCGTTAGCTCGTCCATGCCATCGGAGCCATGCACGACCCAAACGCGTTCGGCACCTAGACTGGCAAGCGCATCGGCAATCGGCTCGACCCAGCGGGCATCGAAGACGCCGACGACCTGCCGGGTCACTCGACCCGGGTTGGCAATGGGGCCGAGCAGGTTGAAAAGAGTGCGCACCTTGAGGGCGGCACGGGCCGGCGCCCAAATCTTCATCGCCGGGTGGTGCATCGGCGCCCACATGAAGGCAAGACCCGCCTTGGCGATCACGTTTGCAACCTGTTGCGACGTCAGGTCGATCTTGACTCCTAGCGCCTGCAGCACTTCGGAGGCGCCGGAATTCGAAGACACCGAGCGGTTGCCGTGCTTTGCAACCGTCAGTCCAGCACCTGCTGCAACGATGGCGGCGCAGGTCGAGACGTTGTAGGTGCCGTGGCTGTCGCCGCCGGTACCGACGATGTCGACGGCGCCGGCGGGGACGTCGACAGCCAGCATGCGATTGCGCAACAGACGCGCCGCCCCGGCGATCTCGGGCAGTGTTTCACCGCGCAGGCGCAACGCCATCAGGAATGCGGCGCGCTGACTATCGTTGGCGGTTTCGCTCATCAGCGCATCGAGTGCCGCCGCGATCGCCTCCTCGTCGAAGGTTTCGCCATTCGCGGCGCGCTCGAGGATGGACTTAATGTCGGATTCAGTGGTCATCAGGGGTGTGTGGCCTTGATGTATCTCTCAGGATCAGGCGGCTTTGGGCGGCGAGCGGGGTATCTTCTTCAGGCTCTTGAAACCGCTGAGGCGGAGGAAGTTCGACAGGATATCGTGACCGTGTTCGGAAGCGATGCTTTCGGGATGGAACTGGACGCCATGCACCTGATGCTCCTTGTGTTGCAGGCCCATGATGACATGATCGTCGGTTTCGGCGGTGACTTCCAGGCTGGCGGGAAGGCTTTCTCGCTCGACGATGAGGGAATGATAGCGCGTCACTTCAAAAGTTTCGGGCAGGCCGGCGAATATACCCTTGCCGGTGTGGCGAACTTTGGAGAGCTTGCCGTGCATCGGCACTGGCGCGCGGATCACCTTGCCGCCATAGGCCTGGCCAATCGACTGATGACCGAGGCAGACGCCGAGGATCGGAATGCGCCCGTCGACCTGGCGAATGAGTTCAAGGCAGATGCCGGCTTCGTTGGGGGTGCAGGGGCCGGGCGAAAGGACGATTGCCTTCGGCTTCAGTGCGATTGCTTCGGCGGCCGTGATCTGGTCGTTGCGGTGAACAACCGAGGCCGCGCCAAGCTCGCCGATGTAATGGACGAGATTGTAGGTGAAGCTGTCATAGTTATCGATGAGGAGGAGCATTGCCCGAATTAACCTGTTGTTTTGTTGCGGTAAATTTCTTTTTTATTGATTGCGCCAGTGCGAAAGCGCTCTTGCGCACCTTCACGCGTCAATGCTTGTCCCTGATTGGACCGAGACCGCAGTTTCGTGAAAGGTTCGTAGCACGCGGTGCATGGAAGCCTCAATCGCGTAGCTAACCTTACACAGTTACTCCTTGCTGACGCGTTCGCGAGCCTTGTTTCAGGTGGGAAGCGAGCGGGCAGTAAGCCCTCGGACAAGATGCACCATAGGTTCCCGCACAAACTCAGCGCACGATCATCACCGAATTCTTTGCCCTCGCCAGTACCTTGAATGCGATGCTGTTCGAGAAGACCTGCCGCCATCCGGTACGGCGGCGGAATCGCGACATGACGATGACCGAGTATTTCTTTCCCTCTTCGATGATCGTCGTCACCGGATCGCCAACCAGCGTGGTTGCACCGGAGACTTCCAGGCCGGCATCGCGAATTGCCGCCCTGGCCCGGGCTATGGCGCGCTTGGCGGCATAGAGCTTGGATTGCGACGGTGCCACCGACAGCAGATATATCGGGCAGGCGCATCTTGCCGCCACTTCGGCATCGGTGCGTGCCGAGAGTATCGAACCCTCGTGGTTCGATACGCAAACGAGGTGGCCATGGCTTTCCTCAAGGAATCGCGAGACGAGCACGGTGCCGGTGTGCTCGCGTGCAATCCGCGTGGCAATCTCGTGGGTAATGTAGCCCACGCCGCTTGCACCACCGGAAGCGGGCCAGCCGACGATGCACAGATTGTACTGCCCCAGTTCACACTCATCGAGTACGCCGTCGGCAACCGACTGGGCGACGAGCAGCCTCAGAACGACCGAACGCCCCGACGGACTGGAATACACAATCGCGTTGTCTCCGAGCGGGTCACCCCGAACCTGGGCGTGGGCGTGCTCCTGCTCCCACTCGGAGTCCAGCCAACCCAGTTCTACCAGTGCATCGCGGCCTTCCTTGAGTACGCGCATGCCGGGCAGGTCGAGGCCCCATGACAGAATGTTTTCGCGAACCACGGACAGATCGAGACCGCTGGTTCTGAGGCCCTGGTCGAAGGGCCGGACATAGAGGAGCGTCAGGTCCGCATCCGTTCCCGAACCAATCCGCACGGCATAGCGCAGTGCACGGTGAGATTCTTCGGAACCGTCGAAGCAGACGACGATGCTGAAGCGCTCGCCATCGGTGCTCAAGCCTGGTTTTCGTCCCGCCATCGAATAACGATCCAAATCTTACAAACCGGCCAGTGGCCAGTATACGGAGGCGGCCAGCAGCAGAACTAGTGTCGAAGCGACTGCCATTCGAAACCCGACGACAAGGAAATCCTTCGCCTTCAGGTATCCGGACGAATAAACGATCGTGGACGCCGGCGTTCCGATCACCGTCAAATAGGCGAACGCAGACGAAATGGCAGTAACGAAACCTACCACAAGGGGGCTCTCGTTTGCAGCCACGGCAAGCTTGAGCGTTATGGGTCCAAGAACGGCAACTGCCGCTCCATTCGACATCGTGTTGGTGACGCCGGTGGTCAGCAATGAGACCGCCGCCAGAAGCGGCGTGCCGCTGTCGAAGCCGAGAGGTGCGAGCGTTTGCAGGAAGCTGGTCGCAACCCAAAGCGCAGCGCCGGTGTCTTTCATCTGGATGCCAAGGGATATCGCCGCAGCATAGAGCAGCACGACGCCCCAGTTGACACCGGAGTTGACGTCCTCCCACTTCACCAGCCCTAGGATGAGAAAGGCTGCCGCCCCGCCTAGCGCAATCGTTCCAAGACCGAACTTGTCCGAAAACAGAATCCAGCAGATAAGAGTGAGCAGGAACACCGCGATGGCGGTCCAGTCCTTTTGGCCCATCGGTCCCTGGCTGTTGACCTGGCTGCGCAATTTTACAACGGCGCGCGATAGGTTGTCGTACTCGGGCCGGAAGGTATAAAGCAGCAACGCAGTAACGATCGGGATCTGGACGAGGAAGACGGGATAGCAATAGAGTGTCCAGGTCATGTAATCGACCAGATACTTATAGGTTTCCGGATTGGTAGGGTCGTAGAAGAACTCTTTCCAGTACCCGACCATGATGGCATTTCGCGCTCCGCCCGATGGCGTTCCGATTCCGGCGATAGAACAACCGTAGCAAACTGAAAACAGCAGCACCGCTGCCAGGCCGCGCACTTTCTTGGCATCGCTGGAAGTCAGCGTGATGAGCGTGATGGCGACCGGCAGCATCATTGCGGCGACCGTATGCTCACCGATCACTGAAGACAGCAGCCCCGAGACGAGCGATATGCCAAGGCAGATATTAGCCGTTCTGGTGCCGGTCATGCGCACGATGAAATAGGCGATGCGCTTGTCGAGTTTCTGCTTGACGACCGCCACGGCAAGCATCAGCGAGCCCATGATGAACAGCACGCTGTCGCTCATCAAACTCTTCGCCACTGTCGTCGAATCGATCCCGAGAAGCAGCACCTGTCCGATAATGATGAGAATCGCGACAGTCGGCAGCGGAACGGGTTCGGTCACGAACAGTATGACCGCAATCACGGACATTGCGAGGACGATGATCCCACGATGGCTCAAGCCTTCGGGCGGGGGCAGCAGCATCAGGAGGCCGCCGACCAGCAGCGCGATGAAGAACCATCGCTTTTCCCATAGGAAGGCATCGAGGCCGCGGGTCGTCTTTGCGCGCCGCTCTTGTCCTGCGCGCCCCAGTGTTCGCTCTAATCGCTCTTGAACGGCAGGATGCATCGGTCTAGCGGCCTAGACCGGGCCGAAAGGTGCGCGAAGGAATCCGTTGCCAAACCGCTTGGTTGCCGCACAAAGGGGCGGCAAGCAGCCGCTCCGAGCCACAATCGGATCCATATGGTGACGTGCAATTTAGCCCGACACCTGCGTCGTGTTCGACAAGCATTTTCCCCTCCCCCTGATGGTCGCAGAAAAATAGTGCATCGCCGAACAAATATCCAGCAAGTCCCTACGCTAAATTAGATTTATCGATTTGGGAGCAGGCGGAGGGTGCCATCGTGGCATGTAGCACCACTGATTGAACAGGGAAGGTGGGGCAGAACCAACTGCAAGGAGCCTATCGGATACAGGTTTCAATCGAGATCGCGTGGCACGAGAAATGCCACCAGTGTGCCGCTGGCCGGCCCAATGCCGGTCCAGGTGTCCGTGTCGAAGGTGATGATGGCAAGGGCTGCGGTGGGGAACTTCGTCGCCATGGTGCCGATCGACTTCTTGTCGCCGTTGCCGATGAGGGTCAGGGCAAGGGCGTGCAGCCCAGGATTGTGGCCGATGACCATGAGGCGGTTGTCGGTCTTGCCGGCACGTTCGCGGATGACGTCGAGGATCGTTTCGGCCGCGGCCAAATAGAGCCGCTCGTCGATGTCGACAGCTGGCGCCGGATTCGGCAATTCGGTGAGAGCGAGCGACAAGGTCGCCCGCGTGCGAGCCGCGTCCGAACACAGTATACGGTCGGGGGTCTGGCCCGAGCTGGCGATATGGCGGGCGACCAGGGGGGCGGCTTTGACGCCGCGCTTGTTGAGCGGGCGCTCGTGATCGGCGAGATCGGCGCTCCAGTCGGATTTGGCGTGGCGAAAGAGCAATAATGTCAGCATGTATTTCTACCGCTCCTTGCGCCTGTATCCGCGTGGTTGATGCGGGGCTCGTTGCGAAATTTGCATCGGGCTTCCGGTTCAGCCGAACCCCCCGCCGTTATCGGCATTGCCGGACCGGGGGGAACGGGTCTTGCCGCCGGCAAAGCGAACCGCCGCCTCGGCGGCGCGGACGACTGCCTTGGCCTTGTTGATACATTCCTGCTGTTCGCTTTCGGGTACCGAGTCGTGGACGATTCCGGCGCCGGCCTGGACGTGAACCTTGCCGTCCTTGACGAGGGCGGTGCGCAGTACGATGCAGGTATCCATGTTGCCGTCTGCGGAGAAATAGCCGACGCAGCCGGCATAGGGGCCGCGTTTCGATTTCTCCAACTCGTCGATGACTTCCATGGCGCGCACTTTCGGCGCTCCTGAAACGGTGCCCGCGGGAAACCCAGCCATTAATGCATCGACGGCATCGTGCCGGGCCTCGTCGAGCTTGCCGACGACGTTCGAGACGATGTGCATGACATGGCTGTAGCGCTCGATGATGAACTGCGACGTCACATTGACGCTGCCGACCTCGGCGACACGGCCGACGTCGTTGCGGCCGAGATCGAGCAACATCAGGTGCTCGGCGCGTTCCTTCGGATCGGCAAGAAGATCGTCTTCGAGAGCACGGTCGATGGCTTCATCGTCATCGCGGCGCCGGGTGCCGGCGATCGGGCGGATGGTGACCTCGCCGTCGCGCACGCGGACGAGGATCTCAGGCGAGGAGCCGACAAGGGCGAAGTTGCCGAAATCGAGGTGGAACAGGAATGGTGAAGGATTGACGCGGCGCAGCGCACGGTAGAGCGCGAAGGCCGGCAACTCGAAGGGGGCGGAAAAGCGCTGCGAGAGGACGACCTGGAAGATGTCGCCGGCGACGATGTAGTCCTTCGCCTTCTCGACCATCGCCAGATATTCGGCGTGTGACGTGTTGGAGACGGGTTCGGGGACTGGAAGCCCGCGCCGGGTGGTGGCGCCGCGATGCGACAGTGGCCCTTCCAGCGCGCTGACGACGGCCCGAAGGCGCTTCAATGCGGCCTTGTAGGCGGCCTCAGCTGTCTGGCGCCTGCCGCGCTTGGGGCGCACGGGCGTGACGATGGTCATTTCGTCCTTGATGCCGTCGAAGATCACCATGACCGTCGGACGGATGAGGACGGCATCGGGGACTTCGAGATCGTCTGGCGGGACGTTGGGCAAATTCTCGATGAGTCGGACAGTGTCGTAGCCCATGTAGCCGAAGACGCCGGCGGCCATCGGCGGAAGGCCGGAGGGAACTTCGATGCGGCTCTCTGCGAGGAGCGCGCGAAGGGCGTCGAGGGTCGGCGCCTTTTCTGCTTTGAATCCGGCTTCACCGCGATTCGGATTGCGGTTGATCTCGGCCCGTGTGCCGCGCGCCCGCCACACGATGTCGGGTTCGAGTCCGATGATGGAATAGCGCCCGCGCTGGGCGCCGCCTTCGACCGATTCCAGCAAAAGTCCCATGCCGCCTTGGCCGGCGAGTTTGAGATAGGCGGAGACGGGCGTTTCCAGGTCGGCCACGAGGCGCGTGTGGACGAGCTGGGCAACGCCGTCTTCGAAGCCCCTGGCGAAGCTTTCGTAAGAGGGCGAGGCCTCAATCAGTTCGCGGCGCCTGTCGTGGGTACTCAATGTGGTGCCTTAATCACGGATTGGCCTGGTCGGCACCGGTGACCCGGCGGAGCAGCGCCTGGTTGATGTCGACGCCGAAGCGTTTCTGAAGGGCGGCGACGTAGGCTGAAATCGAGTCGGTGCGGAGCTGCTGAAGCAACTCGTCGTGCAGCTGCTGTTTCATTTCGACGCTTAGTTCCGGCGCCTTCTTGATCTCGTCGACGCGGAAGATCGTGCGCGATATTCCGTCTGCGGTTTCGGCGCTGCCGTATTCGCCCGTTTTCAGGGTGAAGGCCTGGGTCATCGCGTTCTGGCTCAATCCATCGGGGATTGTCGTGCGGCCGACAGCAGCTGTCGTCTGGACCGTGCCGCCAGCTTCCTCAGCCACCTTGGAGAAGTCGGCGCCCGACTTTAGCGACGCGATGAACTTGTTCGTTTCATCGATCACCTGGTTGCGCTTCTTCTCGTTTGTCCAGAAGCGCTTGACGTCATCCTTGACCTCATCAAACGGTTGCTGGGCGGATTCGGTGATGTTCCTCACATCGACCCAGGCATAACCGCCTGCAGTCAACGTGATGGGTTCACCTTCGAGTCCGATTTGCCCTCGGAAACCTTGCGCGATGATCTCAGAGGCATTGGGGACGCTCAGGCCGGGCTTCTCGTTCGGATCGACATTGCCGCGGGTGACCCCCTCGACTTCGTAGAATGGAATATCGATGTCGCCAGCAATGTCCTTCAGCGGCTTGCCCTCGGCGCGGCCGTCCTCGACCTTGCCGTAGAACTCCTGGAGCTGGGAGTTGGCCCACTCGATTTCGAGCTGGTCGCGGACCTTTTCCTTAACCTCTTCGAATGCCGGAACCTTGCCGGGTTCGATGCTGGTGACGCGCAGGAGCACCGTGGTGAAGGCACCTTCGACGACACCAGAGACTTCGTCCTTGCCAAGTTCGAAGGCGGCGTCGGCGATCTTTTTGTCGATGAAATCGCTTTTTTGCATATGACCCAGCCGGGCGTCGCTTTCCTGCACGCCATTGGCGTTGGCCACTGCCATGAAATCCTCGCCGCCCTTGATCGATTCAAGGGCTTTCTCGGCGGCAGCTTTGTCCTTGAAGGGGATCTGCTCGATCGCGCGCTTTTCTGGAGTTTCGTAGGAGGCTTTGGTCTGCTCGTAGGCCTTGCGCACTTCTTCGTCGGTGATGGAGGCCTTCTTCTTGAGATCGGTGATGGAAAGATGCAGTACGGCGAGGTCGCGGCGCGGCTCCGTCATGAAGCGGTTCTTGTTGTCCTCGTAGGTTTTCCTGAGTTCCTCGTCCGTCGGTTCGGGAAGAGCTGCGAGCTTGTCTGTATTAATCGTGAAATGCGAAATGATGCGCGTTTCCCCGCGCCATTCAGCCAGTGCTTCGACCATGGAATCGGGAACGACGGTGGAGCGCAGGAGTGCAGTCGTTATCTGGTTGCGAAGCTCGTCCTTGCGGCGCAGCTCAACGAGGCCGCGCTCGCTCAGCCCAAGTTCCTGCTGCAGGCGCGCGACGAGATTGCGATCGAAACGCCCGCCGCTCTGGAAGTTCGGATCGGAGGCCAGTCCGGCAGCGATGGTTGCGTCGGAGAGGGCAAGATTGAGATCGTCGGCATGGGCTTCGACGGCGGTCGAGCCGATCATCTGTGACAGGACACGTGCATCGAGCCCGACGGCGCGGGCCTGTTCGTAGGTGATGCGCTGGCCGGCCTGGCGCGACAGCTGGTTGAGCTCGTTGCCGAATTCGCGCTGGAATTCCTGCGTGGTGATTTCCTTGCCGCCGACGGTAGCCAGAGCATTTCCACCACCGCCACCGGTGATGTAATCGGCGATTCCCCAGATGGCGAAGCTCAAGATGAGCAGCGCGATCATGAAGAAGGCAACCCAGCCGGAGGCCCACTTTTTCAAAGATTCGAGCATCGTTTTCCTTCGTGCGTTCTGGAAGTCCGCAGACGTGCCTATCATCGCGCCCGGTGCGCGATCATTCGGCGGTCAAAGCGGAAGGCGTGGACTTATTTCGCCCTTGGCGCAATCATTTCGCGTGATATGAAGCGCAGGCACGCAGCGAAAGCAAGGCCGTGTCGCGGCGCGGTCCTAATTCCTTTTGTGCCTATACTCATTATTCCAGACCCGCCAACAACGCGGACCGCCAATAAGAGGACGTCATGACCGAGGGTGATGCAGGCGCAACTCCAATCCGTCCGCTGGTGGCTGGAAACTGGAAAATGAACGGCCTCAAGGCGGCGCTGAGCGAGGCGTTGGCGGTCGATGAGGCGCTTGCCGAGGCAGGTCCGGGGGTTGCCGCGGACGTCATGATCTGCCCGCCAGCCACGATGGTAATGGTACTGGCCGAGCTGTCGGGGATGGGCGGGCTGAAAGTCGGCGGGCAGGACTGCCACATCAACGCTTCGGGGGCGCATACTGGAGATGTGGCGGCCGAGATGCTGGCTGATGCCGGCGCCAGCGCGGTTATTGTGGGGCATTCGGAGCGGCGCGCCGATCACGGCGAGTCCGACCGTATCGTGTACCAGAAGGTTCTAGCGGCGCATCGCGCAGGGCTTACCGCCATCGTCTGCGTCGGAGAAACCATCGGCCAGCGTCAGGCCGGTTTGACGCTCGACGTCGTGGCCCGGCAGCTTGCGAACTCGATTCCGGACAATGCCACCGCTGAGACGGTTGTGGTCGCCTATGAACCGGTATGGGCCATCGGCACCGGAATGACGCCCAGGCCGGAGGATGTCGCAGAGGTGCATCTGATGATCCGCGAACGGCTTTGCGCGCGTTTCGGGACGGACGGTGCGGGCATGCGCATCCTGTATGGCGGTTCGGTGAAGCCGTCGAATGCGGTGGAATTGATGGGGATCGCCAACGTCAACGGGGCTCTGGTTGGCGGTGCCAGCCTACTCGCCAAGGATTTCCTCGGTATCATCGATGCGTATCGCGGATAGATTCCGGGGATTTCGAACGACCCACCGACGGCAGAACGGGTTCAAGAGGGTGCGGGGGAAGCGGGATTTGCCGGCCACACGCTTGCAGCACAATATCTTGTGTGATGATTCAGAAGTTCGCTACCACCTGCGGCTAGGTTCAGAGCAAATTTCTGTATCTGAATCACACTGGTGTTCCGGTTCTGACATTTGCTTCCCCGTTGCGGCCAAGTTCGGAGCAAATGTCAGAACCATGAGGAACACTAGCAACACTATGATTCTAGTGTAGCTTTTGCACCTGACGTTTGGTTTCGAGGGTAGCCACAAGCGGGTACCAAACGTCAGGTGCGCTACACTAGCAACGTTCTGATTCTAGTGTCCCTTTGTCTCCGAAGTTCGCCCGAGTGGTTGCCGCAGAGTGGAGGCGAACTTCGGAGATGGGGCACTAGGAGTGTTGCATCTGTCGAGGTTTTGACGAAAAACTCCGTTCATCGACCGGCTTTGCGGCGGGTTCTGCCGTATTTTATTGGGGCGTGACATGTTGAGATCGAGGCTTGCCCTAACCGTGACCGCCTTGGCCGCGTGTGCAGGCTTGGCGCTGGCCGACGACACGGCCCGGGTCGACGAAGCGGCTTGTGTTGCGTTTGGCACGGAAAAAGCGGAACTCGACAAATCCAATATTGCTGAAGATATCGAGCGGGGTGCGGAGTGGGGCAAGGCCAATCTATCGCCCGAACGCCTGAGGCAGATCAGCCGCCATATCTTCCTCGATGAGATGCTGACATTCCGTTGCCCCAACGTGCTGGCGGCGGCCGCCGTGCGGCAAATGGAAGAGCAGGCGCGGTTGAAGGCGATTGCCGCATTGGAACGGGAACGTTTGTGGCTCGAGCGCCTCGCGAAGGTCACGCTGCCAGAGCGCAAGCCGGAAACGAAGGTGGCGAAGGCTGGACTGGTATCGGCCGAGGGTGTTCCGCCGTTGCCGGTGCGCAAGTCGCGGTGAAGCGTGTTTGCGCGAATTCGGCTGGAGATGCCCCGAATGCGGCGTCGCGGGGGGTGGCGCTGCGTGTCAAGCTGATGTAGAAGCGCGGGTCTTATTCCATCCGCTAACGTTCCGGCATCGACGCTTAGTTGCCAAGCGCCTTCGCCGTAACACTAGCCAACTCTCGGTTAATTGTGTTCTGAATCGACTAGCGCTTGACGACCTTCGCCCGGAATCAAGCGTCAGATTCAGAAGACCAACGCCAAACGTCCAAGCGCAGGATCCAATTCAATGGGTACCGTTCTCCTCGTCATTCATATTTTCATCGTGCTGGCGCTCATCGTCGTCGTGCTGATGCAGCGATCGGAGGGCGGTGCGCTAGGCATGGGCAGCGGTGGTGGCGGTTCAGGCGGCTTCATGACCGGGCGGGGCACGGCGAACCTGCTGACACGAATTACCGCCGTTCTGGCCGTGCTGTTCTTTGCGACCAGCATACTTTCGACGATTATCGCCAAGCGGGAGGGTGCGGGCGGATCGCTGTTCGATAGCGTCGGGCAGCCGAAGACGGAGCAAGGCGCGCCTGTCACGGAAGGCGATGCGCCGGCAGATGGCGGCGGCATCCTCGATGATCTGGAAAGGGGCCGTGGGCCACTGCCAAGCGTCCCCGGCGGGCGGTAGGTCGCGATTTTTTGGAACAGATGACCTTTTGTGGGCGGGCGTTTTAGTCCGTGTCCGCGGCAGTCGTGTGAGCCAAATCGTGGATGTTGCGATAATGCCGCTTCGAATCGGCGCCGATCCGTGCAAAACGAGACTCCCATGCAACGCTATATCTTCATTACCGGCGGCGTGGTCTCTTCCCTCGGCAAAGGTCTCGCTTCAGCGGCGCTCGGCGCTCTCCTCCAGGCACGGGGTTATTCCGTCAGGCTCAGGAAGCTCGATCCCTATCTGAATGTCGATCCCGGCACCATGAGCCCTTATCAGCACGGCGAGGTGTTCGTTACCGACGATGGGGCGGAAACGGACCTCGATCTCGGGCACTATGAACGCTTCACGGGCGTTCCCGCGCGCAAGTCCGACAACATCACGACCGGGCGCGTCTACCAGGATATCCTCACCAAGGAACGGCGCGGAGACTACCTTGGGGGTACCGTGCAGGTGATTCCGCATGTCACGGATGCTATCAAGGACTTCGTGCTGTCCGGCAACGATGGCATCGATTTCGTGCTGGTCGAGATCGGCGGTACGGTCGGCGATATCGAGGCGCTGCCGTTTTTTGAAGCCATCCGGCAACTCGGCAATGACCTGCCGCGCGGTGCCTCCGTCTACATGCACCTGACGCTGGTGCCCTACATACCCTCCGCTGGCGAATTGAAAACCAAGCCGACGCAGCACTCGGTCAAGGAACTGCGCGGGATCGGCATCCAGCCGGATATCCTGTTGTGCCGCGCCGACCGGGAAATTCCGTCTTCGGAACGGCGCAAGATCGCGCTGTTCTGCAACGTCCGCGAAGAAGCGGTGATCCAGGGCCTCGACGTGCGCTCGATCTACGACGTGCCGCTCGCTTATCACCGGGAGGGTCTGGACCGGCAGGTGCTGGCGGCGTTCGGCATCGAAGACGCTCCGGCACCAGATTTGTCGCGATGGGATGGCATATCCAACTCGATTGCGACGCCGGAGGGCGAGGTGACGATTGCCATCGTCGGTAAGTACACGGTGCTGAAGGATGCTTACAAATCGCTGATGGAAGCCCTGGTTCACGGCGGTATCGCCAACCGCGTTCGCGTCAAACTCGAATGGATCGAAGCCGAAGTGTTCGAGCGCGAAGACCCGGGCCCCTATCTCGAAGGCGTGCACGGTATCCTGGTGCCTGGCGGTTTCGGAGAGCGGGGTGCGGAGGGCAAGATCCTGGCTGCCCGCTTCGCGCGGACGCGCGGCGTTCCCTACTTCGGCATCTGTTTTGGCATGCAGATGGCGACAATCGAGGTGGCAAGGTCAGCAGGATTGGAAGACGCGTCGTCAAGCGAGTTCGGCGGAGGGGGAACGCACCTGGTGGGCCTGATGACGGAATGGATGCGCGGGGACGAGATCGAGCAGCGCAGGACCGATCATGATCTCGGCGGCACGATGCGGCTCGGGGCCTATCCGGCCCGCCTGATCGAAGGCAGCCGGGTGGCCGGTATCTATTCAGCGACAGAGATTTCAGAGCGCCACCGGCACCGCTATGAAGTCAATATGCGCTATCGCGACCTGCTCGAAGGCGCCGGCATGGTCGTTTCGGGTGTATCGCCGGACGGCTTGCTGCCCGAGATCGTCGAAATACCCGGGCATCCCTGGTTCATCGGGGTGCAGTTTCACCCGGAACTGAAATCGCGACCGTTCGATCCGCATCCGTTGTTCCGCAGCTTCATTGAGGCGGCGGTGCACCAGAGCCGGCTTGTTTAGAGCGGCTGTCGTTTCATCATGCACGGCGCAACGGCAAATTGGGGCGCAACGGAAAAGCGGGCGGCCCTTGCGAGCGCCCGCTCATCGTCGTGGTTCACATCAGCTGCATCTTCTAAAAGGCAGCGTATTTATTGACGCTCCAGCGCGCGTTAGCTGCATGCTGCGTGCGCTTCTTAGCCGCCGTGGCGCTGTAGCGTTTAGAGGTCGACTTCTTGGCGTAACGCTTTGAAGAGGCGTTCTTCGAATAGCGCGTCTTCGATCCGTACTTGGCGTAGCGTTTGCCCGAGCCTTTGCGGGCGTAAGTCTTTTTGTTCGAGCGCTTGGCGTAGTGGCGCTTCTTACCGACCGGCGTGCCGCTGGCGTTGACGCAATGGTGGAAGCGGACCCGCGGGCCGTTGTCGATGTGAATGTGGTTCATGCCGCACGAATACGTGCCGACGCCGCCAGAATGGTTGGCTTTCAGCCACGCGACGACCTGGCTATGCTTGCCGCGCGGCGCGTGGAAATCGACAGCCCGGCAGGAGGCATGATAGCTGCGCTTTCCGGAGCCGGCGATGCGGGCGCCCGGGCGGTGTGCCGATACGATGCTGATCGAACCGAATTTTGCGCGGATCTGGGCGAGCTTGGCTTTCACCGCGCTTGGCAGGCAGGATGTGCCGGCGGCATCAGCGCTTGTGTGCGATGTAAACAGCCCGGCCATTGCGAGGAAGAGAACTGCAAAGATCGTCGAGATGGGTCTTCTGATCATACTGAATTACCCCGTCCTTTTTTCGTTCTACGGTTTGTTGTTTTTTTTGATCTACGAAATGCGCTTCAAAAAGCGCGGTCGGGCAAGTCGGCGCGAATTGAGGCGACAAAGGGGCGTTGTGATTCACCCGCGTCAAATTGGCGTTGTGCGTCAATGGGTCGCCGAAACGAATTGAAACGGTCTGTGAAGCTATAAAAAATCTTTCTATTTCGAGGAATTGTTTTGTGCGGTGCAATATAGTGCTTGCCGGAAACTATTTATTCCGGCATTTCCGGTGTCGAATTGTGAACGGTATTGCAGCGTCAAGGAAAGCGTTTCGGGAGGAGACTCGGGGGATCTCGTCAGCTGGTCAATCGGCGGGTATAACGGCTGGGCAACTCATGAGGGATAGGCAACGGCTATGACGGTCAATCGAAGTGTGAGCGCCGGCTGCGTGACGTTTTCGAATGAGGCGCCGATCGCAGTGTTCGCGGGGCCGTGCCAGATGGAAAGCCGGGCGCATGCGCTGGAGATGGCTGGCGCGCTGAAAGAGATCGCCGGGCGGATCGGGATCGGACTCGTCTACAAGACTTCGTTCGACAAGGCCAACCGGACGTCGCTCAAGGGAAAGCGAGGTCTTGGCCTCGACGAAGGACTTGGCGTGTTCGCGGAGGTGCGCGAAAGCCTGGGATTGCCGGTCGTGACGGATGTGCACGAAGCGGGGCAATGCGCGGTTCTCGCCGAGGTCGTGGATGTGCTGCAGATTCCGGCGTTCCTATGCAGGCAGACCGACCTTCTGGTCGCCGCGGCGAAAACCGGGCGGGTCATCAAAATCAAGAAGGGGCAGTTCCTGGCGCCCTGGGACATGAAAAACGTTGTCGCCAAGGTGATCGAAAGCGGGAATGAGAACGTGCTCGTTACCGAGCGGGGCGCTTCTTTCGGCTATAATACGCTCGTCAGCGATATGCGCAGCTTGCCGATCATGGCGGAGACTGGCTGTCCGGTAATCTTCGATGCCACCCATTCGGTGCAGCAGCCGGGTGGACAGGGGACGTCGTCAGGAGGGGACCGTAGGTTTGTTCCAGTTCTCGCGAGAGCGGCCGTCGCGGCCGGCGTCGCGGGCCTCTTCATCGAGACCCACGAAGATCCCGACCATGCGCCCTCGGATGGGCCGAATATGGTGCCGCTGAAGGATTTCGAGGCGCTTCTATGCGACCTGATGGAGATCGATGCGGTCGTAAAGGCGCAGGCCAAAGCCCGCGCCTCGTCAGGTTTTAGCGTTTGCCGGGATGGCACAGGCTCGGATGCACGTCAGTAGCTGGAGGCAATCGAAATACACGATTGATACGAACAGGTGCTCGCGTGCGCGCTGAGGCTTGCCGCATTCAGTGCCGCGAGGCTCGTCATTGTCACGAAGAGACCGGCCGCTAACAATATTGCGACGCTGGCCAGCGTGTTCCAGATCCGTTCGCCCGACATTTCTGTCCCCTTTCGATCCGCAAGTACGAAGGCAGCGGCCGGAATGCGGCCGCGTGATTAACCCTGCGTTGAACATGGTAAACGAAAGCTTAAGATTCTGCGACACTTCGACGCAAATTTTTTGGGGGCTGTGTCCGCAGGGCCGTAAATTCGGCGATGCGCGATTGATCCGGTCGCGGCGTTGGATCGTTTTGGCTCTTGGTGGAGGCAATCTCAGGGAAATGCATTGTGAAAATTGCGGTCGTCGGCGCCGGGATCTCGGGTCTTGGGGCGGCATGGTTGTTGTCGCGGAGCCATGACGTCTCGCTATTCGAGCAGAACGCCCACATCGGCGGTCATGCCGATACCGCCGAGGTTGTGGAAGGCGACGGCCGCATCCTGCCGGTCGACACGGGCTTCATCGTCTACAACACGGCCAGCTATCCAAATCTGGTCGCGCTTTTCGATTATCTAGACGTACCAACCGCAGAGACGGATATGAGTTTCGCGGTGTCGCTCGATGGCGGGCGTTATGAGTACTCGGGGAACGGCGCCGGAGGGCTGTTCGCGCAGAGACGCAATCTATTGAGCCCGGCGCATTGGGGCATGGTCGGGGACATCCTCCGCTTCTTTCGCGAGGTGTCGTCACTCGATCCGACGACCCTCGATGTAAACATCAGTATCGGCGCATGGCTGGATCGCAACGGGTATGGCGATTACTTCGTGCGCAGGCATATTCTGCCGATGGGCGCTGCGATCTGGTCGACGCCCGCCAATGACATGCTTGGTTTCCCGATGGCGGCATTCGCGCGGTTCTTCGCCAATCACGGACTGCTCGTAGCCGACGTCAAGAAGCGGCCGCCGTGGCGCACGGTGCGCGGGGGAAGCCGCGCGTACGTGCGGCGCGTCCTTGGGGATTTCAGCGGCGACCACTTTGCTAACCGCTGCGTGGCGGGGATTGGCCGGGAACCCGCCGGGGTGCGGCTGACGTTTCGCGACGGGGGCGTGGAACGTTTCGATGAATGTGTCATTGCAACGCATGCCGATGAGGCGCTGCGTCTGCTGGGAGATGCCGACGACATGGAACGCCGCCTGCTGGGTGCGTTCTCGTATTCGCGCAACGAAGCGGTTCTTCATACCGACACCGGCTTGATGCCGCTGCGGAAACGGGCCTGGGCGAGTTGGAACTACACTGGCGATGGCGGCGGCGAGGCTCTGTCGGTATCGTATTGGATGAACCGCTTGCAGCCGTTGGAGACGGCGCGGGATTATTTCGTGACGCTCAATCCTTGGCGGGAAATCGCTGCGACGTTCGTCATCAAGCAATCGAGCTACCGGCATCCGATTTTCGATGTGACGGCGATGCAGGCTCAGCGCGATCTGTGGTCTCTACAGGGGCGGCGTGCGACGTGGTTTGCCGGCAGTTACTTCGGCTACGGCTTTCACGAGGACGGGTTGCAAGCCGGGCTTGCCGTGGCGGAGGATCTCGGCGGGCTGTGCCGGCCATGGACGGTTGCGGGAAGCCGAGCCCGCATCCTGTCGCCGGCGGCGCATTCGCGAAACGCTCTTCAGGTTGCAGCCGAATGACTAGCGCCGGTTCGATTTACATCGGGAACGTCGTGCACAAGCGGCTGCGCCCGCGCCAGCATGCGCTGTCCTACCGGGTATTCTCGCTGCTCACCGACGTCGACCGCATCGAGGCGCTCAGTGAGCGCCTTAGGTTGTTCTCATACAATTCGGCGAACCTGTGCGCGCTCTACGACCGGGACTTCGGGCCCGGTGATGGAACGCCGATCTGCATGCATGCGCGACGGTCCTTCGAAGCGGCGGGGTTCAAGACTGCAGGGAGGAGGATACTGCTGCTCGCCTATCCGCGTGTGGCCGGATATGCGTTCAATCCACTCAGCGTCTATTTCCTGATGAGCGAATGCGGTGGCCTCGTCGCGCTCAACTACGAAGTCTCCAATACGTTCGCCGAGCGCAAGGGCTATGTCGTGGCGGCCGGCGCGCAGGGCACGGGCGGCGTCTATGCGCAGAGATGCCGCAAGGAGCTTTTCGTCTCGCCGTTCGCGGCTCGATCGGGCCGCTACAGTTTCCGCGTCGTCGCACCCGCGGAGGCAATTACCGTCGGCGTTGCCTATGACGACGGCCAGGGACCGCTCATCAAAACGCACTTTCGCGGCACGCAACAGTCATTGAGCGACGTTGCTCTGGCGGCCGCGATGATCCGGATGCCGCTGATGACGTTAAAGGTGACGGGGGCAATTCATTACGAAGCGATGAAGCTGTGGCTGAAGGGCATCCCATTGGTCGCAGGGCACACCTCGCCGCGTTACTCGGCGAGTTATGGCGGGAGTGTGCAAGGGCGTGCACCGACAGGCGATGGCGAGAACGAGATTTGAGCCTGGTGCAGGCCTCGCAAAAAGAACAATCGAGGGCAGTTGAGGTCATGAGCGATCAGGACGCGGCTTTGGATGCAAGTTTGAATTCCAGTCTGGATTCAAGTCTGGATTGCAGGCCGATCAAGAAGAGCTGGCTGGACGAGGCGGCGGTCCGGCTTATCGAGGCGCGGCTCTCAGGCGGCATTGTTGGAACGTTGCGGCTGACGCTGCCGTCGGGCCGCAGTGTCGAAATCGGGACAGGAGACGACATCAAGGCGGCCCTCACTCTGAAATCCTACGCCCTCGCGCTTCGGGCGGTGCGGCGCGGCACGATCGGTTTCGCCGACAGCTACATGGCTGAAGAAATCGAAACGCCGGATATCGGTGCGGTGATGAAGTTCTTTCTGGCCAACTTCGCTGAATTCGACTCAGCTGGCCGCGGTTGGTTCCGGACCCGGATTTTCGACCGCATCGGACACCGGCGGCGGGCGAATACGCGGGCTGGAAGCCGGCGCAACATCGCTGCCCACTACGATCTTGGAAACGCGTTCTATGCCCTATGGCTCGATCCGGGCATGACATATTCGAGCGGGCTTTATGAAGCCGGAACGAAGACGCTGGAAGAGGCGCAGGAAGCCAAGCTGCGGTTGATCGAGGAAGCGCTTCCATCCAAGGCGGGGGATCGTGTCCTGGAAGTCGGTTGCGGCTGGGGCGGGGTGGCAGAACGGCTTGCGAGCGCCGGTATCGATGTCACGGCGATAACGGTTTCGCGCGAGCAGTTCTCCTACGCGCGGGCACGCATGGCGCAAGCTGGCGTTGAGGATCGCGCCGAGATCAGGTTCCAGGACTACCGCGACGTTACGGAAACCTTCGAGGGGATCGTCTCGGTGGAGATGATCGAGGCGGTCGGCGAGGATCACTGGCCGGTCTATTTCGCGCAGCTTCGGGATCGGTTGCGGCCCGGCGGAAGCGCGGTCGTGCAGGCCATCACCATCGGTGAAGAAAGTTTCGAGAGCTACCGGCGGCATCCCGATTTCATCCAGCGTTACATCTTCCCCGGCGGCATGTTGCCGAGTGTCGGAATCATGCGGCGACAGGCGCAGGCGCACGGGTTGACAGTCGAAGTGGTCCGACAGTTCGGGGGGAGTTATGCGGAAACGCTGCGTGCGTGGCGGCGCAACTTCCTCGAGGCCTGGCCGCAAATCGAAGCGATGGGTTTCGACGAGCGTTTCCGGCGCCTGTGGATCTACTACCTGACGTACTGCGAGGTCGGGTTCGACAGCGGTTTGATCGACGTCGGCGTATACCGCTTCAGGCGCATCGACTGACCTGTGGGCGCGGCTGCCCCTGCCTGCGCGGTTGCGGCTTATCGCTGGGGCTTCGCTTTCGATCCGAGGAAGCGGCGGATTAAGCGGACATAGAGAGCCGGAGGCAGCATCTGGGTGAACTTGAGCTGTCGGACGAGTGGCCAGGGAAAAGCGATCTCAAAAGGCTTGCGGGGCAGTTTTTCCAGGATCCTGCCGGCGGCGTCCTCGGGTGTCATGAGGAAGGGCATGGGGAAGTCGTTGACCTCGGTCATCGGCGTGTCGACGAATCCGGGATTGATGATGGTGACACAGATTCCTTCGCGGTTCAGTTCAATGGATAGGGTTTCTGCAAGATTGATGAGGGCCGCCTTGGTCGGCCCGTAGTGGCAGGATTTCGGCAGACCCCGGTAGCCGGCGACAGAACCTGTGAACGCGATATGGCCGAGACCGCGTTGGCGCATGTGCGGCAGCACGGCTTCGATGCCATAGACGACGCCAAGGTAATTGACGGCCATCGATTTCGCGGCCTTGGCGCCGTCGAGGTCGACGGCCGCGTTTGGATGCCAGGTGCCGGCGTTGAAGATTGCCAGGTCAATGCCGCCTGCCGCGTCATTGATTTCCGCAGCCGCCGCTGCTACGGCGGCGCGGTCGGTGACGTCGAGGGGGTAGGCGGTGACACCGGGGTTACCTGCGGCAAGTTCGGCAAGTTTGCCGGCGGAGCGCGCGCTTACTGCGACCTTGACGCCGGAGGCTGCCAGCGACAGCGCAAGCTGGCGGCCGATGCCCGTGCTGGCCCCCGTGATCCACACCGACTTCCAGGGATAAGTGTTCTCGCCCATGGCCGGGCTCAGAGCCCGGTAAGCGGTTGCACGATGCGGGCGAGGATGTCCTTGAAGCGTGCCTTGCGCTCAGACGCGATCAGGCAGACGCAGCCTTCAGCCGGGTCGGATACCGGCTGGTGTTCAACGTCGTCACCAAGGTCGGAGAGATCGCCGCTGCGATACGTGCCGAATTCATCAGTATACGAGCCGCTGAGGATCAAGGTCAGCTCCGAACCGCCATGGCCGTGGTCGGGCATTACCTGCCCGGGCGCGACCTTGATAAGTCGGAGGTCGCCCTTGCAGTTCGGCGACAACTTGATCGGGTAGTGCCAGATGCCGAAGCCGAGACGTTTCCAGTGAACATCGGCTAATTCGCCACCCAGCAGCCTCCTCAGGACGCTGGCCGAGATCCCGGAATCGACGGGAGCGGGTGTTGCGGGTGGTGGCGTTGCCGCTCCACCGAAGGCCTGGCCGGCGGAGAGGCTAACCGGGGCGGGTGCAAGATTTTCAAACAGAGTCGCGCCGATGCGTTCCATGGCGTGTACTTCGCGGGCGCATTCCGGGCAGATCTCGATGTGAGCGGCGACGACGGCTGACAGCGGCTCGGGCAAGCTGCCGGCGGCATAGCTCATCAACGTGGATTCGTCGGGGTGGTGGTCGATCTTCATCTTATCTCAGGTCCTCGACGGATTCGCGTATCTTCTGGTAGGCAAGCCGCATGCGGGACTTGACGGTGCCAAGTGGCAGTTCGAGGCGCTCGGCAATCTCGCTGTGCGACAGCCCCTCGATATAGGAGAGCACGACGACCTCGTGCTGGTCTTCGGGAAGAGTTTCCAGAACCTCATGAACCCGTTCGCGCCGTTCTCTTTCGGAGACGGCCTCGTCGGGGGCGGTTTCCTCGGAGGGCTGTTCATCGCGGCCTTCGGGCAGGGCCTGCCAGGGCACCTCCCGGCGCAGACGGTCGATGCGGAGGTTTCGAGCAATAGTGAAGATCCATGTCGTGGCGCTGCCCTTCGTGTCCGAATAAAGCCCGGCCTTGCGCCAGACCATCATCAAGGTCTCTTGAGCAAGTTCCTCAGCGGTGGTTGGATCGGCGCCCTGCCTGATCATGTAAGCCTTGATCCGCGGTGCGAAATTTTCGAAAAGCTCCGCGAACGCCTGCGTATCCCGGGACTGGGCGACTCGCTGAAGTAGGTGGGCCATTGCTATGATGCTCGCATTCGATGGGGGGCCCCGTCGATGTCGTCCGGCACCCAATCCTGCGTCCACCATATCCCTGCCCCTGCTGTTTTGTCACTTAAACGGGGCAAAAGTTGCCTTGGATCTATACTTGTCGGCGATGGGCTTCAGATGGAGACCGTTGGTATTCGAAATTTTGAATATCGCGTTCCTCGCGGCTGTGCGACAAGTCGTGGGATCGCCGGGGAGTTAAGCGGCGGCATACTTCGGGTTCGGAATTCAGGATGGGACCAGAAAAGCACCATGTTCGCTGACGCATACATTTATTTCGGAGTCGCACTGGCCGGGCTCGCCAGCTTCCTTTCGCCGTGCGTGCTGCCGCTGGTGCCGCCGTATCTGGGGTATCTGGGCGGCACGACAATCGATCAGATGACGGATGATGGCGGCCTCGACAATAAGGTGTGGGGTCGCGTGGTGCTGACTTCTGTGATCTTCGTTCTGGGATTCACAACAGTATTCGTCGGGTTCGGGGCCAGCGCTTCCGTGTTCGGGCAGCTGATTCAAACCTACCGCAGCGAACTGGCGATGGCCGCCGGGATCGTCATTATCCTGTTCGGGTTGCATTTCCTTGGCCTACTCAAGATCCCATTGCTGTATTCGGAGGCGCGTTATCAGGCCAACGTCGAAGGGGCGAGCCTGATTGGCGCCTACGTCATCGGGTTAGCATTTGCATTCGGCTGGACGCCGTGCGTCGGGCCGGTTCTGGCAACGGTGCTGGCGCTGGCGGCCAACGAGGGCAGCCTGACGGCCGGTGCCACGCTGCTCCTGGTCTATTCGCTGGGGCTCGGCATTCCCTTTATTCTGGCGGCGGTGGCAATCCGTCCGTTCATGTCGTTCATGCATCGCTTCAAGCGGCATCTGGGGACGATGGAGAAAGTCATGGGCGTGGTTCTGGTTCTCACCGGCCTGCTCTTTGCAGGTGAGGCGCTGAACGGCGTCAGGGCCTATCTTACCGACCTGCTGCCAGTCCTTCAAAGTGTGTCCGGATGGGCCGGGTTGGTGCTTGTGATCGGTGGCATCGTTCTTGTGATGGGCGATGCCCGCCCGTTGCAGTTCACCGGCCTTGTCGGCCTCATTGTCGGTATGGCTCTGATCGGCGGTTCGATGAATTCGTTCGGCCAGTGGATGCTTGAAACCTTCCCGGCTTTGGGAGAAGCGGAAGCCTGGATCACGCCGGAATCGCTACAGGAAGACATCATGCGAAAGAGCCTCGAGAAGTGACGGGGACTGCGGTCAGAGAAGGAGGCTGCGCGCCTGCTGTCGCGCTGACAATCGCCGGGTCGGACAGTTCGGGTGGTGCCGGAATTCAGGCGGACCTCAAGACCTTCACGGTGCATGGGGTCTATGGCGCCAGTGTCATCACGGCCTTGACGGCACAAAACAGTCACGGCGTACGTGGCGTGCAGGAGGTTGCGGCGGACTTCGTGTCGCTGCAACTGAAGATGGTTCTTGCCGATCTCGACGTCGCTTGCGCGAAAACCGGAATGCTGGCGAACGCCGGCATCATCGAGGCGGTCGCGGCCGGTCTTGGTCGCGGGTTTGATGGGGCGCTGATCGTCGATCCGGTGATGATCGCGACAAGCGGGGACCGGCTGATCGATCCGGAGGCAACCAGCGTGCTGCTCAAGCGCCTGTTTCCGATGGCGAGGCTGGTTACCCCGAACCTTGCCGAAGCCGCAGTTTTGAGCGGGGCTGAGGTGGCGCAGACTGTTGGGGAAATGGAAGATCAGGGACGAAGACTGCTGGAGTGCGGACCGGCTGGCGTCCTGATCAAGGGCGGTCACGGCGGGCAGGCCGAGGCGATCGATGTGCTGGTGACGCATGACGGGGTGCGGCGCTTTAGTGGCCCGCGAATTGATACCCGTCACACCCACGGGTCCGGCTGCACGCTGTCGGCTGCGATCACGGCGCACCTGGCTCGCGGATTAGGGCTGGAAGAGGCTGTGTCGCTGGCAAAAAGTTTCGTATCGGCTGCCATCGCGAGCGCGGCCGTGGCACCAGTCGGGCATGGCAATGCGCCGCTCAATCATCTCTTTTCGATCCGCAACTAGTGTGATGGTTCAGAAGTTCGCTAACACCTGCGGCTAGGTTCAGAGCGAACTTCTGAACCTGAATCACACTAGCAATTTTCTGATTCTAGTGCCCCTTTGTCTCCGAAGTTCGCTCGAATGGTTGCCGCAGAGTGAGGGCGAACTTCGGAAACGGGACAATAGCGTTCCGGTTCCGACATTTGCTCCCCAGTGCGGCGAACCGGTGAGCAGATGTCGTAACCGTAATGAATATAAATCGCACGAAGTTGTTCGGACTGCTCGATTCGGCCACCAAAAAATTGATTGCGGTCGTTTCGGGAGGGACACGCTCTGGTCGCATAGTGCGATCAGCAATGTGGCTGCGGTCTTGGCTGAGCATCGACCGCGTTGACGCTAATGGGGAAGCTTTATGACGGCTCGTTTTACACCATGTCGCCTTCGTGGCTTCTTACGTGTACTTGGCGCCTGCCTTGCGATGGCTGCGGTTCCAGGGCCGTTGGCGGCCGCAGGTATCCATGATCTTGCCGGGCGCTGGTCGGGATGGGGGTCGGTGAAGTTGACAAACGGTGCCACCGAACAGGTGAAATGCGTGGCGACCTACTTCATCGAGAAAGCCGGTTCGACCCTCGACCAGAACCTGCGCTGTGCGAGTGCCAGCTATAAAATCGATGCCAAGGCCAACTACAGTGTCACCGGGAGTAGGGTCAGCGGTTCATGGGAAGAGCGTACCCACTCGGCCAAAGGAGAGGTTGCCGGTCAAGTAACCGACAATCACTTCAAGCTGTTGGTCAAGGGCGATACGTTCACCGCCAACATGACGATGTCGTCTTCGGCGTGCAAGCAGTCAATCAGTATAACCCCGCAGGGCTTGAACGTCGACAGCATCTCGATCGGTTTGCGGAAATGCTGATTCGGCGCCGAACCGGTTTCGGCCGGTTCGGCAGGCCTGGATCGGTACGATCTGATATATGCAGCCGACGGATCGAAGTGGCCGAATCATCACGGTTGTCGGTGTAATATTGTTCCGGTCGCAAAGTGCGTTGCAGCGCTCTCTCGGCTGCGCAATTGTTTCCAGAATAGTTCTTGTTGATGTTCTGGTCGTGCTGCGCGCCCATTCGCGATTCGGTGCACGCTTGAGGCGTTCGTAGGGGAAGTCCATGACCCTGAAATGGAAATCAGTCGTCGCCGGAATGCTGTATGGCGGCGTTGCCGCCGTCGCGTTGGCCGCGACCGGCGCTTCGGCGCTGGCTGGCGGATTTGCCATCCGAGAGCAATCGGTGTCGAGTCAGGGTGCCTCCTTCGCCGGTAGTGCAGCTGGTCGCGACCTCAGTTCCATGTTCTGGAACCCGGCAGCGGTCGGCGTTGCCGGATCCGGACTCAACACCGAAAGCCACTATTCACTCGTCGTACCGCGTGCCGACATCACGGTCGATAGTTGGAATTCGATCCCTTCGAGTTTCTTTCAGGGGGTTGGCATCGGCAATGAGAGCGGCAACATCGCCAACTCTGCAATCGTTGGGGCTTCCTACGGTTCATATCAGTTAAGCGAAAAGCTGTTTGTCGGTTTTGGCCTCAACTCTCCGTTCGGTCTCGTCACGGAGCCCGACAATCCGACCTATCTAGGTGCGGAGCTTGGCCGGACGACAAAAATCTTCACGATCAACGCCAATCCGGTCGTCGGCTATAAAATCGCGCCGGGCATTACGGTGGCGGCTGGTTTTCAGGCGCAGTATGCCGATGGCGAATTGAAGTTCGCGACCGGATTCCCGGGTGGGCCGACGACCGGCTTCCAGGGGGACGACTGGGCTTTCGGCGGTACGGCCGGCATTCTCTTCCAGCCGTCGGCGGGGACCAGCATCGGTCTTGGATATCGGTCGCGCCTCAATCACACCCTCGAAGGCGACCTGTATACGAAGCCGTCATTCCTGACCGGTGGTGTGGGCCTGACTTCGTCGGCTGAAGCCGACATCAACCTTCCCGACATCGTTACGCTGTCCTTGAGTCAGGCGTTGAGTCCACAGATGCGGATCATGGGTACCGTGGAATGGTCGAACTGGTCCCGGTTTGAGCAGTTGACGGTGGTCTCGCAGGATACGGCTGCGACGATCTTCGGCCCGGCGACACCTGGGAGCGCGGTGGCGACCATTCCGGCGGGCTGGCAGGATGGGTGGTTCTTTTCGCTCGGTGGCGAATATGACGTCATGCCGAATCTGACGATGCGCGCGGGGGTCGCCTATGAAGTCTCGCCCGTACGTGAAGCCAACCAGCGCATCCTCGGGATCCCCGATAGCGACCGCGTGTGGTTGAGCCTCGGTGGCTCGATGAAAGTTACCGAATCGACGACCGTCGATCTGGCATACACGCATATCTTCCTCGATGATGCCGAATTCGCGCGGACGTCGCTCGCCGGCAACGTCATCAACGGTTCGGTCGAGGCCAGCACAGACATCATCTCACTCAGCATGAAAACCAAGTGGTAACGCCAGTCTGACGGGCGACCAACTTGCCCTTGGGCGTCATCTCCGTCATGACATGTGCCGCTGCGGGCGATCGCTGTGGCACATTACCTTCGGGCTGGAGCGGATATGGGGATGATGAGCTCGCAGCCCGGAGTTGGGCCGCTCAATTACGGTATGCGGGTTGGGGGCTTTTTTGGCGCGCTCTTCCTGATCTATGGCGTGCATCTGCCGTTTCTGCCGTTGTGGTTTGAGTGGCGCGGGCTGACGGCTGCCGAGATCTCGATACTGGTGGCGCTGCCCTACTTCCTGCGCGTCGCCGTATCCCCGACAGCCGCGTTCTTTGCGGATCGCAGCGGTCGCCACCGCCTGTTCATCATTGCGCTGGCTTTGTTGACGGTCGCAATGAGCGCACTCCTCAGCCAGCTCCATGGGTTCTATGCCATGCTTGTCGCTGCCGTGGGGCTGTCGCTTGCCATGACGACGATCATGCCGCTGACCGAAGTGATCGCGGTGAGCGGCGTGCGGCACTACGGATGCGATTATGGACGCATGCGGTTATGGGGCTCGCTTACGTTCATCGTAGCCAGTTCGGTGTCGGCATGGCTGATCGGCCAATACGGCATCGCGATCGTTATCTGGCTGGTGCTGGCAGGTTGCGTCGTGACGGCGGGTGCGGCTGTGCTGCTGCCGCCGGATGCAGGCAGAAATGCATTTGCACAAGTTGACAAAGACAGCGCTCGCGGCGGGCCGGACTCCATGCTCGACCTTGCGGCGGTGTTCGGCTTGATCAGAACACCGGTATTCTTTCTTGTGTTGATCGCCTGCGGGACCGTGCAGGCGGCGCATGCAACGTATTATGCGTTCGGCTCGATCCACTGGTCGCGCCTGGGCATTTCAGCGGAGGCGATCGGGCTGTTATGGGCGGTCGGCGTTCTTGCCGAGGTTGCGCTGTTTGCGTGGTCCGGGGCTGTCTACCGGCGCGTGTCGGCAGTGGCGCTGATGCTGGTGGGAGCCTTGGCTTCGGTAGTGCGCTGGGGCGCGATGGCGTTCGATCCGGGGATCGGCGTGCTGTTCGTTCTCCAGTTGACGCATGCGCTGACATTCGGGGCGTCGCATCTTGCGGCGATCCGATACATCTCCGAGTCCGTCGATGTGCGCCTTTCTGGAACGGCGCAGGCGCTTTACGCGACGATCGCGATGGGTGTGGCAATGGGCGCTGCGACGCTATTATCGGGGACGTATTTTCCTGAGATGGCGGGGCGCACGTACCTTTTGATGGCAGGTGTCGCCGGGATCGGTCTTGCTGCCGGAATTGCGGTCCAGTGGCTTCAAAGACAGCCGGTGTCAATGCGCGAACCGGGGACTGGCGGGGAGGGCTGATGCCGCCGTCGCTGCCCGGAGCTATTCCAGCCATCATGCGCCTGGCGTTTAATCATCCCCATAACGCGGGGACCGGGGGCGCTATCCACCCATTCTCTATGCGCAGCGCGCTTGGACGGTCGCGGGCCAGAAGCAGCGGCCCGTCGAGGTCGATCCACTCGGCGCCATCGGCGAGAAGCATTGCTGGCGCGGCGGCAAGAGAAGTTGCGACCATCGATCCGACCATGATCTGGAAGTCGAGTTCCCGCGCGCGTGCGCGCATTGCGATCGCCTCGGTCAGTCCGCCGGTCTTGTCGAGCTTGATATTGACGGCGTCATATCGGTCTTTCAGGGCGGCCAGATCGACGGTCGTGTGAACGCTTTCGTCGGCGCAGACGGGGAGCGGGCGGGGGATCGCGGCGAGGATGTGATCGGCATCGGCGGGCAGTGGCTGCTCGATCAGTTCGAAGCCCGACTGCGCCGCAACTGCAAGCAGTCGAGGCGTGGTTTCGGGCGTCCAGGACTCGTT
>LOEV01000092.1 GCA_001516065.1 Alphaproteobacteria bacterium BRH_c36
GCAAGCCGCAACGCCAGCGCGCCAGCGGGTTCGGCTCGATGATGCTCTATTTCGCCGTCGGCCTCCTGGTCCTCATCGGCGCCGGTCTCGCGGTCCTGTTCGTGGCGCCGCCGACTCAGTTGATCCGCGATCAGCTTGTCGCCCAGGTGAAATCGGCGACCGGCCGCGATCTCGAAATCACCGGCCGCACCGGCCTGACTTTCTACCCCGGCCTCGGCTTTTCGATGCAGGGTGTCAGCCTGTCGCCGCCTCCCGGCATGCAGGGCCCTCCCTTCGTCCGTATGAAATCGCTGAACGTCCAGGTGAAACTTCTGCCGCTGCTGTCGCGCACGGTGTCCGTCGATCAGTTCGTGCTCGACGAGCCGACGTTCGACGTCCGCGTCGATAACAAGGGACGCAAGAGCTGGGACTTCACTGCCCTTGCCGGAACTGGTCCGGTTGACGTTGCTCAGGCTGCCGGTGGGAGCCTCAACGATGCCGCCGCCAGGCCTCCCGCGTCCGGCGGCAACGTCAACCTGGCTGCCCTCGACAAACTTGAATTGGGCGACGTGCGCATCCTCAAGGGTAAAATCCGCTACACCGACGCAACCGCTGCCGCGCGCGAGAACGTCGACAACATCAACGTCACGCTGGCGCTGAAGTCGCTCGGCAAACCGCTAACTGCCATCGGCGACCTGCGCTACCGCGGCGATAAGGTCGATTTCCAGGCCGTCCTGAAATCGCTGAAGCAGATCATGGGAAACAATCCGGCCGATCTCGAAGCCAACGTGAAGTCGGACAAGATCGACGCCAGATACAACGGCTCGCTAGACGTTTCGGGCAATCTGCGGCTCAATGGCGATGTCGCGATGGAAACCCAGTCGGTGCGTCATCTGGCCCGATGGCTTGGCGTCAAGCTTCCGCCCGCAACAGGGTTTGGCCCGCTCAAGATTGCCGCACGTCTGAAGGCGGACGGGCCGGTCTACCAGCTCGCCAAGGTCGAGCTTGAGGTCGATGGCGCCAATGGAACCGGCAATATTAAGGCCGATACATCGGGATCGCGACCCGACTTGTCCGGCAACCTCAGCCTTTCGGAACTTGATTTGAACAAGTATCTGCCGCCCGCTGGCGCCGGGAATCGGCAGCGTGCGGGTGGCAGGGCCGGTAACCGGTCGAAAGATGCCGGCCCCGCCAACAAGCGCGCCAGGAACTCGGCGCAACGGGCGCCGGGTTCTATCGAAGATCTCATCGGTGAACCCGGCCCGCGCGTTAAGGGCTACTCCAGGCGCGACGGCTGGAGCACCGAGCCGATCGATGTTTCGCCTCTCGAAGCCTTGAATGCTAATTTCAATCTGGCGCTTGGCAGGCTTCTTTATGAAAACATCAAGGTCGGCCGTTCACGCTTGAATGTGGCGCTGCTCAATCAGTCGCTCACTGCCAAGCTTGACGAGATGGAACTCTACGATGGCGTTGGCCGCGGTGTTCTCACCTTGAACGCCCAGCCCAAGACGCCCGTTTACGGTGCCAACTTCAATCTCAGCGGGGTGTCCGCTCAGCCGCTTCTGACTGACGCCGCCGATATCGACTGGCTCGCCGGCAAAGGTCAGATCCTGCTTGCCCTGACGAGTGCGGGCGCCACCCAGCAGGACATCGTATCGAGTCTTAACGGCAACACCAGCTTTGCTTTCGAAGATGGCGCGGTTGTCGGCGTTAACGTGCCGAAAATCGTCCGCGCCGTGCAGCAGGGGCGCTTCAACGATCTGAAGGGCGCGCCCAACGAGCAGACAGATTTCACCAAGCTCAGCGGTTCGTTCAATATCCAGAACGGCGTCGCGGTGAACAAGGACCTCGAAATGCTGAGCCCGCTGTTGCGTGTTACCGGCGACGGCCAGGTCATGCTGCCGGACCGGCAGGTCGACTACACGCTCAAGCCGAAGCTCGTAGCAAGCCTGTCGGGTCAAGGCGGCGACAGGTCCGCGAGCGGTCTGGAAATCCCGGTCCGCGTGCACGGGCCGTTCGAAAAACTAAGCTACACGCCGGATCTGAACGGCGTCTTGAAGGATCCGGAGCAGACCACCAAGGCCATCCGCGAACTCGGCCGCCAGTACGGCGGCGAAAAGGCCGGCAAGGTCCTCGACGACCTGTTGGGCGGCGGGGACGGCGGCGCCAGCGCCGATGGCAACGGCAAAGCCAAGAAGCTACTCGATGACCTGTTCGGCGGCCGTTGAGTGCCCGGACTGCCGTTTGTTCAGGAATGCTGGGCTAGAGAGAGCAGCAGCTGGGCGAGAGAGCGCCGATGAAAGCATCCGTGATCCCTGCCGGTGTATCCCGGGTCGGATGGCGCGGCGGCGTCGACCATGACATGCCAACGTATTCTATTTGCTGCTTGTTTAGCCACGCCTTGTTCCGCACGAGGCCGTTCGTCGAAGCCATTGTTAATTCAAGGTGAAATGCTGAAAAATTTTTTCATCCCCCGACAAGATTTTTTTCTTGCATGAGGGGGGCAATCGCATCATAAGACGCCCCTCCGTTCGTCCACCTGCCCCTAAGGTCAAGGAGAGCCCCCAAGGTTCAAAACGCCCCAAAGGTAAGGAGCGGACGGGTCACATCTATCTGCTGGTTGGGGAGGGTCCGATGGCCTATGACGACACCCTCTTCCAATTGGGGATGGACTTGACTCGTTCAAGCACCGCCCAAGAGGAAGATCTATACACGAATTCTGTCGAGGATTCGCGTAAAGAACGAAACGACTTCTTTATTGAGCGTGACGGCGTTCGCTTCGCAGGAACTCATCTGATTATAGATTTGTTCGGAGCACGCCGGCTCGATGACCTGAAGTGGGTCGAAGAAACCTTGAAGCGCTGCGTGGAAGTGGCCGGAGCAACTCTCCTGCACATCCATTTGCATCACTTCACGCCGAATGGCGGGGTGAGCGGCGTTGCCGTTCTTTCCGAAAGCCACATCTCGGTTCACAGCTGGCCGGAAGCCGACTACGCGGCCTTTGATGTTTTCATGTGCGGTGAAGCAAAACCGCATCTGGCGATCGAAGTCCTGCGGGAAGCCTTCCAGGCTGAAGACGTGGTCGTCAAGGAACATCAGCGCGGCGAAGAGATGGATGAGTTGAAGTGGCAGACCGCCGCTTCCCGCATCGCTCCGGTCCGCCACGTGATGATCTCGGGCCAGAAGAAGGCCGCCTGAGTTTTCCGGCCGCCGCCTGAACCAGCAATCCCGGGGAGCATTCCCCGGGATTTGCATTTCTGCTACCTCATTTCACGCACTGTCCGCCGCTGCAGGAGCACAGCCACGATGAGCGACCGCTGGATCGAAGAGACGTTTCACGCCGATTGGCGGGTTTCCTTGCGCGCTTCAAAGGTGCTGCACGAGGTCAAGACCGAGCACCAGCACCTTGTCATTTTCGACAACCCCACCTGGGGTAAGGTGCTCATGCTCGATGGCGTCACGCAGCTCACCACCAAGGACGAGCACGTCTACCATGAAATGATGGCGCACGTGCCGTTGATGGCGCTCGACAAGCCCAGGAACGTGCTTGTCGTCGGCGGCGGCGATGGCGGCGTTATGCGCGAAGTCCTCAAACACTCCTGTGTCGAGCGGGCCGTGCTGGTCGAGATCGACCGCGAAGTGATCGACACCGCGCTCGAATATTATCCAGAGATCCCCGGCGGCGCTTTCGACGATCCCCGCTCGCAGGTCATAATCACCGACGGCCTCAAGTACATGGCCGAGACGGATCAGCGCTTCGACTGCATCATCGTCGATAGCTCCGAGCCGATCGGCCCCTCGGCCGTCCTCCACACCAAGGAATTCTTCACCGACTGCCGCCGTGCGCTTCTCAAGGGTGGCATCCTCGTGACCCAGAACGGGTTGGCCCAGCTATTCCCCGATCATCTGGCGGGAACCACCCGCGTCTTTGCCTCGTTGTTCAAGCGCGCTGCGCCCTATATCTGCCATCAGCCATGCTATTTCGGCGGCCTCTTTGCGCTGAATCTCGCAACCGATGACAAGATGCTGTTATCGAACGACGCTAAGACGCTTGCCAAGCGCGCCCGCAAGCGCGGGGTCGACGGCCTGAAATACTGGACGCCAAGTGTCCATATCGGCTCGTTCGCGCTTCCTGCGTGGCTCGAATCCGTTGTCGAGGCAGCAATCGAAGCCGGCCGCGCCGGCGACGATCGGGGCTACGCAGCACCGCCTGCCCCGAAACCCGCCAAGCCGAAGACTGGGCCCGCAGTCGCCAAGACCTCGGCAAAGGCGCGCAAGGCCGCCCCGGCCAAAGCCAAAAAATGACAAGCTGCGTCTCCGGCGAGGGATATGCAGGGCCCCATCCAGTGACGCCTTAAGGGCGTCAATGTGGTGCTAGGCGTTGGCTCCGCCGTGGTGTAAATGAGCGCTCCATGACCGACACATCACACATTCGCAATTTCTCCATCATCGCCCATATCGATCACGGCAAGTCCACCTTGTCGGACCGGCTCATCCAGCTGACCGGCGGCGCGACCGCCCGTGAGATGAAGGAGCAGATGCTCGATTCAATGGATATCGAGCGCGAGCGCGGCATCACCATCAAGGCGCAGACCGTGCGCCTCAACTATCAGCACACCGATGGCGAGACCTATCAGCTGAACCTGATGGACACCCCCGGCCACGTCGATTTTGCCTATGAGGTCTCCCGCTCGCTCGCCGCCTGCGAGGGTGCTGTTCTGGTGGTCGATGCCTCCCAGGGCGTTGAAGCCCAGACGCTGGCCAACGTCTACACCGCCCTCGACATCGACTTGGAAATCTTGCCGGTTCTCAACAAGGTTGATCTTCCCGCGGCCGATGTTGACCGGGTCAGGGAGCAGATCGAGGACGTGATCGGTCTGGATGCTTCACAAGCCGTGCCGATCTCGGCCAAGACCGGTCTCAACGTCGAGGCGGTATTGGCGGCCATTGTCGAGCGGCTGCCTCCGCCAAAGGGCGATGCAACGAAGCCGCTGAAAGCCATGCTGGTCGACAGCTGGTATGACGCCTACCTGGGCGTCATCGTGCTCGTCCGCATCATCGACGGCGTGCTCAGGAAGGGACAGAAGGTCAAGCTGATGTCGACGGGTGCCGTACACCCGGTGGAGCGGGTCGGCGTCTTTCGGCCCAAGCAGGAGATGCTGCCGGAACTTGGTCCCGGCGAAATCGGCTTTTTCACCGCGGGCATCAAGGAAGTCGCCGATACCCGCGTCGGCGACACCGTGACGGACGACAAGAAACCGTGCGCCGAGCCGCTGCCGGGCTTCCGTCCTGCCCAGCCCGTGGTGTTCTGCGGACTGTTCCCAGTCGATGCCGCCGACTTCGAGGACCTCCGCGAAGCCATGGGCCGTCTGCGCCTCAACGATGCAAGCTTCTCCTTCGAGACGGAGAGTTCGGCAGCCCTCGGGTTTGGATTCCGCTGCGGCTTTCTCGGCCTGTTGCACCTCGAGATCATCACCGAACGTCTCGAGCGGGAGTTCAACCTCGATCTTATCACGACGGCGCCATCCGTGGTCTACAACCTGCACATGACCGACGGCTCGGTGATTGAGATGCACAACCCTGCGGACATGCCCGATCCCATGAAGATTGATCGCATCGAGGAGCCTTGGATCAAGGCGACGATCATGGTGCCCGACGAGTACCTTGGCCCGGTACTGAAGCTTTGCCAGGATCGCCGTGGACGCCAGAAGGACCTGACATATGCCGGTAGCCGGGCACTCGCCGTTTACGAACTGCCGCTCAACGAGGTGGTGTTCGACTTCTACGACCGTCTGAAATCGATCTCGAAGGGCTATGCCTCCTTCGATTATCAGCTGATCGGCTACGAGCCGGGCGATCTCGTTAAGATGTCGGTACTCGTCAATGCCGAGCCCGTCGATGCTCTCTCGATGATCGTCCACCGCAGCCGCGCGGAAAGCCGTGGCCGGGTAATGTGCGAAAAGCTGAAAGAGCTGATCCCGCAGCACATGTTCCAGATCCCGGTGCAGGCGGCGATCGGCGGTCGCATCATCGCCCGCGAGACCATCCGCGCGCTCAGGAAGGACGTTCTGGCGAAGTGCTACGGCGGCGATATCACCCGCAAGCGCAAGCTGCTCGACAAGCAGAAGGCCGGCAAGAAGAAGATGCGCCAATTCGGCAAGGTGGAAATCCCGCAGGAAGCCTTCATCGCCGCCCTCAAGATGGATGACAACTGATCCGCGTACCGGCTTAAACGACGATCGCGCACGACGCGGGATCACCGGTTGACGATGCGACGCCACCTGCGGCGGCGACACAGTCCGGGATTACGGCGACAGATTAATGCTTCGATGAAGACGCTGGCGGAAGTGTGCCTGCCAGTTGGGCCGCTTTTAGGTCCTGCTCGATCACCTTGGCGCTCGACACGTTGTCAGCGAGCATATGCACGTGAACCTCGTTAGCACCGAGCGTTGCGCCGTGCCTGCGGATTTCTGCGAGGTTCAGCGAAGGCGCGTAATGTGCCGTATGGCCGGCGGCGAGAACCGTTTGCACGCCTAAGCTATCACGGCGGACGAGCAGATAATTGACCGCCGGTAATTCGGGACAGTAGAGCAGGCTGTGAATGGTATGGATGTAGCGGGCCCCCGAGGCACCTATCCAGAACTGCTGCGCCGAGGAATCGGCAGTCGAGACCGGGCCTGAACGCTGGTCGCCAGTTTTTTCGCCCGCGGGCTTCCCGCCGGAAACTGAATCCGCTTTGATCGACCGGAACTTAAGAACCTGCGCACACATCGCCGCCTCACTCGGTTCCCGCCGCCAATCGGCTAGGCTGGAACGCTGCACTAAAAATCATACATCGTGCTTACGGACGAATTCCAGAGAAATTCGGGAACTTCTGCCAGAATTGATCTGCATCATGAAGGCCTGGGCCGCTGCAACCGCCGCAAGTTCCAAGCGACGATATCTCCGAATCAACCCGTTACCGGTTAAAGAACCGTTAACCACCCGCCGGGTTCCATGAACGGTTGCGTCCGCTCCAGAGCATGTTCAGTTCTAGTGGCCCGTCGCGCCTAAATCGCACAGTAGCCGCAACCTCGTTCGATTTAGGCGCGACATGATGGCCACTAGCAACATCAATGACATAGTGAGGCGTTTATCACGCCTTCATTGACACCGGCCTCGCCGCACCGCCGGTCAATTAAGGCGCGACGCCTCACTAGTGTAGCGCACGTGACGTTTGGTACCCGCTAGCGGCTGGACTCGAAACCAAACGTCAGGTGCAAAAGCTACACTAGAATCATAGTGTTGCTCGTGTTCCTTATGGTTCTGACATTTGCTCCGAACCTGGCAGCAGGGGGAAGCAAATGTCAGAACCGGAACACTAGTCGCATTGGGAAAACCCGCAGCGTTCGCACGTCCAGCAGCCTTCCCGGCGCACATAGCCAGTCGTGCCGCAGCGTGGACATTGGCGCAGCCGGTCGATCCCGTCACGGACCTCGGCATATTCAAGCGCAGAAGGCGTTGCACCGTGTCCGCGCCTGCTGCCGCTGCGCGGTCCATCGTGATTCTGCGGCGGCTCGGCGGCGCTTACCGAAGCCACCCGCGAAGGCTCAACTTCAGCGGATTCATCATTGGCGAGAAATCCGATGCGCTTCATGTGCTGTTCGATTATTTCACCGATTGCCGCCTGTAGGCTCGGTACATAGCGCCCTGCGATCCACCGCCCACCTTGCGGGTCGAAGATCGCCTGCAGTTCCTCGGCAACGAACGTGACGTCGCCGCCCCGCCGGAACACCGCCGAGATCATTCGCGTCAGTGCCACCGTCCAGGCATAATGCTCAAGGCTCTTGGTATTTATGAACACCTCGAAGGGTCGCCACCTTCCGCCGCGTTCGATGTCGTTGATGGTGACGTAGAGAGCATGATCGCTGCCGGGCCATTTGAGCTTGTACGTCGCCCCGTGCAGGATCGGTTCGCGCGCCAGCGGTTTCGATAAATAGACGACTTCAGCGGCCCTGCCGGCACCCGGCGTCGCCGCTGCCGGATCGCCGCTCGAGGGCCTTCCGCGTGCTTCGATCGGCGCAACGTCTTCAATTTGATCGTCTCCGCCACCGCCGGGTTCGCCCGCATCTGGAAGCGGCGAAAGAACCGCTCCCCGCAAGGGCGAGGGACGGTAGGTCGTGCACCCCTTGAGACCCAGGTCGTAGGCCTGCTTATAGATACCCTTGAAGTCTGCGAAGCCCAGATCCTCCGGACAGTTGACGGTTTTTGAGATCGAACTGTCGACGTAGTTCTGCAGGGCCGCCTGCATTTTCAAGTGGGCCTCGGGCGCAAGGTCGCCGGCGCGTACGAAATACGGGGGAAGTTCCGCTGCACCAGGGTGGAGTTGCCTGAAGAGCGCATGGGCATAATCCTCTACCCGCTCACTGCGATGACTGCCGTCGGCTTCCAGCACACGGCGCGAATAGACGAAATCGAAGACCGGTTCGATGCCGCTCGAAACATTGCCGGCAAGGAGCGAGATCGTGCCCGTTGGGGCAATCGTCGTCAGGCAACCGTTGCGCAGGCCTTTTTCGGCAATGGCTTTTCCGATGTCGGGGCTCAGCTTCGCAATCATTGGCGCTGAGAGAATTTTGTCCTTGTCGAACAGCGGGAAAACACCCTTCTCCACGGCAAGTCCGGCGCTGGTCCTATACGCAGTCTCCTGGATCGTCTGCATCCACGCGGCAGCGGCTTGCACGGCCTGCGCGCTGCCGTACGTCTGGCCGCACATGATGAGCGCATCGGCCAGTCCGGTGACGCCCAGTCCCATCCGCCGCTTTGACAGCGCTTCCTTCTTTTGCTCCGCCAGCGGATAGAGCGATACGTCGATGACATCGTCGAGCAGCCGCACCGCGATCGCCGTTCGCCCGGCGAGCGCCTCGAGATCAAGGCTGGCGCGGTCGGTGAAGGGATCGCGCACGAAGACGGTCAGATTGAGTGCGCCAAGCAGGCACGCCCCGTAAGGCGGCAGTGGCTGCTCCCCGCACGGGTTTGTCGCGTGAATCGTCTCGCAGTAGGCGAGATTGTTGGCAGCGTTGATCCTGTCGATGAAGATAACGCCCGGCTCGGAATTCGTGTAGGTGGCCCGCATGATCCGTTCCCACAGATCGCGCGCCTTGACCGACCGGTAGACCTTGCCATCGAACACGAGGTCCCAGTCGTCATCACAGGCAACCGCCGTCATCAGCGCGTCCGGGACCAGCACCGACAGATTGAAATTCGTCAATTGGCCGGCGCTGCTCTTTGCCTCGATGAACTCGTCGATGTCGGGATGATCGGCCCTCAGCGTTGCCATCATGGCCCCGCGCCGCGCGCCAGCCGACATGATCGTGCGGCACATTGCGTTCCACACGTCCATGAAACTGACCGGCCCGGAGGCATCCGCCCCGATACTGCGAACGAGCGCCCCGCGGGGGCGCAGCGTCGAAAAGTCGACTCCGATGCCGCCGCCCATCTGCATCGTCAGCGCCGCCTTGCGCACTTCGTCAAATATGCCGCTGAGATCATCGGGCACCGCTGCCATGACGAAGCAGTTGAAGAGGGTGACGTTGCGTTTGGACCCGGCGCCGGCGAGGATTCGCCCGCCGGGCAGGAATCCGAAATCGGCTATCGCGGCGTGGAATTTCTTGGCCCACGCCTCACGCACGCGCTTTCCGCCTGGTTCTGCGCAAGCAGCAGCCCGCGCCACGCGCCAGAATGTGTCATCGATCGATTGATCGAGGGAACCGCCGTCGGGCTCGCGCAGCCGGTATTTCAGGTTCCAGATTTCTTCTGCGATAGGGATCATCACTGCTTCGTCCGCTTTCCGGGCGCCGTGTTCTTGGCAGACGCGTGTCCATGAGCCTGCCACATACCCATGACTATGCCGTCTGCAGCCCCGTCAGTCAACTAATGTTCTTGTTAAGTTTTATTTTTGTTCCCATGAGGCGTGGAGCAGTCGGTTGCTTTTGTTGCGCCGCCAATGTCACCGAGCGCCTCTTGGCGCAACGCTTCGGACGCCGTTTCGATCCGCTCGATCAGCAGCCTACGAAATTCAGCGCGCGGCAGGCCGGGCGGGATCGGCTCCAGGATTTCGACGACGACGGTGCCCGAACGCTTGAGAAGCGTGCCTCTCGGCCAGTACATCCCCGAATTGAGCGCCACCGGAACGCACGGCCGCTCCAGGCCGTCGTAGAGCGCAAGCACGCCGGACTTATAGTCGGGTGGCGCCCCAGCCGGCCGCCGCGTCCCTTCCGGGAAGATAACGATATCCCGGTTCTGGCTGGCGCGATCGCGCGCTTGAGCGATCATCTGGCGCAGGGCGGCGGCGGCCTTGTCGCGCCGCACCAGGATGTGTTCGAACTTGCGCGAGAACCAGCCGTAGAACGGTATCGAGCCGAGCTCCGCCTTCATGATCATCGCCGGATCGCGCAACAGCGGGATCAGAGCAAACGTATCCCAGGCCGATTGGTGTTTGGCAGCGATCAGAGCAGGTCCCTCGGGGAGGTTTTCGAGCCCCCGCACCTCCATGCCCGTCCCAACGATGCGTCGCATCCACCACAACGAGGTACGCGCATGCGCCCTGAGGCCCGCCATTGCCCAGCTTCTTGGCGCAAACAACAGAGGGGATCCGAATAACAGGAAGACTGCAGTGTTGATGTAGAAGACGGCAACGAAGGCGATCGAACGGACCATCGGCGCTCCCGTATTGAGAAGAAGCTACAACGCTCCCGTGGAGCGGGCGGCAGCATTGTTGCCGGTCGCACGGGTCTCGCCTGAAAACGCGCGCATTGCAACCAGCCGCACGGCAGCCGGGAACAATTTGATATATTCTGATAAAAGTACGCGCGCAGTCTTTGCGTCGAGCCACCAGGCGTTATCGCGGAATCCTTGGGGGATGACAGGATGCGGGATGATCTCGATCTCCGGCAAGCGTCCGTTGAGCTCCATCAGGCTGCGCGGCATGTGATAGCTGGAGGTCACCACAATCAGCGACATGAAGCCGTGCTCCGCGGCCCACGCCCTGGCTTCGTCCGCGTTTCCCTGCGTGTTCAGTGCCTCATACCCCAGGTCGACGCAGCACTTGAGGTTTCTCGACTCGCCACCGGCGATACGCACGATATCAGCCATTTTGGTTTGCGGGTTGACGCCCGTAATCAGCAGCCTTTTCGCGCGACCGTTCTTGAGCAGCTCAAGTCCAGCCTTGATGCGCAGTTGCCCGCCGGTCAGCACGATGATGCCGTCCGCGCGCCGCGCCGTCGTCTCCGGAACGCGCATCACATCGACGGCGAACAGGATGAAACCGAAGGCAAAGATCCAGAATACGACGGCAGCCGTGCCGATTATCCAGTTGAGTGGGCGCTTCATGGTCCGATGATTAGAGAATTTGCCGCTTCGAGTGGAGTCTAAAGACCGTTCAGCCTGACGAAAGCACACTAATGGCCCGTCGCGCCAAAATCGCATCATAGCCGCAACCTCGT
>LOEV01000093.1 GCA_001516065.1 Alphaproteobacteria bacterium BRH_c36
TCGAGCGAACTTCGGAGACAAAGGGGCACTAGAATCAGAAAATTGCTAGTGTGATTCAGGTTCAGAAGTTCGCTCTGAACCTAGCCGCAGGTGTTAGCGAACTTCTGAATCATCACACTAGCCGGCGGCCGATTTGGGTGCATCTCTACAGTCACGGGTTCGAGCTGCTCGTTCGAATGGCGCCCAGCGAAATGACCTCCCGGCAGCGGACAACCGCTCGCCGACCCATTCGGTATCACTCGTCGCGTCGCACGGCACGGATGATATAGCCTCCGGAGCGCTCGTCCGGCTCAAGCTCTAGGAAGCCGCGGTCTTCTGCTTCCTCCAGTAAGTCGCTGAAAGACCGGAAGCCGTAAAAGGCCTCGTTGAATCCAGGGCGTCGCCGCTTTAGGGTCTGTTTGACCATTGATCCCCACACCCGGTCGACGCCTTCGGCAAAGAGCCCTTCGGTTGTCTCCAGGACGAACTCGATAGCTTGGTCACGCCGGTCTGCTTCCGTGCCGGCTTCTTTTGTAGCCTCAGCCTTGTCCGTCGCCACCACCGCCTTGGCAGGCTTCGCTTCGGCTGCCGTTTTTTTCTTTGTCGGACGCCGGGCCCGCGACTTGGTCGATGCGTCCGCGCGCGCAAGGTCATCGTAGAAGATGTACTCGTCGCAGTTGTTCATCAGCAGATCCGAGGTGCTGTTCTTGACGCCGACTCCTATGACCGTCTTGGCGTTCTCGCGCAGTTTGCTCACCAATGGCGAAAAGTCCGAATCGCCACTGATGATCACAAACGTATTGATGTGCTCTTTGGTGTAGCAAAGGTCGAGTGCGTCGACGACCATCCGGATGTCGGCGGAGTTCTTGCCGGACTGCCGCGTGTGGGGAATCTCGATGAGTTCGAAGGCGGCGTCGTGCATGGCCTGCTTGAATTCTTTGTATCGATCCCAATCACAATAAGCCTTCTTGACGACGATGCTGCCCTTTAGCAATAAACGCTCAAGCACCAGCGTCATATCGAACTTCGGAATCTTGGCGTCTCTCACACCAAGCGCGACGTTCTCGAAGTCGCAAAATAGCGCCATGTGAAAGTCCAGGTTCATGGTGGTCATTGAAATCCCTACGCTTGCACCGAACAAAGCAGAACAAGGACCATAATGCTTCAGTCGCACGCATGATGCAAAACCCGCGACGCTCCCGAGCGCGGCACCTGCGTCGTCGGCGGCGACACCGCCGAAGATCGGTCGCTGGTCGGGAACGAGGGGTTCTGGCGCTGAACCATGGTGCAACTGAACCCAAAATAGCCAGACTGAAGGCGGACTGTTCACCTGGTCTTACGCTCGGAGCTGGCGTCGCCCCTATCATGCCGGCGTCGGATAGGCACGGCCGTCATCGCGCAGCACCACGTAGATTGCCGGAATGACGAGAGCGGTCAGCAGCGTCGACGACGCCAGGCCGAACAGCAAAGAAATCGCCAGCCCTTGGAAGATCGGGTCGAACAGGATGACGACCGCGCCGATCATCGCCGCCAGAGCCGTCAGCAGGATCGGCCGGAAGCGTATGGCGCCCGCTTCGAGCAGCACCTGCCTGAGAGGCTTTTCCGCGTCCCGGCTGTGGCGGATGAAATCGACAAGCAGGATGGAGTTGCGCACGATGATGCCGGCCAGCGCGATGAAGCCGATCATCGAGGTCGCCGTGAAGGCAGCGCCAAACAGCCAATGCCCGATCATGATGCCGATCAGCGTCAGGGGAATTGGCGTCAGGATGACGAGCGGCAGCTTGAACGAGCCGAACTGCCCGACGACGAGGATATAGATTGCCAGGATCGCAACGGCGAATGCGGCCCCCATGTCGCGGAACGTGACGTAGGTAACCTCCCATTCCCCATCCCACAGCAGCACGGGCCGGGTTTGATCGAGCGGCTGACCATGATAGCGGATTTCCGGCTGCCCGAAGCTCCCCCAATCGGCATTCTCGATGAGCTCCTGCACCGCCAGCATGCCGTAGATCGGCGCCTCGAATGCGCCCGCGAGTTCTCCAGTGACCATTTCGGCATCGCGCCCGTTGCGACGAAACACCGGAAAGGACGCTCGCTCGGCCTTTGCCGAAACCACATCGCCGAGTTCGACGATGCTGCGCCCGCCCGGTAACGCATTGGCTGCGACCGGAGTCGAGAGCGTTGCAGCCGAGATGGCGAGCTTCGACTTCGGCAGCTGTACGGCGATTTCGACGGGGTGGCGACCGCCGCCCTTGTGGGAGTACCCCACCGGAACACCGCTCAGATAAGCCTCGATGGTGTCGTAGACATCGCGTTCCTCGACGTGGTGGAACTCGAGATTGTTCTGGTCGATCGCAACCCGCAGACGCGGCGAGCGTACCCCGAAGCTGTCGTCGTCGTCGACGATGAAGGGCACTTGTCTGTAGAGAGCGCGCACACGCGTGGCCACCTCGCGCCGTGTCTCGGCATTGGGCCCATAGACTTCCATCAGAAGCGTTGCCAGAACCGGAGGGCCGGGCGGCACCTCGACGACCTTGACCGACGAATTCTCCGGCAACGGCAGTCCCTTCAGGCGCGTCCGAATCTCCAAAGCGATTTCATGGCTGGTCCGGGTGCGCTCGCCCTTGTCCAACAGATTGATCTGCAGGTCGCCCTGCTGGGGCTCGGAACGAAGGTAATAGTGCCGCACGAGTCCGTTGAAGTTGAAGGGCGCCGCGGTACCTGCATAACTCTGCACCGAGGCCACTTCCTCCAGCCCGGCAAGACGATCCACCGCTTCACTCAGGGCGCGGTCGGTCGCCTCAAGCGAGGTGCCGCGAGGCAGGTCGAACACCACCTGCATCTCCGACTTGTTGTCGAACGGCAGGAGCTTCACCGTCACCATCTTGAACACGACCAGCAGCAGCGAAGCGAGCGTCGCCACCGCCACCACAACCAGGAAAATCCATGATGCGCGGCGGGTGGCGATGACCGGGCTCGCCATGGCGATATAGCTGCGAGCAATCCAGTCCGCCTCATGAGCTTCGCCGTGCTGAGCCGCGCCGCCATGTTCCGCAGTGCCGCCATGTCCCGCAGCGCTGCCGAACTTCATCATCAGCCACGGCGTCACCATGACCGCGATGAAGAACGACAAGACCATCGCGGCCGACGCGTTCGCCGGGATCGGGCTCATATAGGGACCCATCAGTCCCGACACGAACAACATCGGCAGCAATGCCGCGACGACGGTCAGCGTCGCAATGATGGTCGGATTGCCGACCTCCGCGACCGCCTCGATGGCAGCCTGCATCCGCGGCCGGTCATCGTCCATCGCCCAATGCCGGGAAATATTCTCGATCACCACGATGGCGTCATCGACAAGAATACCGATTGAAAAAATGAGCGCAAAAAGGCTGACGCGGTTGATCGTGTAGCCCATCATCCAAGACGCGAATAGCGTCAGCAGGATCGTGATCGGTATGACGACGGCGACTACCATTCCCTCGCGCCAGCCGATCGAAAACACGACCAGCAGGACGATGCTGCCTGTCGCGAGCGCCAGATGGAAGAGGAGTTCGTCGGCCTTTTCGTTGGCTGTCTCTCCGTAGTTGCGCGTCACCACGACCTCGACGTCGGATGGAACGAGCTTGGATTCAAGTTGATGGAGGCGCTCTTCGATGCGCCGCGCAATCTCCACCGCGTTGGCGCCCGAACGCTTTGCAAAAGCCAGCGTGACGGCGGGCACGCGATTGAGTTCGCCCGACGGCAGTTTGCGGTAATGCCAGGCGCGGCTTTCGAGCGGCTTGGCGCCGACGGTAACGTTGGCGACGTCGCGCACATAGACCGGCCGGCCATCGCGCGATGTCAACAGCAACAGCCCGATATCGGGGATGCCGTCGAGCGTCTGTCCGGCGACGACGGGAATGGCGACGTTGCGGTCGCGGATGCGGCCGGCGAGAAACGAACGGTTGGCCTCCCTGACCTTGCCGATTAGTTGCGCAAGCGTGATGCCGTAGAGTGCCAGCCGTTGCGGATCGGGCTCGACACGGATCTGGTCGGGCCGCCCGCCGGCGATGTAGGAAAGCCCGACATCTTCGAGCTTCGCTAGCTCCACCTGCAGGTTTTCAGCGATGTGGTAGAGAGCATTGTCCTGGAAGCGCTCCGCCCCCGGCTTGGGCGCGAGCGTCAGCGTGACGATGGCGACATCGTCGATGCCGCGGCCGACGATCAGCGGTTCGGGAATTCCGGTGGGTATGCGATTGAGGTTGGCGCGCACCTTGTCATGCACGCGCAGAACCGCGTCGTCCGAACTCGTTCCGACCAGGAAACGCGCGGTAACGAGAACCCGGTCGTCCACCGTGTTCGAATAAACGTGCTCGACGCCGTTGATCGCTTTGATGATGGTCTCCAGCGGCTCGGTGATGAGCTTGACGGCATCAGGCGCCTTGAGGCCGTCCGCACGGACTGAAATGTCCACCAACGGAACCGAGATCTGCGGCTCCTCTTCGCGCGGCAACCCGGCCAGAGCAAGAAAGCCGAGGGCCAGCGCCGCCAGCAGAAATAGCGGGGTTAGGGGCGAAGCGATGGACAACCGCGTCAGCCAGCCGGAGACACCAAGGTTCATGGCTGCACCAGCACGTCGCCGGCATTGAGACCGGAAAGAATCTCGATTCCTTCCGTGCCGTCGTCCAGCCTCACTGCGCCGCCCGGTTGCACGACGACGTCCATCGGGGTCTCCCCCTCGCGCGCCAGGCGGACATAGTCGATGCCGTAGCGCGAGAAGACCAACGCTTTCGGAATAACGATGGTTTGGCGTTTTCCAGCCGAGATCCAGACCAGTGCCCGCTCGCCCACGAAGTAATCGCCCAGAGCATCGGCCTGCGCATCGGCAATGACCCTGCCGTTTTCGAGTTCGGGCAGGACCCGGACGATTTCACCTTCGCCGATCGGTTCTTGATCCTGCGACAGCCCGCGCGCTCCAATCCTGATTTTATCGCCCAGCTTCAGGAACCGGGCATGCCGCTCGGGCAGTTCGATGCGCAGCAGGTAGGCGTTGGCGGCAATCGTCGCCACGCTTTCCCCCGGCATCATCACCGTCCCGACGGTCACCGGCACGCGCAGGACGCGCCCCTCAGCCGGCGCTAGAACCTGCCCCTCTTCCAGTTGCCGGGCGACGACCGCGCGATCGGCCTCGGCGGACGCAAGTTCGTTGACAGCGCTATCGTAGGCGGCCTTCAGTTGATCGTAGCGGGCCTGTGGTGCGACGCCGCGACTCAACAGTTCCTTTGCACGTTCCACATCGGACTGCGCCGCCGCCAAGCGCGAGCGTGCGCCCTTGATCTGTGCATCGAGCCCATGCAGCTTCAACGTTATCTTCTGGTCGGCAATCAGGGCCAGCACATCGCCGGCATTGACTGACTGTCCTTCCTTCACCGTTAGCTCGGCAATAGTTCCCTGTATCCGCACGCGGGCCTCGACCCTGTCGCGACTGCGCACGCTTGCATATACCGTCTTGTAATCATCGATCTCCCGCAGCGTCACCTCGTAGGCTCCAGCCATCGGCGGCAAAGTCGATTGGACGGCAAGTGATTGCTCACTGGATTTCGGGATTACCGCGCTCAACAGCAGGATGACGAGCAGGCCCGACCCGCCGATAAGCCATAAGATCCTGGTCCCTGATGGTTTCACGCGCGTGTCCCGGTTGCGAAGCTGGCCTGGATTGAACTCAAGTCCCCAGCGAATTTCGCAATCGCAAGGTCCATTGGACTCACAGGCTGAGCCGTTCGATGAAAGCGGGATTTTCAGCTCGATCGACTGCGTGATCATTGACGAATGTCAAGATCGCGCGCCCTCCGGCTGCGGCCATTGCGCACCGCTGACGCCTTTTCTCTCCCCCGCCGCCTCGCGACCGCCCGATGGTGTCGCGGCTGCATCGAAGCGTTCCAAACCGCAGGACGCGTGTAAGGGCACCAAAATCGCGCCAGCTGGTTAAATGCACCTCATCCGCGGTCCTCGGCTTGTGATTTTTGTGCGGCGCACACAAGATGCGGCCATGTCCGAGCAGCCACTGCACATTTTGATCATCGACGAAAACCGCATCCGCGCCTCGATTATAGAGGACGGCCTCAGCGGCCCCGGAGACGTGCGCGTCACCGTGCTTCCCGACACCACACAACTGCTCCGCCGCATCGTCGAGATCGACCCCGACGTCATCTTCATCGACCTCGAAAACCCCAACCGCGATGTGCTCGAGCACATGTTTGAGGTGTCGCGCGCCGTCAAGCGCCCGATCGCGATGTTTGTCGAGCATTCCGACCAGGCCTCGATTGAGGCGGCCATCGAGGCTGGCGTATCGGCTTACGTCGTTGACGGACTGAAAAAAGAACGCGTCCGCTCCATTCTTGAAACGGCGATGATCCGCTTCAAGGCTTTCGAGCGCCTGAAGCGGGAACTCGAAGACGCCAAGACGCAACTCGCCGACCGCAAGGTCATCGAGAAAGCCAAGGCCATCCTGATCAAGACCCGCGGCCTCAGCGAACCCGATGCCTATGCGCTTCTGCGCAAGACGGCCATGAATCAGAACCGGCGTATGGCCGAAATCGCCGACAGCCTCGTGCTCGCCGCCGGCCTGCTCGGCGGGGAGGAAGGCAAATGATCAATCCGCGGTGCGAGGTCCGGGCGGGGTTCATACCGCTGGTCGATTGCGCTCCCCTCGTTGCCGCTTGCGAACTTGGTTTCGCCGAAGCCGAGGGCGTAAAGCTCACGCTGTCGCGGGAAACCTCCTGGGCCACCGTCCGCGACAAGCTTGCGGTCTCCCATTTCGATGCAGCCCACATCCTCGCGCCGATGCCGGTGGCTGCAAACCTCGGTCTTGGCCCTTTGCCGACGCCGATGGTGGTGCCGATGGCGCTTGGTACTGGTGCCAATTCGATTGCCGTTTCGACGGCTCTATGGCGCAGTCTTTCCCGGCATATGCAGTCCAACGATTTCGATGCCACTGCCGCCATTGATGCGCTGGCGAATGTCGTCGAAAACCGCGCCGACCGCCTGCCGCAGTTGCAGCTCGGCATCGTCCATCCTCATTCCGCGCACCATTACGAACTTGCCTACTGGCTTGCCTCTCGCGGCATCATGCCCGGACGCGACGTCGATCTTATCGTCGTTCCCCCGTCTTTGATGCCGGCCGCACTGGCCAGCGGTCACATCGATGGGTTCTGCGCCGGCGAACCCTGGGGAACCGTCGCCGCCAACGACGGTGCGGGAGTGATTTTGACAACCAACGCACATATCTGGCGCAACAGTCCCGAGAAGGTCCTTGGCGTCCGCGCTGCCTGGGCCGAGCAAAACCCCGACTGCGTTGAGGCCCTTGTGCGCGCGGTCTACCGCGCGGCCGAGTGGTGCGATCAGTCGGAAAACCAGGATGAACTCGCTCGTCTCCTTACGCAAGACTGCTACGTCGCACAAAGCATCGAGCTGATCCGCCCCTGTCTTGCCCGCCGCCTTAAAGCCGGCGACGGTACGCTGCATCCCATCGAAGGCTTCCTCAGCTTCGCTTCCAATGCGGCAACCTTCCCGTGGACCAGTCAGGCACTTTGGTTCTACAGCCAGATGGTCCGGTGGGGGCAGGCCCTTCCCGGCGAGGCGGCAGAACTCGTCGCCCGCAAGACCTACCGGCCCGATATCTACCGCTCCGCCTTGAAGCCGCTCGGCATCGCAATTCCTTCCGCCAACGCAAAGGTCGAGGGCACCTTGCAAGGCCCGACGCCCGTTGGTTCGACGAGCGGTCATCTGCGTCTTGGGCCGGATACCTTTTTTGATAACAAGGTCTTCGATCCCGACCGCCTGTCGGCCTATATTGCCGGCTTCTCCGGGCGGGAATCGTGACGGCGCTCGCTGCATCAACGCAAGCAGAACCTTGACCGGTTGCAGTGCACAATTTGCAGGCCGACCGGCTGATCTTTGAGCACCTGGAGCCGATCAGTAGCACCTTCAGCCCATTCGGCTTCGCGGCCTATGGCCCTGAAAACACACGAGATGCTGCACAAGTATAGCGCACCTGACGTTTGGTACTCGCTTGCGGCTGGACTCGAAACCAAACGCTAGGTGCAAAAGCTACACTAGAATCATAGAGTTGCTAGTGTTCCGTATGGTTCTGACATTTGCTCCGTAGTTCGCCGCACAGGGAAGCAAATGTCAGAACCGGAATACTAGCGAACGTTTGGCACGGTTCCTGCGATACCTCTTCGTGAGGCCAACGAAGGTCCCCAAAAACACATCGCCCGTTCGCGGGCTCCGGCAACGCCGCCGCAAGGGAGGAAGACGGTTCCGTCTTCCAATTTGCGCGCGGCGTTTTTTGTTTTTGGCCTCGAACAGTCCGGTTCGCTCGATGCGGCGAACACAACGGCAGGAGAAACGAATGAAGAGCAGAACCTTAAGCGGTTATGCCGATCCGATGCGGCGCTTTCTCGTCGCTTTGACCGGCGCGATGGCGGTTCTGGCCGCGCTCGCCGTCAGCAGCGCGAAGGCCGAGTTACTCGCCGTCGAAAAGGACGAACTCAAATTCGGCTTCATCAAGCTGACCGACATGGCTCCGCTCGCGGTCGCCAAGGAGAAAGGCTACTTCGAGGACGAAGGCCTGTTCGTAACGCTTGAAGCGCAGGCCAACTGGAAGGTGCTGCTCGACCGCGTCATCACCGGCGAACTCGAAGGCGCCCACATGCTGGCCGGCCAGCCGCTTGCCGCAACCATCGGCTTCGGCACCAAGGCCCACATCATCACGCCCTTCTCGATGGACCTCAACGGCAACGGCATCACCGTCTCGAACGAGGTCTGGGAACTGATGAAGCCGCACATTCCCAAAGGCCCTGACGGCAAGCCCGTACATCCGATCAAGGCCGAGACCCTGAAGCCGGTCATAGAAAAGTTCGCCGACGAGGGCAAGGCTTTCAAGATGGGCATGGTGTTCCCCGTCTCCACCCACAATTACGAACTGCGCTACTGGCTGGCTTCAGGTGGCATCCACCCTGGCTATTATTCGCCAACCGATACCTCAGGCACCATCCAGGCGAAGGCGCTCCTTTCGGTAACTCCGCCGCCGCAGATGCCAGCGACCCTCGAAGCCGGCACCATCCATGGCTACTGCGTTGGCGAACCTTGGAACCAGGCCGCCGTATTCAAGGGGATCGGGGTTCCCGTCATCACCGACTACGAGATCTGGAAGAACAACCCCGAGAAGGTGTTCGGCATCACCAAGGAGTTCGCCCAGAAATATCCGAACACCACGCTGGCACTGACGAAAGCGCTGATCCGCGCCGCCAAGTGGCTTGACGAAAACAACAATGCCAACCGCCTCGAAGCCGTGAAGATTCTCTCGCGGCCAGAATATGTCGGCGCCGACGAAAAGGTCATCGCCAACTCGATGACAGGCACCTTCGAATACGAGACGGGCGACAAGCGCGAAGTGCCTGACTTCAACGTCTTCTACCGCTACTTCGCGACCTACCCCTACTACTCGGATGCCATCTGGTACCTCACCCAGATGCGCCGGTGGGGCCAGATCGCCGAAGGCAAATCCGACGAGTGGTATCTGGAGACGGCCAAATCTGTCTACCGCCCGGACATCTACATGCAGGCCGCCGAGATGCTGATCGCGGACGGCAAAGTCGAGAAGACCGACTTCCCCTACGGCACTGACGGTTTCCGCCCGCCGGTTCCCGCCTCCGACTTCATCGACCAGATCCCCTACGACGGCAAAAAGCCGAATGCCTACCTCGACAGCCTGAAGATTGGCCTCAAGGGCAAGGAAAAGGTCGAAGGCACTTCCATCGTCAGCAACTGATTTCCAATCGGTCCGCGCACACGCGCGCACATCAGGCGAAATGGGGGCCCGCCGCCGTTTCCCCGACCGACCAGCCGAGACGAACCGGAGAGAACCATGGCTGCCGTAACCGACTACATCGAGACGACAAACGAAGAAGCACGCAGGAAGCGCCTCGAAAAGTTTTACCAGAAACTGAATAGTTCGGCTGGAATGCTCGGGGTCTTCGGCCTCGGCTTCATCGTGCCACTGGTGAGGCTTTGCCTCGGCGACAATCCCAGGGAAAACCTGCGCGAACTCTGGCAAAAGCTCGTCGTGCCGCTCATCGGCATCACCTTGTTCGTCGCCGCTTGGGCCTACTATGCACCGCAGGTCAAGACCTCCCTCGGCGCCATCCCCGGCCCCGCCCAGGTCCTCGAACAAGCCGGCAACCTCTACGACGACCATATCGCCGAGCGTGCTCGCCAGGCGGCCTTCTACGAGCGCCAGGATACGCGCAACGCCAAGTTGATTGCGGCCGGCAAGGAAGACCAGGTCAAGACACGTAGCTACACGGGCGCACCGACGTTTTTCGACCAGATCCTGACGAGCTTGCTGACAGTCGGCATCGGCTTCTTCGTCGGCGTCGCAATCGCGATTCCCCTCGGCATCATGTCGGGGCTGTCACCGACAGTGAGCGGCGCTCTCAACCCGTTGATCCAGATCTTCAAGCCCGTCTCCCCTCTTGCCTGGCTGCCGATCGTCACGATGATCGTTTCCGCCACGTACGCGACGCCCTACGAATGGATGCCGAAATCGATGCTGATCTCGGCCATCACGGTGACCCTGTGCTCGCTGTGGCCGACGCTCATCAACACCGCCCTCGGCGTTGCTTCGATCGACAAGGATCTCCTCAACGTCGGTCGCGTCCTCCAGCTTCCGACGTCGCGCACCATCACCAAACTCGTGCTGCCCTCCGCCCTGCCGTTGATCTTCACCGGCATGCGACTTTCGCTGGGCGTCGGCTGGATGGTGCTGATCGCCGCCGAAATGCTGGCGCAGAACCCTGGCCTTGGAAAGTTCGTCTGGGACGAGTTCCAGAACGGTTCGTCGAGTTCACTCGCCAAGATCATGGTCGCGGTGCTGACCATCGGCCTCATTGGCTTCCTTCTCGACCGGCTGATCTACGCCCTGCAGGTCGCCTTCACCTATTCCGACAAGCGCTGATCCGAGGAGGGACAACGAAATGGCTTTTCTCGAACTGAAGGGCGTCTGTAAATCCTACGGTGACTGCAACGCCCAAACCGAGGTCCTCAAAGATATCAACCTTGCGGTCGAAGAGGGGGAGTTCGTCGCAATCCTGGGGTTCTCCGGCTCCGGCAAGACGACGCTGATCTCGACGATCGCGGGGCTGGCATCTCCCGATGCGGGCGACGTGCTGCTCAAGGGCGAGCCGATCAAGGGACCCGGCCCCGATCGTGGCGTCGTCTTCCAGTCCTACTCCCTGTTGCCATGGCTGACCGTCTTCGACAACATTGCTTTGGCTGTCGACCAGGTCTTTAGCAAGGAACCGAAAGCCAAGCGTAGGGCGCGCACCACCCGCTACATCGACATGGTCGGCCTCGCTCATGCAGCCGATCGCCGCCCAGCTGAGCTGTCGGGCGGGATGCGCCAGCGCGTCGCGGTCGCCCGCGCACTCGCCATGAGCCCGGAGATCCTCCTACTCGACGAACCGCTATCTGCCCTCGATGCGTTGACGCGGTCGAAGCTGCAGGACGAAATCGAGAAGATCTGGGAGCAGGACAAGCGGACCGTCGTTTTGATCACCAACGACGTCGACGAGGCAATTCTTCTCGCTGACCGCATCATCCCCCTCACCGTCGGTCCGGGCGCAACCCTGGGACAAGAATTCAAGGTCGATATCGCGCGCCCGCGCAACCACACGACACTGAGTTCCGATCCGGTTTTCCAGAAGCTGCGCCAGGAAGTCACCAGCTACCTGATCGATATGGGCGCCGAACGCGCCGCCGAGGCATCCGATAGGACCGTCCTGCCGAACGTCGTCCCCATCGACATCGGCGCCAGTCGCAAGCCCAGTCTGCCGAAGGCCTACGCCCAAGCAGCCAATTCGCCGCGTGAGCATCGCTACCTCGAATTTTTCCAGCTCGACAAAGTCTACCCCACGCCGAAAGGACCGCTGAAGGTCGTCGACGGCTTCGACATGATCATGCGCAAGGGTGAGTTCGTCACACTCATCGGCCACTCCGGCTGCGGCAAGTCGACCGTCCTGTCCATGACCGCCGGATTGAACGCCATCTCTTCCGGCGGTGTCGTCCTCGACGGCAAGGAAGTGACGACCGCCGGTCCCGACCGCGCCGTCGTTTTTCAGGCGCCGTCGTTGTTCCCGTGGCTGTCGGCCCGCGACAACGTAATGCTAGGCGTCGATCGCGTTTACCCCAACGCCAGCCGCGCCGAGCGTGACGACGTCGTGTCCTACTATCTCGAGCGCGTCGGCCTAGCGGACGCGATGGATAAACTCGCCAGCGATCTTTCCAACGGCATGAAGCAGCGTGTCGGCATCGCCCGCGCCTTCGCACTGTCTCCCAAGCTGCTCCTCCTCGATGAACCCTTCGGCATGCTCGACAGCCTGACCCGTTGGGAGCTGCAGGAGCTTTTGATGGAAGTCTGGAGCCGCACCAAGGTCACGGCCATCTGCGTCACCCACGATGTCGACGAGGCGATCCTTCTCGCCGACCGCTGCGTGATGATGACCAACGGACCGAACGCCCGCATCGGCAACATCATGGAGGTCGACCTGCCGCGCCCACGCACGCGCAGGGCCCTCCTCGAACACCCGGATTACTACGCCTACCGCCAGGAACTCCTCGACTTCCTCGACGCCTACGAGGGCGGCGCCCACCCCGACCGGCAGGTACTCGAAGCCATCAAGTCCAAGCGCAAAGCAGCTTCAAAAAACCAGGCGGCCTGAAACGGAGGCGGATCATGACGCAGAAACTTGTCGTCGTCGGCAACGGCATGGCACCGGGCCGCGCCCTTGAGCGATTGTTCGAACTCGCTCCCGACGCCTTTGAAGTAACGATCTTCAACGCCGAGCCGCGCACCAACTACGACCGCATCCTCTTGTCACCCGTTCTTTCGGGCGAAAAGAAGTACGAAGAAATCGTCATCCACGGCGATGCCTGGTACGAGGAAAACGGCCTCACCCTGCACAAGGGGAAGAAGGTTACCTCAATCGACCGCACAGCTAGGACCGTCACTGCCGAGGACGGCACTCGCGCCGCTTACGACAAACTCCTGATCGCCACAGGCTCGGTGCCGTTCATCATCCCTGTTCCGGGAAAGGACCTTGCCGGCGTTCTCACCTACCGCGACCTCGACGATGTCGACGCCATGCTGATTGCCGCCGAACAGGGCGGCCACGCTGTTGTCATCGGCGGCGGTCTTCTCGGCCTTGAAGCGGCCGCCGGACTGAAGTCGCGTGGCATGGACGTGACCGTCGTTCATCTGATGCCGACCCTGATGGAGCGACAGCTCGACGCCGCCGCTGGCCAGCTCCTGAAGCGGGAACTCGAATGCCGCGGCATCAAGGTCGTCACCAAGGCCAGCACCAAAGAAATCAAATCCACCCACCCGAGCCTCGGCCCGCCGCGTGTTCGCGCCGTCTCTCTAGAAGACGGCACCGAAATCAAGGCCGACATCGTCGTCATGGCCGTTGGCATCCGGCCCAATACGACTCTCGCCAGCGACGCCGGTCTGAAAACGGGCCGCGGCATCCACGTCACCGACCGCATGCTGACTTCCGACCCTGACATCTATGCTGTCGGGGAGTGCGTCGAGTTCGAGGGCAACGTCTACGGTCTCGTCGCGCCCCTCTACGAGCAGGCTACTATCATCGCCCAGGAACTTGCGGGCAAACCAGACAAAGGCTTCGTCGACAAGGCGCTCGCCACAAGGCTGAAAGTCACCGGTGTCGATTTGTTTTCCGCCGGCGATTTCGCCGATGGCGACGACCGCGAGGAGATCGTGCTTCGTGACGCCACCCGTGGCGTCTACCGCAGGCTCGTTCTGAAGGACGACAGGATCATCGGCGCCGTCTTGTTCGGCGACACCTCCGATTCCAGCTGGTTCTTTCAGCTGATCAAGGATGCAGCCGACATCGCCGAAATGCGCGATAGCCTGATCTTCGGGCCAGCCTATGCCGGAGGTGCTCAACTGGACCCTATGGCGGCCGTTGCAGCCTTGCCGGATGAAGCGGAAATCTGCGGCTGCAACGGCGTCTGCAAGGGCCGGATCGTCTCGGCGATCGTCGACAAGGGTCTGACGTCCGTCGATGACGTGCGCGCGCATACCAAGGCGTCCGCCTCGTGCGGCACGTGCACGGGCCTTGTCGAGCAGCTCCTCGCCATCAGTCTCGGCGACGCCTACGATCCCGCCGCCGTCAAGCCGATGTGCGGATGCACCGACCTTGGCCATGCCGACGTGCGCCGCCTCATCGTCGCCAAGACCATCAAGACCATCCCCGACCTAATGCAGGAACTCGAATGGAGGAGTTCAGGCGGCTGCGCCAAGTGCCGCCCGGCGCTCAATTACTACCTGCTCTCGACCTGGCCCGCCGAATATGTCGACGACAGCCAGTCCCGCTACATCAACGAGCGCGTCCACGCCAACATCCAGAAGGACGGCACCTA
>LOEV01000094.1 GCA_001516065.1 Alphaproteobacteria bacterium BRH_c36
GTGTCTTCGGCAAAGAAGCAAAAGATCAGCCGCGCCATGAAATGGTTCATGTCATGGCGGCGCGCGGCGGTGCCCCATTCGTGATTATCCTTGAGAAGCTCGATATAAAGCCGATTAAGACGGCCGGTAGCCTTGATGTCGAAGGCGCTTTCGCGAATTTGCTTGACGGTGCTGATCCCTGCCAGGGGCAGGAAGAAACCGAAATGATCGGGAAAGTCCTTGTAGGCGCAGGCGACAGTTTCGCCGGAAATGAGGTCTTCAGCTTCGAGATCGGCGCCATCCGTCGCCAGCACAAACTTCGCCTTGGCTTTCGTGGTGCTGGGGCTCGCTTTCAGGGCGGCGAGAGTTTTTGTGACCTCGCCTTCGGGGCAGACAGCAAGGTGAATGTTGTTGGTCTGTAGGACGCCGCCCCAAGGGCCAATAAAGTCGGATTTGTTCGACGTGCCGCTGCGCAGGCGCTTGAGGGTCGTCTCCTTGTTGCCGAAAGCCTGAAGAAACGCATAGGGGAACTCGTCGGCATCGAACGGCTGCTCGGCCAGTTGGGAGATTGCTTCTTCGATCTCAACAGCATTCACTTATGCGGCCTCTCTTTTTTGGTAACGTCGCGATTTGTCGGCGCCGCGCTTCCCTGAACATACGTGCGCATAAACTCACGCAGCACCTGAGCCGCAGGCTTGTCCTGCGCGCGGCAGGCCTCAAGAAACTGCTCCCGCAATTCCTTTTGAACGCGAATGCGTAACCCTACATCCTTCATGGGTGCGAGTGTAACCAATGGATACACATTTTGGTAGGAAAAACCTCAGTTGCCCACAGTCCTCCAAAGCCTGCTTCTGCTCATGCAAAAATTCAATCATCTCTTCGACCCACAGCGGATCATCGGCACGCGTGGCGACCGCGACCAATAGCTGAACCGCCTCGGACGGCGCCGCTTCCTCCGGCAGATCGGGCATTAACAAGGAAAAGCTGCCATCAGCGTCGGCAACAAGCGCCGCCTGATCCCGCTGCAAGACAGTCCCGTGATCGGCAGTTCGATGCCTCCGTTCTCTGTAGTAGACAACGGATATGGTACTGTTGGCAAAAGAGCATGGCAGCAAATTCGCACAGCTGGGAGAATGCTCCCTATTCCAACTCAATTTCGATGCCGACCTGGTTCGCGATCTCAGTATAGAGATCGGCGCTTGCACGGAGCGTCAGGATCAATGCATACCGAATGCGCTGCTCGGTGCGGCCCAGCGCCGGCTTTTCACGCCACCACCCGCCAACCGGGTAAACGATCAGACCCTGGCGATTGGCAAGGTCCGCTGCCGTGCCGCGCCAGATATCAGAATGCAGCGAACCGCGATCACGCAGCCGGGGACCGAGTGTCCAGCCCGCTTCGGAACCGCCCCCGCCCCGCTCGTCCTCCTCCCGCGCCGCAGCATTGATCCGTTTGCGGAAGCGTTCCAAGCTTTCTTCCGGCCGCTTCACCGCGAAGCGCAGTCCGTGACCGGCATAGCTGTGGCGTTTCGTCCACCCGCGCTCGCCTGGATTCGGCTCAATGAAGTAGCTGAGCGTGACGCGCAGCTCGACCTCGGTTTCACCGAGTTCATTAAGCGATGCAGCCGGCCATGGCAGTTCATGGACCATCATGTCCTGGCTCTTGGCGGTGCTGCCGTCCAGGAAATAAGGTTGCATATCGCTCTCGATCACCAGCGTGACATCGCTGTTCATGCTGCGAAGCGCGCGCCCGATCTCCGGCACGCCGTAGCCATAGCGCCGGAGCAGTGTGCGCCAGTCAGACTGATTAGGATTGGCTGGCAGACGCGCACGCATCGCTGGTGTCCAATCGGCAGCATGAACCATGAGCCCGCGCACTGTTTCCGGCCAGAGTTCCGTCCGGTCCGCCAGCATTGTCGCCGCCATTCTTGAGGCCAGAGCCGTCGCTGCACTCGTGTCGCCCGTCACAGTGAACGGGCGCTCTTCCGGACGCCTGAATGTTGTGAGCAGCGACAGATCGTCCAGATGGTCGCCCTCGCCCGTGGCGGGATCAACGCCATGATTTCCGCCTTCAAACACGATGTCCGGCTTGATCGGCCAATCATGATGCCAGGCAACGGAAGTACGGCTGCTCGGGGACAGGTCCCCGGCCGGCGCCATGACCGTCCAGCCGGCATAGCTATTGTCAGTAATCGTGCACCGCTCGGTCATCGCCCCGACCGTAAGGACGTTCCAGGCCTGGGCAGGGCTTTCGATTCCGCAGGTGTCGTTACGATCCGGATAGTCTGTTGCCGGGAAAAAACTGCCGATATTGCCGGCCGACACAACCAGCAGCCGCTGATCCTCACCATCGCCGTAAGCAAGATCATCAAGCTTGGCTGACCATGACGAAGGGCGTCCGCGCCAGAAATCACCATCGGCTGTGACGGCAAGGCAATAGGCCCGGCGCCGCTCCGGTGCTTGCACTTCGGCCCGGCCGATCGCGGAAGCCGTTATATGGCCGTACAGGTCGGGCTCGTTCGCGCCAGTATCGGGAAGGATTTTGACCGATTCCAATCTCGTTGCAAGTTCAATCGGGCCGGCGCCCGCAAGAACCTCTGTCAGGTCACCATACAGGGCGATACCGCTGAGCTGCGTACCGTGGCCACCCCAGCCGTTGCCGCTCGTATCCTCGACGGTCCAGTCCGGATGCCACGCCTGCTGGTCATTCGGGCTCAGCGCCGGCTCAATCAGCGGGTGGCGCAAGGTTGTGCCGCTGTCGAGAAGGCAGACTGCCGGCGCGCCTGCACCTGGCGGCACCAGCCGGCCGGCGAGCTCGTCCGACCATTCATGCTGGTCCGCGCCGTCCATTTCCATGAACACAGCCGGTGTGTCGCGGGCAAGCCTGAGTTCGGCGATGGCATCGGTATTGGCGATGATCAGGCCCAGCGACTCCGGCGGCGCGCAGAGCAGGACAACTTCACGCTCTGGAAAATTGACCGCGTGTTCGCGCATTAGAAGTTCAAGACGGCCCGCGGCGTGCTCTAACGGTTCGCGGCCTTCAGGCCGCAGCCAGACCTCCCACCATATGGCCTGTCCCGCCGCTGGAAACAGTGCCATGTCATCAGTATAGAGCGACTGCGCCTGGGCAAGGCGCGCGGATTCGATAGAAGCAATTAGCGCCTCATTCTTCGGCCGCCGCGATTTCTCGACCGGATTGCCCGCCTCATCGACGACCTGATTGCCCTCCTCGTCCTTCTCGTACTGGACCTTGTCTTCGTCCCGATAGACTCGGACCTTTTTGAGATAGATTTCCGCTTTGGCTTCAGGAACGAAGACAGTGGCGGAAATGATGTCAGGATTTTCAAGGGATGGGCGCGCCGTCACCAGCTCTACATGGTTTTTTCCCCGGCGGTCTTCGAGCTTGTCCAAAACGGACTGCTGGCCGCGCGGCAGATCAATTTCCAGGTAGTAGCCTTTCTTGCCGCCGGCGATTTCTGGATCGCGGCCGGCAATCTGCTCCTGCGCTGCGCCAAGAGCGGCTGTAAGCGCCTGCTCAAGCTGCGCCGCGTGCTGTGCCCGCTCGCGCTGCGGGATATGCCCGCTGCCACCGCCCGCCCGTGGCGAGGTGAATTTCTCGGCGGTTCCGTGTCCGGGGAGATAGAAATGTTCGAACTGGCGCTGTTGTTCGTCCGCCATGATCAGCGCCTCTCATTATTGGGTGGTTGATTTTCGCTCCGCTAAGGACGCCAAAAGGTCGTCGCGTGTCACGGTGGTGCGGTCACTGAGAATGGCGCGTTTCGCTGCCTCATCGGCCGCACGTGCAATTTCGGCCTGGCTGAGGCCTGTTGTTTCCTTGCTGATCGTCTTCCAAGGCAGCCCCTTCGTTTCGAACAGTGCAAGACGGGCTTTGAGGATGCGCTCGGCGATTGTCACGTCCGGCAGATCATAGTGAATGACATCGTCAAAGCGCCTGAAGAGCGCCGGATCGAGCAGTTCCGGGTGGTTGGTCGCTGCGACGATCAGGCTGTCACTCTCATCGTTCTCAAGAAACTGGAGAAAAGAATTCAGAACGCGCCGAATTTCGCCAACGTCATTGCGCTCGGCCCGGCGGGCACCAATAGCGTCGAACTCATCGAAGAAATAGACCCCGCGCGTTTCGGCCATGGCGTCGAAGACAAGACGTAGCTTGGAGGCCGTTTCACCCATAAACCGCGTGATCAGCGCTTCAAAGACAACTGTGAACAAGGGCAATGTCAGTTCGCCCGCTAATGCTGAAGCCGTCATGGTCTTGCCGGCACCGGGCGGACCGATCAGCAGTATCTTGCGGCGCGGTTTCAGGCCGTGGGCTGTCAGAAGGTGATGCTGGCGCTGTTCCGTAATGATCCTCTTGAGCCGCTGCTCAAGTTCTTCGGGCAAAACCATGCTGGAAAGGCGAGTGTCGGCGTAGCTCGCCGATACAAGCGCGGCCAGGTCGCCCTTTGGCTGCGCCAGCGGCACCGGCCGGTTGGAACGACGGGCCTTCCTTGAACGCGCCTCATCGACCAGATCACGAAGCTGCTGGGCAAGATTACCGTGCCCCTGACGCGCTTCGTGTGCGGCAACCTGCATTGCCACAGACAGAAACTGCTCGTTGTCGCCATCGATATGGCTACGTAGCAGCGCTATCAGGTGTTTCGAAGCTGTCATCGTCTCCACTCGGCTCCTGCCATGCAAGAGCGCTTGCCGGCACGTGTTGTCCGGCGTTCTTATCCGCTGGATTCCCCGGCTGCAATCGCGCTCCGGGTTCCCCGAATAACTCAATTCTGGCTTGCGCCCCCCGTTGCGATGAAGTCTCACCGCAGCAAAAATCAGCCGATTTTCGCTAAATCATTGTACCGGCCCGTGGATTAAAGATCAATTATTCAAAAGCCTGGTTATGGAATTCAGACCTATATATCGACCGCCTGGTCCTCCATTGCATCTTCCCAATGAGGCTGGATCATACCTTTGACAGCCAGATAGACTTTCACCTCAAGCTGATCGTTCAGATCATTTTGCAATTTGGACACATCAAATAAGCTCGGTGTCTCCTCGAAATCCACCAGAATGCCAATGCTGGCCGGCCCCGCTTCTGGCAATGTAGCAGGGTCGAAAACGGCCAGTCTCGATAGCCGATATCGGCGGACCAGGTCCGGCTTGATCTTCTTCAACTTTCGAACCGTGGCAGGATCAGCCATATTTTTCCTCCGCGAAGACGAGAGCAGAATGCGCGATCGCCAGCTTCCTGTTTACCGTGTGCCCTGCCATGCTCCCTCCTGTATCGCGCGAAGCCATGACAGTTTCGGCAGTACGCGCTGCCAATACTCTACCCCGGCCGGATAGTAATTCGGGAGGCCGGAATCCAATTGTTCCACGGAAAAACTCCCGTCGCGCCCAATTAAAGCCTGCTTCGGCGGAGCCGTCCGTCGCCCTCACAAGTGACGGGGCGGCGGCGGTGACAGAGACGCAAGGCGCTGGCCTGCTTTAGTGGTGAGTCCCCGAGCCCTTCTCTTGCGCGCGGGATGGAAGCCGGATGGCCGGGATCACGGGCTTAGCGCTCGCGTGCTGCCCGAGCGCCCGGTTCACGACAGCCCGGTCCCGCAAGGCGGGACGCGCCCTCTAACCAAGCGTCTTCTGCTCATGCAGAAAAGCAATCATCTCTTCGACCCACAGCGGATCATCTGTGCGCATGGCTACCGCGACCAACAGCTGCACCGCCTCGGACGGCAATGCTTCCTCCGGCAGATCGGGCATCAATAAGGAAAAGCTGCCATCAGCTTCGGCAACAAGCGCAGCCTGATCCCGCTGCAAAACTGTCCCATGATCGCTGTGCGCTTTGAATTCTGCCATGGCCATTGATCCTCCCCGATCGCGCCGTTTCCATTCTGACCAGCCTGTGACCAAGCACTGATCTCAACATTCTTTCATACTCCGGCTCATCAGCAATATGCACAAGGAGCCAAGGCAATGAACGGCAACACCACAGGAGACCTGATCAAAGATACCTGGCTTGGCTCGATGGGCGTCTATAACGGTTCATTTGCCAACGCTCTTGCCCTTGAGGACCGCGCCCGGCGCCTGAAGGCAGAGCAGGCAGCCATCCGGGTCGCACCCGCCAGACTGGAAACCCCGGAAACCATGCCGTTCCATTTTCCGCCGGCACGCCCTGTCATCAATAGCGCACCGTCCAATCCGCAGACCTACAAGTGGGTCGAATGCGCGATCGATCTGGAAGACAAGGCCAAACTGGTCTTCTGGGGCTTTATCGCCGGGATCGTGTTTTGCGTCCTGTTCTGATCGGCCCCATCAACAGCGGCGGGGCTACGGGTCCCGCCGCAAACCATAGCCGCGCGGCCGGCGCGGCTTCACCGCCTGCTTCTCACTTGATTTCTGCTGCGGCGCTGCCTGCTCTTTCTTGCCGGTCAGATCGGCCTTGTTCTCGGCGATCTGAGAGAGTTTCTCACCGGCCGCCTTGCGGCGCTGCAACTCTTCGTACTGCTTGACGCGGCGCTGATCACGGGCAAGCGCCTTCCCCTCGCGCAGCTCGACACGTCCGAGCGCCTGCTCGCGCCGAATGAGATTGGCGTTCTCGCGCTCATAGCGGCGGGTCAGGGCCTCGTTCTCCAGCGGGTGACGCTCATCCATGTTCAGAGACGGGTTCCGATAGAGCGGCGCCAGCACGCTGCGCAGCACCGGAACCTTGCCAAACAGCGCCAGCACGGCGGAGGCCGCCCGCGCGAACGGGTGGCCGGCTTCGCGCTTCTGCGCGCTATGGA
>LOEV01000095.1 GCA_001516065.1 Alphaproteobacteria bacterium BRH_c36
GTGCGAACGCAAGGCGGACCGAAGCCGTGCTCGCCGCGCGCTCGGCTCTCGCTGGCGCCCGCACGAAGGCTGGATCGCTCTCGCCCGAAATCACACTTGCCTGTCTTCCCGCTGCCTTGGTCGCGCCTTATCTCGATGCGCTCGAAAGGCAGGGCGACTGGCTTACCAGCGTGGCCGATATCACGCCTTTGGCGCGGATCTGGCGGCTGTGGCTGGCGCATATGAGCCGCCGCCTGTAGACGAAGTAAAGAGAGAGAGTGTGATTATGGGCAGACATTCTCGAGGACTCCTCGCAGCACGTTTAATGTGCCTGATGCCAGCGATCACGGGAGCGGCAATAGCGCAAAGCACCGATGTGGCGGTTACCGATGATGCGGCTGGTGTGGTCCGTGGCATCGAGGATCTTTTGGCGCCGCCACCTGAACCGGTCGAGATCGTATGGCGGGTGGAGAATCCGTTCCGGCTTTTCGCCGACAGCGCCGACAGCGAAATGCACCGCGCAACCTGGCTCGATCTGCCGCCCGAACAGAGGTCGGCGAATCCCGTGCTTTCGGCCGAGCGCGCGCTGGCGGCACGCCATCCGGGAGGCTGGGCGGAGGCAGTCTCGCAGAAAATCTGCTGGGATCCGGAGCACAACATCTATTCTTGCGAGAAAGATAAGTGGGATTACATCAGCCCGCGCGAGCATATCGTTCTCGCCGAGCTGAAGGGCGTGCCGGATGCCGGTTCCGTCACCTGCCAATGGCTGACGGCGCCCTCAGGGCGTACGGGAAAGCGCGGCGAAGCGATCTACCAGCCATGCAACGAACCGATCCGGCTTTCGATCCCTTTTCCTGAAGGCGCGGTCATCGAAGTCGAGATCGGGGGCCGCAAGGTTGCCGTGGCTCGGGCCAAGGTCAGCGATCTGTTCATCGTCGGCATGGGCGACAGTTTTGCATCCGGCGAAGGCAACCCGGACGTCCCAGTGCGGTTCTCGCGGGAACGTTCGGCAGATTATTCCACCAACGGCACGGACAGCGATCTCACCGGGTTTCCGGCGCGCGTGGGGGCCTGGAGCGCGATCGGCGATAAGGCGTTCATTGAGGAGAACGCCCGCTGGACCGACCAGGCCTGCCACCGCTCGCTTTATTCGCACCAGTTGCGGGCGGCATTGCAGCTGGCTATCGAAGATCCGCACCGGGCGGTGACATTCGTCGGGCTTGCGTGTTCGGGGGCGGAGATAACGCAGGGGCTGTTCCTGCGCTACAAGGGCAACGAGTGGGTGCCAAATCCACCGGAGTATTCGCAGATCTCGGCGGCCGCCGAAGCCCAGTGCGGCGGGCGCATCGCTGTAGCTAAGGAATTACCCGAGGCCTACCACATGCGGGGCATGGTTCCGGAGTTGAAGGGCAACCTTATCTTGCGCGAATGTCCGCGCGAAAAGGCGCGTAAAATCGACCTCCTCATGGTTTCGATCGGCGGCAACGACATCGGGTTCGCGCGGCTCGTCGCCAACGCCGTGCTCGACGACGCATCGGTGTTGAAGAAACTAAGCGGCTGGTTCGGCGGGGTCTATGGAACGACAGAAGCCTCGCAGCGCATCGATAACCTCGATGAGCGCTACAAGGCGCTGAACCGCGCGCTGCATTACATCCTGCAGATTCCCTGGGATGAGGCCGACCGGGTCTTGCTGACGGCTTATCCGCCGTTGGCACTCGTCGGCGATGGCACGCAGGTCTGTCCCGACGGTCGTGCCGGGATGGAGGTCGTCAAGGATTTCTCACTCAGTTCTGCGCGCGCGCGCGCTGGCGTCTGGGTCAGCGACAAACTCTACCGCTCGATGAAGGCTGGTGCGCGCGCGAACAAATGGTCGTTCGTCGACGAGCACCGGGCCGAATTCCTGGGGCGGGGAATTTGCGCCGGCTATGCCGCCGATGCGCTGCGCTCGGACGACGACTTGCGGATGCCAAGGAAGATCGGGGATGCGTGGGTTCCCTATAATCCGGCCGATTACCGTGCCTATGCCTCCCGGGAGCGCTGGTTTCGCACACCTAATGATGCGTTCATGACGGGCAACTTTCACGTCTCGCAGTCGATCCTGCGAAAGGTTCTCAACATGGAAGCGTTGTCGGGATTTCAGCTGACGCTGGCTGCGACATACTCTGGTGCGTTTCACCCGACTGCGGAGGGACAGGCGGCGATCGCTGATGCAGTCGTAGCGCGCGCGCGCGCGGTGCTGGAGCGTTATGAACGGCGGCGGTGAGTTCGCCTTCAAAAAACTGACCGCCGCAGCGAGGCTGCGACGGTTCTCTTACGACCTTATAAAAACAGCCGGTGCTGGACTTGCGTAATGCCAGCATTCGGCTGTTCATCAATAGTGTGGTGCCTCGCAATTGCCGACCAACAATTCGGCTGGGTTCGTAGTCGGTTTATTGCGAGACAAGCACCACACTAAGCTTTTGATCTTGCTGGTGTTCCTTTGTATCCGAATTGCCGATGAACGGTGCCGCAAAGGTATGGCAATTCGGAGACGGGACACTAGAGCAGCCTCCGGATTCAGTGCCGGTAACGGCGGTAGCTGTGATGGCGGTGCTTGTAGTGGCGGCGCCTGTATTTCTTGTAGCCGTAGTAGTAGGGATACCAGCTGTAGTCTCGCCAATGTCGGCGATACTTGTGGTGCCGCCGATGATAGCGATGTTTGTAGCGGCGATAGTGAACCGCCTGAAGTGCGGAACCTGAACCGGTCAGGTCTTGCAACCCGCGGTGCATGGTGGCGACGCCCGGCAGGCCGGCCGCGCTGGCCGAGCCAACGGCTCCTGCCATAACTATGAACGTCGCGACGAACATGGCCGCCAACGTCATAAGTGTCTTCGACATTGTAAAGTCTCCCGTGCTTGCTGTGCCGTTCCGGCATCCAATCCGCGTTGCTGCGCGTCCAGCTTGTTTGGACGACGGCACAAATATGCTTTCGACGACCTTCCCCAGTCGTGACACGAACCGGCGGTGTTTATTCGCCAGTCAGAGACACTACGTTAAAAATGTGTTTTTTACAGTGCTTCCGGCACATCACAACTTCGCGATAATCTCGGAATTTCAGCGTGTTACGTTGTTCTCTGATTGTTGTTAACTGGGCGGATAATGCGAAGCCCGCCGTGCACGGGGCCAAGCGGGCTTCCAATCGAGGTAGTCGGCTGTCAATCGACGAACCGGTTACCAGTAGCGGTGACGGCTGCAGTAGCGGCGGCAATAGCTCCGGCTGTAACCGGAATACCGACACGGCTTGTAGCAGCGGCTGCTGTAGCTGTAGCCGAAGACGTAGGGCACCGAGTAGTAGATGCGCGGCCGGTAATAACGGCGATACCGGCGGTGCGAGTAGTAGCGATGCCCGCGGCTGTAACCACGGACATAGCCGCGACGATAGCTGCGCACATGCCCGTGCCGCAGACGGCCATAACTGCGACCGCGGAAGCTGCGACCACGGTAGCCACGTCCTCGGCGACGGACGTCAGTCACGGTGTTGGCGTGCAGCGTCGCATTCAGTTGCTTGACGGTGGTTGCCACCGGTCCGGCACCCGCCGGTCCGGCGGCTTGAGCGGGAAGTGCGGCAGCCGTCAAGGCAACCGTCATCACAGTAGCAAAAAGTACTGTGAGGCCCCGCATAGCAACAGGGTACATATCTGTTTCTCCTGATTTTGCATCGGGTCGGGGACCGTACCATCCAAATCCCAGGAGGCTTGGCTCGTTCCGTCCCACGTCCTTTAGCGCAAGCAAGCGCCAGCAGCGGCTATATGGGCCGACGCTGCGGGCGCAAACCGGCTTGCGCGCCCAAAACCTTCCCACGGCTTGCCGCATTGTATGCCGAATTAGCGTTCGATGCGACCTTCGATTGCATGCGTTATGACAGAATCCGTTATCTCGCCTTGAGCGAAATCATTTTGCCTTCAGCCCGCCTAACTTGCAGGGATCGGCGCCGCCGTCGTCGCAAAGCGGATCGTCTGTGAGCCATTGGTCAAGATCGCGGAGCGCGCGTTGGGAAACCTTGAGGCGCTTGGCGTTGCCGCGTTCCTTGCCCTTGAGGCGGCGGCCATCGGCATGGTGGGTGGGAAGTTCTACGAGCGGAGGGATCAGCCCGTAGTTAACGTTCATGGGCTGGAACGACCGAGAACCGCCGGGCTCGTCGGCCGAGAGATGGCCGCCGGTTATGTGGCGGATCATGGCACCGAGGGCTGTCGTCTCCGGCGGCTGGCGAACAGCTTCGCCGAGGCGCTCGGCTGCGGCAAAGCGGCCGGTCATGAGGCCGACGGCGGCGCTTTCGATATAGCCTTCGACGCCGGTAATCTGGCCGGCAAAGCGCAGCCTTGGGTCGGCCTTCAAGCGCAGGGTGTCATCAAGCAGCCTGGGCGAATTGAGGAACGTGTTGCGGTGGAGGCCGCCGAGGCGGGCGAACTGAGCATCCTGCAAGCCGGGGATCATCCTGAAGATGCGGGTCTGTTCAGCGTACTTCAGCTTGGTCTGGAAACCGACGATGTTCCACAGCGTGCCGAGAGCGTTGTCCTGGCGCAGTTGCACGACCGCATAGGGGCGTTCGCCAGGCTTGTGTGGATCGGCAAGGCCGACCGGTTTCATCGGGCCGAAACGAAGCGTTTCGCGTCCGCGATCCGCCATCACCTCGATAGGCAGGCAGCCATCGAAATAGGGTGTGGTCGCTTCCCATTCCTTGAACGAAGTCTTTTCGCCTGCAATCAGAGCGTCGACGAAGGCTTCGTAGGTCGCCTGGTCGAGCGGGCAGTTGAGATAGTCGGCGCCGGTGCCGCCGGGACCAGGCTTGTCGTAGCGCGACTGGCGCCAGGCGATATCGAGATCGATCGAGTCGTAGTGGACGATTGGAGCGATGGCGTCGAAAAATGCAAGCTGGCCTTCGCCGGTAAGTTTGAGAACGGCCTCGGACAGGGCCGGGGACGTGAGCGGCCCAGTGGCGATGATGACACTGTCCCAGTCGGGTGGCGGCAGGCCGGCGATTTCGCCGCGCTCGATAGTCACCAGAGGATGGTTTTCGAGGCGGCGGGTGACTTCGGCGGAGAAGGCGTCCCGGTCAACCGCAAGGGCACCGCCGGCCGGCAGCTTGTGCAGGTCGCCGGCCGACATGATGAGCGACCGGCAGCGGCGCATTTCCTCGTGCAGCAGGCCCACGGCGTTGGTCTTCCAATCATCCGATCGAAAAGAATTCGAGCAGACGAGTTCGGCAAGTCCATCTGTCGAATGGGCTTCGGTCGAGCGGACGGGCCGCATCTCGTGAAGGATGACGGGGATGCCGCGGCGGACAATCTGCCAGGCGGCTTCGGAGCCGGCCAGGCCGCCGCCGACGATGTGGATGGGTTTGATATCGCTCATTTCCGGCAACGTATTCGAAGGCGCGGCGGTTCTCAATGATTGTAATCGGACTTGGTCATCAGGCTTCGTGTGAGGCTGTGCAATCTGGCTTGGGATACGGGTGTGTCAATTGGGGGGGGGGTGGCGGATGCTGCCGCCTTTCCGTAAAAAAGACCCCGTCAGGCAACGTAGGCAATAAGGCGCCCGGCGACGATCACCCCGAGCCAGAGGAGGACTGAAAGCGCGGCCTGAAAACGCAGTCCGCCGCTTGAAGGTGCATCCGCAGAAGGTGCGTTGCCGGCGTATGGGCCAGCGGTGCGAAGCTGGAAAATCGCGGCGTTCAGGCCGGCGAGGACGATCAGCGCAATTTTCGCCTGGAATGCTGGATTAGCGCCGAACTCAAGGGCATCCGAACCAAACAGCAAGACACCGCTCGCCGCGTTGATGGCGAACCCGATCCACACCCAGGGCAGGAGCAAACCGGCCAGCGGGGATGCTGGCGGCGTTGAGATCACGCCAAGGATGCGCAGGTCGAAGATGATGATCGGGCCGAACAAGAGGCCGAGACCGATGAGATGCAGTGTTTCGAGGACGGGGTAGACCCAGACCGCTCCGCGCACGACTTGAGAGAGGGGGAGGTCGTAGATGGCGCGTAGCAGCGGCTCAAACTCGATCATGGCAGACGCTCAGCGCGCCGTGTTGCGGATGGTATAGGTCTTGGCGCCGATCGAAATCGACTTGAGGCCGATTTCGGCCTCACCGGTACGAGACATCCAGCCGGTGACGACGACGGCTGTTCCAACCTGCAGTTTGGATTCGCTCAGGTCTTTTGCCTGCGCCTTGGCGATCGCTTCGGTCTCGACGCGCCATGTGGTTGTCGAGCCGTCGCGGCTGGTGACGGTGATTTCAAAAAAGATGTGCGGGTTGCGGTAGTCGACACTGGAGATCGTGCCCTTTAGCGAAACAATTTTGTCCGGATTGTACTTGGTGACGTAGGTGTGGTGGGCGGCTGCGCGATCTGCAAGGGACGGCTGGGCAGCGAAGAAGATCGCCAGGAGGCAGGCGGCGGGAGCGTGGTGGAACAGGGACATGCGGGAGGCTCCGGGCGGTCGTGATGAAAGCCGTTCCGCGTAGCATTGGACGCGCAGCCTGGATAGCGCTGCCGTGCCGCAGTGCCGGTTAAAAAGCGAGGTGTATGCGGATCGGTCAGGCTGCGCGCGATATCCGGTGGGCGTGCCACACTGCGATTGCGAGGACGATTGCGGCGCCGCCCTGGTGGATCAAACCGAGCAGAATCGGTATTTCGGCGGCTCTGCCGGCGGCCAGCAGTGTCCAGATTCCAAGCCCCGCCTGCGCCACGAAGGCGCAGGTCAACAGCCATGACGAAGTGACGACACGCTCATCATCGGCGCTGGCCGAGATCGACAACGAATGCCACAGAGCCATGGCGAGGAGAATATAGGCGAGCAACCGGTGAATGAACTGAACGGTTGCCGGGTTCTCAACCAGGTTCAAGTAGAATGGGGTGAGATCGGCTATGTCCTCTGGAATGATTGCGCCATTCATCAGCGGCCATGTGTTGTGCACGAGGCCGGCTTTCAGTCCGGCTACGAATGCGCCGACGACGACCTGTAAAAACAAGAGTACAAGGATCGCCGAGGCGGTGCGCACTTGTGCAGTGCTCAGGTTATGGAAGCGGATGTGGTTTTCGTCCTTCGTCCGGGCGAGTTCGAACGCGACCCATAGGATCGCCGCCAGGATGACGAAGGCGGTCGTCAGGTGTAGCGCCAGCCGGTAATGGCTGACATCGACGCGCTCGGACAGTCCCGACTGAACCATGTACCAGCCGAAAAAGCCCTGTAGTCCGCCGAGTGCAAGAATGCCGACAAGTTTCGGGGTAAACCCGCGCGGGATCTTTCCGGCGAACCAGAAGACGGCGAGCGGGAATGCGAAGGCGAGCCCGATGAAGCGGCCAAGGAACCTGTGGGACCATTCCCACCAGTAGATGAACTCGAACTGGCTGAGCGACATGCCCTTGTTGACGAGCTGATATTCCGGTATCTGACGGTATTTATCGAACGCGATTTGCCAGTCGTTGCTGGTCAAGGGGGGAATGGCGCCGAGGATCGGCTGCCATTCGGTGATGGACAGCCCGGAATCGGTGAGCCGGGTGGCACCGCCGACGACAATCATGGCGAGGACGAGGGCTGCGACAAAAAACAGCCAGATCCGCAACGCCAGAGTGGCCGTTGCTTCAGTGCCTGTGGGGGTCTGGTCGCGGGTGGCGCGCTCGGCGAACATCGGCTGGTCAACCTTCATTGATTTTAAGATCGGCGCGGGCAACAAAGCAGTAAGCAATGCTATTGGGAATGCGCCCAAGCGGCGCGGTTTCCCAGTTCGAAGGCGTTACGAACATTCACTAACGAGGAGATTTCCCCCCACGATGAATATGCGCATGCGCAAGCTTGTCGGAACGGTGGTCTTGATGGCGATGATCGTTGTCTACGCGCTGATCGCGATGATCGTCGCGGTGGCGCTCGAGGTGAACACAACCTCAAAGTTCGTAGAGTTGGTTTTCTACGCGGTCGCCGGGCTCTTGTGGGTGGTGCCGGCGGCCATCATCATCAAGTGGATGTCGCGAGACGACGCGGCGTGAACAGATCGCGGGCGGCGTTCGGCAGGCCGGTCAGGCGGCGGTAGCCGCTCAGAAGCGCAAAGGGAGCGCCTGACAGAAGCGTTCGCACGAGGCTAAGGTCCTGGAAGTCGCCGTTCAGCGAAACGCGGGGGAGCGACATCATGGAATTCCTGTGACTGCGGTGGATCAGCCCCTTGGCGGTCGTGACGGCAGTCATCATGCCGAGCTGGCGGGCGAAATGAAATTCGCGTTTGCCGCAGGCGGTTTCATTGCCGTAGGGGAAACTGAAGTGACGGCATGGCAGATCGAGTTCGGTTTCGATACGGGCGATGCTCTCGCTCATCTGGCGCCGAGCGGTCGCCGCGTCGAGCATTGCCAGCGCAAAATGTCCAGTCGTGTGTGCCCCGACCGTGACAAGCGGATCGGAGGAGAATTCCCGCAGTTCGTCCCAATTCATGACAAGTTCTCGGCACAGCGACGCCGGGTCGAAGCCCGCCGTCCTGCTTAGCGAAGCCACGGCTTCGCGCACCCGATGTTCGGGCCGCTGGCGCAGCACCCAGTAAAGCTTGTGGAACGCCGTGACTTTTTCGCTCGTCGTGCGCGACGCCATATCGAAGCGTTCACGGCCAAGTACGACATTGATCCTCGGCAGCTCGCGAACCGCCTTTTCGAGCGCAAGCCACCACAGATTCCCCTTTGCGTCCGCAAAATCGGTCGGCACGTAGACGGCCATCGGAATTGCGTGCCGGCGCAGAATGGGCAGCGCGTTATCGCGATTGTCGCGGTAGCCGTCGTCGAAGGTGAAGGCTACAAAGGGCTTCGCGTCGGGGCCTGCGGCGATGCGCGAGGGGATGTCGTCGAGGGTGACAGCTTCGAACCCCATCTCGCCGACAAGGCCGACGACGTCTTCGAGAAATTCAGGCGTGATGCGCAAAATACGGTTCGGCTCGAAAGCTTCGCCGGTTTCGGGGGCCACGTTATGCAGCATCAGGATTGCACCAAGGCCGCCGGTGAGCGGGGCGGCCATGCGGTTTGCCCCCGTCATGTCCAGGACCTTGAGTGCGGCTTTGATCATCGACGTGTTCGTGCGGCTCATGGGGGTGGTTCCTCCGGTCGGCGCGCGCGAGTCAAATTAGAATCTCACGGCAGTTAACGGCTTCGTGAGGAGAGAATGCAATTCGCGTGCAGGCCCGGGCCGGCAAACCGAAGATCCCGGTTTGCCGTGAGTTAGGGTTAACGCGTCGTGCCATGCATCAGGCGGCGGTTTCGCTCTGTTCAGCACGCGATTCGAAGCGAATGATGTCTATGTCGGCCACTTCGAAACCGAGGAAAGTGTCAGGTGGATCGTTGAGCACGCGCTGGCCGTCGCTCGTGTCGCTGGCGACGATACCGGCGTCGAAGCGGCCCTGGATGATTTCGAAGAGGGCGCGTGCGTTCTCATAGCGGCCAACGACGATGATGTGGTCGTAGGCCTCGTCGAGGGCGTCGAGAATGAGGTTGAGCTGGTCGGCGTCGAGTCCCTCGGGACCTTCAGCCACCGCCCATCCGCTCGGGATGAAGTGGGTCCTTGAACCTGGAATCCAGCGGACGACGTCGGCGAAAGTGGCTTTGCCGATGAGAAGTTCGACGAAGCCAGGGGCGTTCGGCAGGGACATCTGCCGGGCGATTCCGGTGCCGTTGAGGCTCCAGTCGATAATTATCACTTGCTTGCCTGATATCATCAGTCCGGCCGCGGTCGCAACGGCAAGTTCGGCGGTTTTGACGGCGTCGATGCGGGTCGCGATGAGGGTGCGGAAGCCGTTGGTTGTGCCCGTCGAGATGTCGAGGAGATGCCTTGCCAGAGCCCCAGCATCGCCGACGTGAAGGAAAGCGTCGCCATGTCCTGGGCGGTACTGGGGCGGCGTCTTGTGGACTGGTTCATCGGCGATATCGGACTCATGGTGAGCATTGAGGACGGGTGCCAGCGAGGGTGGGATGCGGGGCGACGGGATCGAAGTCGCAGCCGCTATTTCCTCTCGCAGGCGGTCGTCAGCGACGTACGTGGAACCAGCGCTGCGGGCGCTGCGCGTCAGGCCGGCGGTGATGACGAATGCAGTGCCCAGCAGCAGCGTCGCGACCATGACGAGGAGGGTGTAGGGCAGCTTCTTGGGGAAGTTCGAGATGCTCGGCGTTCGGGCCAGATTGATGATTTGGGCTTCCACGGGCACGGCGCCAGAGTCCGTTCTGGCGCGGTTGGCCTCGAACTGCGCGCGCAGGCGCTCGAGTTCGCCGCGCTTCGAGGTTGCGACCGCTTCGAGCCGGCGCAGTTCAACATCGTCAGTGGTGTTGACGGCAACCTTCGATTTCATCTTTTCGAGGCTGGCGACGACGGCCTGCTCCTGTTCGGCGGCAAGGTAGGCCTCCTTGTCGAGACCGGCGACAAGGTTGGCAACTTCGCCGGCGATCTGACGGTTGATTGCGGCAAGATCGGCCTGCAGTTGCTTCATGATCGGGTGGGCCGGCTTCAGGCTCGTCGACCGCTTGAGAATGTCGCGTTCGACGGCGATGCGCTGCGATGTCAGGCCCTGGATCAACGGCGAGCGCTGCACCTCGGGGATGACTTCCGGCGTGCCGCGGCGCATCAGATCGCGAGCGCTCTTGGCGCGCGCTTCGGCGGTCGAGCGCAGCGTCTTGACCTTGGTCAGCTCGGTGGTGATGTCACCGAGTTGCTGCTCGTTGATCGGGGTCTTCTGGGATCCGCCGCCAAGCAGTCCCGCCTGGTTGCGGAAGTTGGCGACTTCCTCGTCGGCCTTGGCGACTTCGTCCTGAAGCTTGGCGATACGCGGGGCAAGATTATCCTGGACGGCGGAGGTCTCGGCGACGGTCGCGGTGGCGAGCTTCTCGCGGTAGCTGGTGGCGAGGCGGTTGGCGAAATCGGCGGCGAGCTGGGGATCGACCGACGTGAAATTGATGGTGATGGCGCGGCTGGTTTCGGGTGAATAGACCTGCAGGCGCTTGGAGACCTCGTTCAAAACGCGGTCATTGTCGCTGAGGCTGCTTTGGACTCCCGACAGGCCGATCGTGCGCAGTATGCCGGTGAAGGTGTCGACGGGACCAAGTACCGGGTTGAATTCAGGGCGCCCGGCAAGACGTAAGTCGCCGGCGACACTTTCAATCAGATCTGGCGATTGGATGGCGCGGACGTGGGTGTTCACGGCCTCCTTGTCCATGCGGGAGGCCAGGTCTGCGGACGAGTTCTGCGGATCGGGGCCGGTAAACGGGTTGAGCCCGCTCTTGGCGACGATCGCGAGTTCGGCATTGGCCACGAACCGGGGAGCGATGGTCGACAGGGTCAGGTAGGTGAGAGTGCCGGCGATAAGCGAGACTGCGATGAGCTTCGTGGCAGCGCGCTGCAAGGTGGCACCGAGGGTCGTCAGGTCGATATCGTCTGGCGAGGCTGGGGCTTGGCGCATGCGTCCGATCTCTATTCGATGAAGAAGTAGGCCGGATTAGAACGCATCGGGGTAACAATTCCCTTAATTGTCCGGATTTAGATCGACCGCTCAAGGTTTCTTAACCATCCGCGGGCTAGCTCTAGGGATGTGATACACATCGTCTTATGAGGCTGCCTGACTATGTACTGGCGCGCGTTCATCATTCTTGCGGCTTTGCTGCCCGGCCTTGCCGGCTGCGCGGGTAACCGTCCGCTGCTGTCTCCAGACGGTCCGCTGTGGGGCCAAAATGGTGCGATGGCCGCCGATGCAGAACAGATCGTGGCGCATGGACCGGCGCCTGCCCAGGATACACGGTTCGTTCACATCGCCGCCCAGGAGACCTGGGTGGAACCCGGCGTCGTTCCTGTCGCACTGACCGGGCCAAAGCCGGTCGCCGACACCGATGGCCCCTACCTGCTCGATTCGGGTGACCGACTGCGCATCTTTGTCTACGGTCAGCCCAACCTGTCGCGCACCTACATCGTCGATCACGCCGGCCAGATTCCGATCCCGTTGATAGGCACTGTTTTTGCTCGCGGCCTCACGACGAACGGTCTGGCAAGGGTTATTCGCGACCGGCTAGGTGCGGAATACGTGCGCGATCCGCAGGTAACCGTCGATATCCTGCAGAACCGTCCCTTCTTCATTCTCGGCGAAGTCCGCAACGCCGGGCAATACCCCTATGTGTCGGGGATGACGGTCGAAACGGCGGTGGCAATTGCCGGAGGCTACAGCGAGCGGGCCAGCCAGCGGAGCTTCCGCATCACGCGCCGGATCGACGGCCTGGTCGAAGAGATCGAAGCGCCGGCCGATTATGTCGTTAAGGCTGGAGATACGGTTTTCGTCTACGAACGCTTCTTTTGACCCGAACCGCCTCGCGCAGCCGGTTGAAGCAATCTGGCGCCGATGCAAACTGGAGCCGTTTGCCGTGACCCAGACACTGCGCATTCTGCATATCCTTCGCGCGCCCGTCGGCGGCTTGTTCCGCCATGTCCGCGATCTGGCCCTCGAACAGGTCAAATGGGGGCTTGAAGTCGGTGTCCTCGTCGATGCCAATACATCCGATGGACTGACCGCAGAGCGGCTCCGTCAGCTGGCTTCTCACCTGCCGCTGGGCCTGCACAGCATCCCGATGGGCCGGGCTCCGGGCGTCAGCGACCTGAAGTGCATTCGTGAAACGCGCCGTCTGGCGAAGGAACTCGGCATCGATGTCCTGCACGGACATGGCGCCAAGGGCGGGCTCTACGCGCGCGTTGGCGGCAGCCTTCCGGTGGGGAAAGCGGGTTCGCGGCCGTTGCGGTTCTATACGCCGCATGGCGGAAGCCTGCATTATTTCGACGGTTCCATCAAAGCGAACGTCTACGTTTCCGCGGAAGCCGCACTACTCAGGCTGACTGACGGCATCATCTTCGAGAGCGAGTTCGCGCGGAAGCGGTTCGAGGGGTCGATCCGCCTCGATGACGTGGCGAACCGGGTCATTACGAACGGCCTGTCGCCGGCCGATTTCGAATTGCGCCGGCTCAACGAGGACGCCGCTGCATTCGTGTTCGTTGGAGAGCTACGTCGTCTCAAAGGTGTCGACGTACTGCTCGATGCGCTTGCGCAGCTTCCAGTGCAGATGCGGGCGGTAATTGTCGGCGACGGCCCGGACGCGGTGCAGTTCAAGGCACAGGCGCACCGGCTGGGGCTTGGCGCCAGGGTGATTTTCCCAGGCGCCATGCCGGCGCGGGACGCCTTTGGGCTCGGTAACATTCTCGTCATGCCGTCGCGGGCGGAAAGCCTGCCCTACATCGCACTCGAGGCGGCTGCAGCCGGCGTGCCATTGATTGCGACGCAGGTCGGCGGTGTGCCGGAAATCGTCGCGGACAGCGATACGCGGCTCGTTCCCGCGGGCGATGAGGGGGCGCTGGCTTGCGCAATGGCTCTTGCGAGCGATGATCTGGCAGCAGCCACAGCGCGCGCGGACCGTTTGCGTGAACTGGTGGGAAATCGTTTTACAACGGAACGCATGATGCGTTCCGTGCTGGAATTCTACAGGGACGGATTGTTGACGCGGCGGGCCGGGCCCTCTGCCAATACAACTTTCGACAAGCCGGCTCTCGACTCCGAGTCCGGCCGATAAAGGCCGACGGCGGACAAATTTACTATATCGCGAACGTTTCCTATCATCGCTTAATAGCCAAGCCCTTCTGGCACGCCTGATGCTCCTGGTCCCGTGATCTTTCAAAAGGGCACGGAGCCAGGTTTCATGAGCGTTGCCAAGAGCGTTGCCACAAGCGCACTTCCATCCGAGTTCATCCAGACGTTGCATGAGGTGGGGGCTGCCTCGCCGCGTCTGGCGGATTTTTCGGTTGCGCGCCGTGGGCAGCTCGTCTCGCGCAGGGTCTTCGCCGACATGGTTCGGTTTGCCGATTTCGCGGTTGCCGTGCTGGCCGGACTCATTATCGCGGCGCTCTATGTCGACGAGGGCGTTGCGACGCACGCGCTGGGATATACTGGCGCGGTGGTGGGAACGGCGATTGTGCTTGTCGCAGTGTTCGAGTCGTTGCAGCTTTACCAGGTCACAAAGTTTTCCTCGCTGCTGTCACTACTACCGCGCCTTCTGTTCGGATGGGCGGTCGCGTTCAGCGGGCTTGTCGCGGCCGTGTTCTTCTTCAAGGCAAGCGGCGAGTTCTCCCGGTTCTGGCTAGCCGCATGGTTCGTGGCGGGGGCCTGCGCCATCATTGCGGAACGGTTCGCGGTTGCGAAGCTGACCCGCCATTGGATCGAATCGGGGCGCCTCTACCGGCGCGCGGTCATTTTCGGCGGCGGCGAGGTGAGCGCCGACGTGATTGGCATGCTGGAAGCCGACGGCGAAGCCGATCTGCGCATTTGTGGGGTATTCGACGAGCGCTCCATGACGCGTGCAGCCGCTGATCGGCACGGCTATCCCATGCTCGGCGCGGTCGACAGCCTCATCGCATTCGCAAGGGCAACGCGGGTCGACCTGATCATTGTGGCGCTGCCACTCAGTGCGGAAAAGCGTATCGCGGAAATCGTCGACGAACTCTCGCAGCTGCCGGTCGAAATCAAGATTCCCGCGCGGCTCAGTGAACTACGATTTGTACCGCGCACCTATACCCGCATCGGTTCGGTTGCCATGCTGGACCTCGTCGACAAGCCGCTCGAAGCATGGGGCGGGATCGCCAAGTGGTGGTTCGACAAGGTCGTCGCGACGGTCGCGCTGATCCTGCTGGCGCCGGTCATGGCGGTGGTCGCCATTGCGGTGAAGCTCGACAGCCGCGGGCCGGTTTTCTTCCGCCAGAAGCGCTACGGCTTCAACAACGAATTCGTCGAAGTGTTCAAGTTCCGCTCGATGTACACCGACATGTGCGACGCGGCCGCCGCAAAGCTCGTCACCAAGGAAGATCCGCGCGTGACGCCGGTTGGACGCTTCATCCGCAAGACCAGCATCGACGAACTGCCGCAGCTGTTCAACGTACTGCTCGGCGATCTTTCGCTCGTTGGTCCGCGCCCGCATGCGCTCTCTGCGAAAGCCGGCAGCGATCTCTACGATGAAGTCGTGAAAAGCTACTTCAAGCGTCACAAGGTGAAGCCGGGGATCACGGGCTGGGCGCAGATCAACGGCTGGCGCGGGGAAACCGATACTCACGAAAAGATCCAGAAGCGCGTGGAGCACGACCTTTACTACATCGAGAACTGGTCGATCTTCCTCGACCTCTACATCCTGGTGAAGACGCCGTTCGCACTCTTGAAGTCAGAAAACGCCTACTGAGAGCCGGCGGGATGGCGGGGCGGTCCTTCGGGCTGAACCGGGCACAAGGAAAACGATACGTGGCGATAGTTGCAGCATCCCAGCATACAATTGCCCGCACCCCGCGGATTGCCACGGTGCGCGGCGGACGGGTGCTCGACGAGTACCGCAGGACGCCTTGTCGGGAAAAGAGCCTGGTGCATAAAATGGCGCTGGGCTTCGTCTGGCTGGCGGTTGCGACGAGCGGGATCGTGTTCTCTGAGCCGGCGCCGGTCGATGCGTTGACGATGGGGCTCATCGTCCTGCTGCCCGTCATCGGGCTCGTGTACATCGGCGAGACGATGATCCTCTATATTGCGCTCTGGCTCATCGCGGCGGCAGGCGGGTTCATTGCATCGGGCGTCGCGCACGATACGCGCAACGCAACCGTCTTCACCGTAATCTCGCTCTATCTCTATCTCGGTTCGTTTGTTTTCGGCGCGTTTGTCGCCAAGCGTCCAGAAGCGCACACGCGGCTGATCCTGAATGCCTGGACGGTCGCAGCGGGCATAGCGGCGGTGAGCGGGCTAGTGGGATATTTCTCGCTGCTGCCTGGCGCCTACGAACTGTTCACCAAGTTCGGCCGGGCCGCCGGCACGTTCAAGGACCCCAACGTGTTCGGGCCGTTCATGGTGGCGCCGCTGCTTTATCTCCTCCACCTGGTCCTGACACGCCCGCTGACCCGCGTTGTGGGACCGATGGCACTAGCCGGCGTCCTGGTTCTGGCGACGCTCTTGAGCTTCTCACGGGGGGCCTGGATCACAATGGTCCTCGGCGTCCTCATCTACGCTTATCTCGCCTACGTCACGGCTCCAAGCCTGATCCAGCGCGAGCGCATCGTGGCGCTCATGTCGCTCGGGCTGGCGCTCTTTGGCGGCCTTATCGCCATTGCCATCCAGTTCGAACCGGTCGCCGATCTTCTCGATCAGCGCGCGTCGCTGTCGCAGAACTACGATGTGGGTCCAGAGGGGCGTTTTGCGGGACAGCAGAAGGCACTCGAACTTGTTGGTGAAAACCCGCTCGGCATCGGTGCCCACACTTTCACCAGGGTGCATCATCGGGAGGACGTGCATAACGTCTACTTGAGCGTCATGCTGAATTCCGGCTGGCTCGGCGGCGGGGTATACTGGTTGCTGGTCGCGACGACGCTTGGTCTCGGTTTCCGGCACCTGACGAAGGCCTCGCCGATGCGGCCGATGTTCATCATCCTATATGCGGCCTTCGCAGCCACTGCATTCGAAGGGTTGGTGATCGATACCGACCATTGGCGTCATTTCTATCTCTTGATGGGGCTGATCTGGGGGTTGATGGCAGCGGCGCCCTATAGACCGGCAGACGCTGGCGGGCGCGTGCTGCGCCGGTCCGGTGGCTAACGTCATGAGGCGCTCTGCGGCCAGCGAATCGGGCGTGTCCGGGAGGAGGCGACCGCTGGCGCGGCGCGCCAGCGCCACGCTGG
>LOEV01000096.1 GCA_001516065.1 Alphaproteobacteria bacterium BRH_c36
CCGGGCGGCCGGATCGCTCCCCGGTTCCGCCGCGTTGGCGCCGGCGGCGACCAGGGCGATCATATCGGCGAACTGGGACGCACGTTCGATAGCCCGGCGGTTGTCGCCCTCCAGGGGATCGCGGTGCTGGATATTATCGCGCGGTTTACATGACCCATCGGTCCAGCCCGCTGCATTATCGCGTTTTGCCCCCTCGAAGATCCAGTCGCCGGGTTCCCCCTGGCGGACGAGTTCGCCCAGCATGGCGTTATGGACTTCCGGCAGGTCGCTCATCGTCAATTCGAAGAATGGGCCGGGATAACTATTGCGGACCTCTTCGGGGATGCGTTCGAGGATGCCGATAATGAAGACCGCCGCCGTCATCCCGGCGTCCTTCATCGCTGTGATGATCGGGGCGGTGCGCGCTGAGCCGACGGCGATTACAACGATGTCGGGGGCTTTCTCTTTCAGATCGGCAACAGCAATGCGGATCGCCTCCGGGTCCATCGAATTCTTGTCCTTTTCACCGACGCGGTGATCGGCAACGACCTTCTGCGTTCCAGCCCCGGCAGCTACCGCATCGGCGAGCGTTCTGGAGTAAAGCTTGTCATTGTTGACGATCAGCGCGACCTTCGAATAGCCGCTCTCCTTGATGAACTCGCTCACAATCGGGGCATTTCCCTCGTCCTGTGAGGGACGCGTCGAAAACACGTTGGCGTACTTGGCGAACGTGCCGGAGACCGACATGTCGGTTATGAACGGCACGCCGCTTTTCGCGATGTCCTCGCCGAGCCCGTCGATGCCGTCCTTTGGCGAACCGTTGAACAGGACCTTGCCGAGATCGGAACTGGTCAGGCCGACCATGGCAAGCAATTGCGGATCGGCAAGCGCTTGCTTCGCGTTGGCGACCGTCTGCCTGGGGTCACGCATGTCATCGTAGAAATTGATCTGCAGGGGCCTTCCGTCGACGCCGCCGCGCCGGTTCAGGCGTGCGACCTCGTGCTCGGTCAAAAAGCGGATCGCAGCATCATAGCCACTCTCGTAACAGGCTGCAGGGTCGGAACTCAGGAAAATGCCGACGTTGAGCGGCGGACCCTGGGCGGCCTGCGCTTCGGCTTGAGCGCGTGCCGGTGCCGAATGTCCTAGAAATGCGGCAATCCCCCAAACCACTGCAAAAAATGATACGATGCGCAACGCTTATGTCCCCCCGAAGGTCTTGCGAATTCTTTGAACTTTGCGCCCTCAATACCAGCTTTCCGGTTCCAGGGGACATGTGCTGGACCGCCGCGTTCGATTTCGATGGCAGGCGTGGGATTGTGGCCATCTCGTTCGGCGAATCGCCCAATAACGTACCGGTGGCGGCCTTGAGCGGCCGGCGGCCCCCGCCTCGCCATGCCGTCGCCCTTTTCGGCACTCACGTCTCCGTTGAAAGCAGACCGTACCATCGCCATTTCGCGTGGGTTGACACGACGCGCCGCGCAATCCGCGCTACATCCAAATGCAATAAGACTTGGCCGAATACGAAACCGAGGAAAAATGCATGGCTGAACAGCTGAAGCTCGGGCAGGCCCGCCTGGAAACGACAACGAAAGTGACGCTTGCCGTGCTGGCGCTCGCCAGCGGCGTCTACACCTACCTCGGCGTACGCGGCCTGCTCAACGGCGATCCTGCCGTCGTGTTCTTCGGGGCGGTAATCTATTCGGTCGCCGTTTCGGTCGGGATCTACGCGTTCTGGTCCTACCTGATGCGCTTCCTGCCGCATGTTGAAAGCGCCAGCGCGCGCGCCTGGCTATTCCTTGCGATGCTGATCGGCTCCTGCATGATCATCGCCATGTCGAGCTGGCTCAACGCGGCAGCACTTGCCGGGTCGGCGGCGCTCGAACAGCACATGGCAAACGCAACCGAAACCTACCAGCAGCAGCTTGACGAGTCGCACGCCAATGCGCTTGCCGCGCAAAGCCTGCTGCCGGATATCCAGCTGGCGTCGAAACGTTTTGCCGGGCTTGCGGAACAGGAAAAATCGACCGGGGCGCTGACCGGCACCTCGGGCTCGGGCACGGTCGTGCAACTGCTGGCGCAGATGTCCACGGAATTGAACCGGCTGGCGCTCGAGGTCGAGGAAAGCCGCGACGAGGTCAAGCGTCACTACGAAAGCGGCGGGCGCAATCTGGCGCGGATGCGCGAGCTGGTTTCGAGTTCCGGACCGATCGAGGCGCGCGCCAACGCCTTTGGAGAAGAGACGCTCAAGTTGATCGGGCAGATCACGGCGCTGCAGCAGACGTCGGTTGCACCATCGGTAAAGCGGGCGGCGGAGGACCTCGGCAAGACCTTCATAGCGCCGATTGCGGATGGCCGTGATGTCGGTCTGCAGGAACGACAGACGGAGGTCGTCAGCCGGGTGGAAGCATCCCTCAGGGCACAAAGCCGCGCACTGTCGAGTGCCGCCGACGAGATCCTGCAGCGCGAAGCCGTCAAGCCGGCGCGGTTTCAGCCGCTTTCGCCTCCGGAAGCCGTGCTGCTTTATGCCGGCGACTTCCTGCCGAGCTGGGCGGGCGCCATCTCCATCGACCTGCTGCCAGCCGTCCTCATCTTCATCATGATTATCGTCGAAGGCGCCATCCGCCGACATGGCGGCGTCGATCTCGATGCCGAGACGATGAGCGCGGCCGATGTCATGCGCGGGGCTGAAATCTACCGGCAGATGGAAGAGCGTTTCGGCCACCGTTCCACTGCACCGCCGCTGCCGCCATCGCCGTCGGGAACCGACGCGGACAGCGACAAGGTCACACCGATCACCATGCCGCCAGGGATGCGGCGCAAGGAATGACCCCCGTGGACGCCACCGAAACCTCAAGCCCGCGCACCGGAGAAGCCCGCGAGGAGCCGGTGCAGTCGGAGGCAGCCGCGGAGACGACCGCGCAGCAGCCGGCCCGCCGCGTCTGGACGCTGCCGAGCGAGCGCCTCGTTTTGAATTCGGTCTTCCGCATGTTGCTGGTCGTGACGGCGGTGTTCCTCGCCTACGATTACCGAACGATCTACGAAGCCGCCAACATGCCGCTTCCCGGCGAAACCGAGCGCGAAGAGCCGCTCGTCATGGACCCGCCGAAGGAGCGCGATCACGTGCGTCCCTACCTGCCGCGCGCAACGCCGCTGCGCCGGTCCAGCAAGGGGCCAAGCATGCCCGGATACGCGAAGCCACCGAGCCACGACTCGGTCGGCAAGAAGATGACGTTCGTGCGCGGCCCGAAGGGCACGGCGAGCGCGGTGGGGCGGATCGAGCCCGGTACGGCAGCCGAGTTCATGGACTTCATCGAGGGTCAGGGCGGAGAAGTGAAGAGCCTATACCTGCACTCGCCGGGCGGGTCGGTGCAGGACGCAATCGCCATGTCGAAACTGGTGCGAAAAAAAGAAATCGTCACGCAGGTGCCCGACGATGCCTATTGCGCGTCGTCCTGCCCGATCTTGTTGTCGGGCGGCAAGGAACGGACTGTCGGGCGCAACGCCTGGGTCGGAGTGCACCAGATTTACGCGGTGCAGAAGACGCCGGGCGATCTCGCCGACGGCATGTCTCAGGCCCAGACGATTACGGCGGAAGTCCAGCAGCACCTCGTCGACATGGGCATCGACACGCGCGCGTGGCTGCACGCCATGAAAACGCCGAGCGACCAACTCTACGTCTTCACGACGAAGGAACTGAAAGAGTACAATTTCGCGACGAAGGTTGCCGGCGGATAGGACTCGCCTCAGCGCAAGGTCATGCCGGCAACGCCGACGGCGATGTTGAGGCCGGTCTGACCCTGGACGCTGACCGGCTGGAGCACTACCGAATTCGACGACCCGCCAACCAGAACGTTGGCGCCGCCGCCGATCCCGACGGACGCGCCGGCTGCAGCACCGGCATAGCTGCCTGCCAGTATGCCCGGCCGTACATCACTTGTTGCCGCCAGTACGGTCCAAACCATGACCGTTTCGCCGGTAATGCCGATGTCGAGGCCGACCTTCGTCACGGTCGCGGTATAACTTTCTACCGGGCCGGCATTCGCCGAAAACGTGCAGCGATACGACTTCTGCGATCCGAGAATGAGGCCAACGCCCTGGCCGCCCGTGCAGGTCAAGGTGCCGACCGCGACGTTGTTTTGCGCGAGGGCCGGCGAGGACAACAAGGCGGCGGACAGAAGACTGGTGAAAAAGCGGGCGCGCATTAGTATTATCTCCGAAGCTGAAAGCGTACTGATTGGTTGTGCCGAAGTATGTCTTGATTGCGGCGACAGCGAGTGGGGATGTGCGGATCGCAGACAAATCCGGTGCGGCATGTCAGCCAGTCCGGCCGGGACGCCATCTGACATGCGGGCCACGTTAGCGTCGGACCACGTAAGCGGCGTCAAGCGCAGCAGACGACCTTCCGGTCGCCGCCGCCCGGTGCTGCCGGCCGCAGGTCAGGTAGCCGGTGCCATCGCCTGCGGGTTTTGATAGCGACGGGACTTGCCTTCGAACAATGCTTCGCGGTCGAGGATGAACTGCTCGTGGTAGGCGGCGCCTTCGACAGAGCAGCCGGCGTGCAGTTCGATGATGGGCACGTACATATCGGCGCTGACGTTCCCCCAGATCGCAGCCGAATCCGCGACCAGCATGCCTTCGAGTTCGCCTTCGCGATCGAGAACGAACCGCTTGCAGCGCAGCGATCCGCTGATGCGCCCGATCAGCATCACATCCCCGTCAATATAGACGTCGCCGTCAATGTCGACATGCGGACCCAGAACAGTCGTCGTCGGACCCGGTAGAGGAAGCGAATCCTCCAGCGTGATTTTTTCCGTCATGACTTCAGCCATTAAACCCTACTCGTACTTACTCGAAACCTGGAACGCGCGCGGCAGAATTTGCCCGACACGGAGCCGGGCACTTGCCGATGTGAAAGTCCGAAACAGGACGGAGCCGCCGCTATCCGGCCGCGAAGCAGCCGGTTCGGGCCCGATCCTTTCAACCCTGCGATGTCAGCGGGGCTGGTCCGGGTTGCGGTGGTGAATGTTCAAGCCGGCCTTCGGTTGCCGCGCGCACCAGATCGGGGATGAGTTCCTCGCGTTCCAGATAGCGGCGCGAACGGCCTTCGAAGTTGGCGCCGAGTTCGAGGCTGAGCGTGTTGTGATGAACTTCGGCCTCGACGTTCGCTCCGCTTTTGAGCGAGACGTCGACGGCGCGCACCATCCCCGAGACTTGGCCATGGATCGACACCGTCTCGCCGTGAACAAGTCCGTTGACCTGACCATGCTTGCCTATGACGACGTTGGCACCGAGCACATCTCCCTCGACGATACCGTCGACTGTGAGGTTGCCTTCCGAGATGAGACGGAGGCCGCCGCCGAGAATCTTCAAATCCTGGCCGATCACCGAATCCGCCGGCGGCGGCGCGGTTTCGATTAGGACGGGTGCGGCAGCGGGAATTGGCGGCGGTGGTTGCTCGTGCACCGCATTGGCGTGAATTGTATGATGGTCGGACTTAGGCGGCGTAGCTTGGCGTGAAAACATGTGGGGCTCCCCTGAAGGTCACCCCCTCCCCAGGGTCTTTGTTACACGCTTGCGACGTGTTGTCACCATCTGACTCGTCTTCGCTAAGCTCAATGTTTACACGGGTTTCAGCGCCTTCGTTAGGACTTTTTACCGCCTTCCTTCCGCCTGATTTCAGCCACCCGAGCAGCCACCTCGGTGTGTCAAAATTTCATCGCTGAGCTAGCAAACAATTTCCCGAAATCCATTGCATCTTGGTCCTGATGGCGGCTGGTATGCATAGTATCGGCTGGAATAATATTGCCGAGAGCCATCATGTGCCCTGCCTGGACGCCTCCCCGGAAATGCGCTGCCCGCCAAACTGAGTGCCGCCTGCTCGCAACGGCTTGCGCGCTGGCGCTCGTTGCGTTCGCGCCGCCGGTAAAGGCAGGGCCGGCGGTCGGGCAATTCGAGTTGAAGGATCTCGATGCCGAGCCCGGCAATCTGGAATTCCAAAGCCAGAACGCGCACTCTTTTGGACAGCCGCGCCGCCGCATAATGCGGGACACGGATGGGGATCTGCTGTTCGACGATAACTCCGTTGCGCGCCAGCGCCACGCCCTCGAGATGGAAGCGACGCTGACGACGTTCCTGCGCATGCGCGTCGGTATCGAATTCGAGAAGGAACGCTTCGAGGATGTCGACGACATTGCCTTCGCCAATGCCTTCGCCGATCTCAAACTTGACGAAATCGCCGTTGAGTTGGTGGCGATCTTGAACCCCGTGCCCGAAAACGGCGGCATCGGTTTCGGCGCGCTTGCGGAATTCGAGCATCCGATCCAGGCGGGCGACGATCTCAACTCAATTGTGTTCGGGCCAATCGTGGAGGCCAAGTACGGACCTTGGGGCGCGATCGGCAACCTGACGTTCGTGCATCACTTCGGCAACGGCGCGCGCGGCGGCCGACAGCCAGAACGGGACCAGAAATGGGACCTCGCTTATGCGGCGCAACTGTCCTATGCGGTGAGCGAGAGCTGGCTTTTGGCGCTCGAGGGCTACGGCACCTTTGACCGGCTCGGGAATAGCGGCACGCCGGGGGAAGAGCGCGCTGCCTTCGGCGATCACGACCTGCATCGCGCCGGGCCGCTCGTTTATTATACCTTCTCGACGGGTAAGCGCCATGGCGTATCTGAAGCGCGCGGCCTCACTGGCTCCGAAGACGACGAGAGCGGCAATGCAAAGGGTGACGACGATGACGGGATGGCCGTTACGCTCGGCGTCGGCATGCTGTTCAGCCTCAACGACAACACTCCCGATCAAACGCTCAAGTGGAGCGTGGAAGTGGAGTTTTGACGCGACCACGCGGGTTCACAAGACGATGAGCGTGTCGAACGTGTGACGCTCAGCCTGCAGGCGTGCTCGGATCGTCTGTGCCTTGAACCCGAGGCTGCCGAACTCATCGTGCCGGCTTCGCCTCGCCACTGACAGCATTGGAATCGCGCCACGGGACATCGGAATTTTGTACATCAGCCGGGTGTGGCTGAAATCCGGCGACATGATTCGTGATGCGATTCCGGACGATTATTGCGGGCAGCTCAAGTGCCCGTTTGAAAACTGTCTTGCGCTCGACATAATCAGTGATCATTATACTTCACGTGGCGTACTGCCGCATGAAATATATCGCCCGTCAGGTGTGGAGTTTTGCGTATGTCGGACGGTGAAATATCGGCAAGCGCCGGTAGCAGGATGCCCGTTTCCGGTCTTGTTCGCTGGCAAGAAAGAACCGGTACGATTTTTCTGTCGCGAGAGGAGATTGCGCGCCTTGCCGAGGGCGGGACGCACTATGTGATTGTGTCGCTGGGAAATGACGCCGACGATCCAGCTTCGCTAGCAGGCGCGGAGGCTGCTGACTGGAAGCAGCGGAGGATGCGGACAACGCTTCACGCCGTTGCGGTCGGGGCCTGCATAGGGGCGTCGACAGGTCTTTCGGTCGCCAGCACCTACCTGGTGATGACCCATAAAGCGCCGGTCAGTGTCGTCGCGTTTCTCGAGCGTGCGTTGACGCTGTTCGTCTAAACGGCCGCCGCCCTTGCGCCACCGGCGCAAATGACCGACCGTACCATCCATCGAGGCAAACTTGATGGAGGGCCCCGCCCGGCATGAGCGATCATACGCGGACCGACGACCAGACGCCGCCGTACGCCTACGACACCGACTACGAGATCGGACAGGACAACGTCGAAGTCTGGGGCTTCGACGTCCACAACCCGGTCTTCTTAGTCTCGGGCGTCATCATCGTCGCTTTCGTGGCTATGGCGCTGGCGTTACCAGACGGCACCAAGGAATTTTTCGAAAATCTCCGCGTCTGGGTGACATCGAACCTCGACTGGCTGTTCATCCTGGCCGGGAACGTCTTCGTCCTCTTCGCGCTCTATCTCATCGTTTCGCCATTCGGACACATCCGGCTTGGCGGACCCGACGCGAAACCGGAGTTCTCGTTCTCGGGATGGCTGGCGATGCTGTTTGCCGCCGGGATGGGCATCGGGCTGATGTTCTTTGGCGTCCTTGAGCCGGTCGCCCATTTCCAGAAACCGCCGCTGTTCGTTTCGCCTGCGAATGTCGAGCGCGCGCGCGACGCGGCGATGGCGGCGACGATCTATCACTGGGGGCTGCATCCGTGGGCGATTTATGCCGTCGTCGGGTTGTCGCTGGCTTTCTTCTCCTACAATCGCGGCCTGCCGCTGACGATCCGCTCGGTGTTTTATCCGCTGCTTGGCGACCGTGTCTGGGGCTGGCCCGGCCACGTGATCGACATCCTCGCCGTCTTCGCCACGCTGTTCGGGCTGGCGACATCGCTCGGCTTCGGCGCCGAGCAGGCACTGGCGGGGATGAACTACCTGTTCGGGATTCCGGCAACCGACGTCAACAAAGTCATTTTGATCGCGTGCATCACCGGCATGGCGACACTGTCGGTGGTCGCAGGGCTCGATGCCGGCGTGAAACGCTTGTCGGAAATCAACATGGTGCTGGCTTTCGGGCTGATGAGCTTCATTATCGTCGCGGGTCCGACGGCAGCGATCTTCACAGGTTTCTTCGACAATCTGGCGAGCTACGTCTGGCGGATAGTCCCGCTGTCGAACCCTGTCGGGCGCGACCAAGACTTCCTGCACAGCTGGACGACGTTCTACTGGGCATGGTGGATCTCATGGTCGCCATTCGTCGGCATGTTCATCGCCCGGGTCTCGCGGGGGCGCACGGTGCGGGAGTTCGTTATCTGCGTGCTGATCGTGCCGACGCTGGTCTCGGTGTTATGGATGACGACGTTCGGGGGCACGGCGCTGGTGCAGCTGATCGACGGCCATTACCAGGGCGTTGCCGAAACGGTCACCACGTGGCACCCGGAACTGTCGCTGTTCAAGATGCTGGAGGTGTTGCCAATGAGCGGCGTGTTATCTTTCCTCGGAATCGTGCTGGTGATCGTGTTCTTCGTGACTTCGTCGGATTCAGGCTCGCTCGTCATCGACACCATTACGTCGGGCGGCAAAATGGAGCCGCCGGTCGCCCAGCGCATCTTCTGGGCCGTCTTCGAGGGGCTTGTCGCCATCGCCCTGATGCTCGGCGGCGGGCTCGCCACTCTGCAGGCGGCCGCGATCGCGACGGGCTTTCCCTTCGCGCTTGTGCTGCTTGGCATGTGCGGGTGCCTGTACGCCGGCCTTCGCTCGGAGAGGCGGGCAATCGAGGCGCGGGCGCAGGAGACGGCATGAGCCTTACGCCTTACGTGTTGCGCCAGCCATCCCAGCGGCGGGCCATGGTGAACATCAGCGGCAACGCAAGCGCCCAGGCGAGGCCGATCACGAACAAGCTGCGGAAGTAGGGCTCTGACAGGATCATCACGCCAAGCTTTGCGCCGGCATAGTAGGCGACTGGAACGAAGACCCCGCCAAAGATTACCGCGGCGACAGTCCACTGCCGAATGCCGCGAAACGCCACGTTGAGCAGCGTGGCGAACGCCGGCCAAAGAGCCAGTAGCCAGATCGGCGCCAGCGTTGCGACCGGAGCAGATATCGGGCCGTTGTGGCGAAACGCGACCAAGCCGCCAGCCATCAGCGCGCTTTCGACGAAAACACCCAAAGCGAGGGCGAAAGTCATCAGCTTCAGTTCAGAACTCCAGTCGGGCGAACGCGCCAGATGCAGCAGCATCGCTGCCAACGCGACGGCCAGGCCGGCGAGGGCATAGCCGGTGGCCGCACCGAGCACCAGCGACAGCCATGCGGCCTGGAACGCCAAGAGATTGATCAGCACGTCTTTCGTGTCGGGGCGTGCATCCATCTTGTTCCGTCTCGCCTCGATACCGATGCTGCTCAGCGGGTCACACCGTTCCAGGCGAGTGCCCGGCAGGCATCAAACGACCTTCGGGCGCCCGGTTGAAGCCTTCGGGGAAGTTGCGAATATGCACATCCTGCTGCGGAAAAGGAATTGAAAGTCCTTCGGCTTCCAGCACCGCCTTCGCACGTTCGATTACGTCCCAGCGCGTTGCAACATAGTCCGAGGTCCTGGTCCACGCACGCACTTCGAGTGCCACAGCGCTATCGCCCAGCGCGGACACCTTCACTATAGGTTCTGGCGACGACTGGATACGATCGTCGGCATTCAACATTGTGAGCAACGTTTCCCGGGCCTTGCCGATATCGTCGTCGTAGGAAATCGTAAATATCTCGCGGACCATTCGGTTCGGGCGTTTGGAGTAGTTGACGATCTTCTTGTTCCAAAGTTCGGAATTGGGCACGAAAACAAACAAGCCTTCGAGCGTCGTCATTCGCGTTGCAAACAGACCGATATCTTCGACGGTGCCCATCGTGTCCTGCGACTCGATGAAGTCGCCTATGCTGAAAGGGCGGAGCCACAATAGCATGATACCGGCAGCGATGTTGGAGAGCGTGTTCTGAAGTGCGAGACCGACGGCGAGGCCGACGGCGCCGAGCGCAGCCAGAATGCTGGTCGTTTGGATGCCGAGTTGGCCAAGCGCTGCCACGGCGAACAGGATCAGCACGAGATAGCGAACCAGCTTGGTGATTACTGCCATCAGAGTCGTGTCGAAACGACCTTGTTTCGAGAGAACCGCGGAAACGGCGCGCTCCAGCCGGCCGGCGATCCACCAGCCGGCAATCAAAATCAGAAGAGTTGCGATCAGGTTCGGAAGGGCGACAATCCCCCAGGCGGTCAGTTGTTCGCCCAAGGTCCCCGCCTCATTGATGATTTGTGCAACATTCACGGTAAACACCTCGCTTTCTTATCGAAACTGACGGTTTTCATGTATGACTGGCCAACTGTGGCGGACTCATAGAGCGCGTTCACTTTCATGGACTCGCAGCCGCGCTCTAATTCTTTGTTTTCTCGCATGTTTGAAACGCTACTGTGCAGCTCGTCTTCGGCAAGACACCGCGTACACGTTTGCTGAACATGCTCCAACAACTGCAATCGTTCTATGCGCCGACGATTTCTACTGCTCCATAATCCAGTCGCGGGGCTGCGCCGGCATCGTCTGGTGCGCCGGGTCGTGCGCGAATTGGAAGAACGCGGGGCGGAGGTGGTGATGCTGCGGCTCTGGGGCCTCAGCCAGCATCTGTCGCAGGAGGCGCTGGAGCGCATCGTCAAGTTCGACCAGTTCGACGCGCTGATCGCAGCCGGCGGCGATGGCACGGTGCGGGCGCTGGCGAAGGCGCTCGGACCAGATGCGAGCGTGCCCATAGGCGTCATTCCGGCGGGGACAGGAAACGTACTCGCGCGCGAACTACCGCTGCCGTCGACACCGCATGAAGTCGCCGAAATGCTGCTCAACGGCCCGGTGGCTGAAATCCCGGGCGCGCTTGCGGGGGGCGAACCGTTCTTCCTGATGGCGGGCGTCGGTTTCGACGGCGAGATCATTGGCGGTCTGAACCTGGAACTGAAGCGACGCATCGGCAAGGCCGCCTACGCTTGGCCGGCGATGAAGGCGCTGGCGCGCAGGCCGAAGCTTTTTTCCGTTCTCGTCGACGACATTGCCTACAATGCAAACTGGGTCGTCGGCGCCAAGGCCCGGCGCTACGCGGGCGGCTTTACGATCGCCAACGACATTTCCGTCAGGGATGCGCGGCTGGTTGCGGTGCTGTTCAAGGCAACCTCCTACCGCGGGCGGCTGCTTGAACTGATCGCACTTGGATTTGGAGTACATCACCGACTGGCAAGCGTGAGCGTCGTAGCGTGCCAGACAATCGAAGTTGTGGATGCGGGACTGCCGGTGCAGATCGACGGCGATGAAGCTGGCTTCTCACCGGTGACGATCAGGATGGGCGGCGGTAATCTCAGAATGATTGTGCCAAACGACGCAAAATTGGAGCACTGAGGCGGTATCGTTACGCCTGCGACGGGCGGCGGCGGGCGAGTCTCACGCGGCGGCCGGGGGCTGTGCGGCCCTGGCGGGCGAAAAGCGCACTTTCGATGTTGGAAACGAACAGGCGGGCGGCGGCTTCCCAGCTGTATTCGAGGGCTTTATCGCGGACGCCGACGTGGCTGAGTTGTAAAGCTTCGCTCGCCGCCCTGGCAATATTATTGTCGAGTACGCCGGTTTCCCCTGGCGTGATGAGGTCGACTGGACCCGTTACCGGATAAGCTGCCACCGGCAGGCCGGAGGCCATTGCTTCCAGTATGACTATCCCGAACGTCTCAGTCTTGCTCGGCATCACGAAGACATCGGCCGACGCGTAGCATTCGGCGAGGTCTTCTCCGGTCTGTTTGCCGGTGAAGGTGACGCCGGGATAGCGCGCCTTCAGATCCTGAAGTTGGGGGCCATCGCCGACGACGACCTTGCTGCCAGGCAGATCGGCATCAAGGAAGGCGTCGATATTCTTCTCGATTGCGACACGGCCGACATAGAGGAAGACGGGGCCGTCGCCGAAGCGGCGGACGCTGCGCGGGCGGAACAGATCGGTGTCGACGCCGCGCGTCCAGGACAGGATCGACTGGAATCCGCGATCTTCGAGTTCGCGGCCGAGGCTGGGCGTTGCCACCATGATGCCGGCACCGGCGTTATGAAAGCCGCGCAGGAGCCACCAGATCCAGCTCTCGGGCAGGGAAAAGCGGCTCGAAATGTAGTCCGGGAAGCGCGTGTGGAAGCTCGTCGTGAAGGGGATGCCCTTGCGCAAGCAGTGCGAGCGAGTCATCCAGCCGAGCGGCCCCTCGGTGGCGATGTGGACAGCATCGGGTCCGATCTCGCGCATTCGCCGGCCGATATAGCCGTAGCCGGGAAGCGACAAGCGGATTTCCGGATAGGTCGGGCATGGAACGGTGGAGAATTCTCCCGGCGTCAGAAAGATGATTTCGGCGTCAAGGGGGGCTGCTTCCTCGCGCAGACGCTCGTACGTCCGCACGACCCCGTTGACTTGAGGTCGCCAGGCATCCGTGGCGACGAGAATTTTCATTCTACGCCGCCTCGAGGTTTGCGTTGCTGATCACCTTGCGGGAAGCTTCTCGCTGCCGAACGACGTCGAGCCATTTGATCAACTGGAACTCGCCGTCTTCCGTTTCGCCGATCGCGGTGCAGCTTTCCACCCAGTCGCCACAGTTGAGGTAGTGGATCTCTTCGATCTGGTTGGACGCGGCGTGGTGAATATGGCCGCATATGACGCCGTCGGCGTCCCTGAGCCTGGCTTCGGTCGACAACTTGCGCTCGAATTCGCCGATGAAGTTCACGGCGGACTTTACGCGCAGCTTCAGGTAGGCCGACAGCGACCAGTAACCGAGCCCGAAGCGGCGGCGGATGAAATTGACAGGCGCATTGGTCCACAGGGCAAGCTGATAGCTGCGGTCCCCCACGAACGCGAGCCATTTGGCGTAGCGGACTACGACGTCGAACTCGTCGCCGTGCATGACGATATAGCGCTTGCCGTCGGCCGTTTCGTGAACGGTCTGCAACTCGATCTCGATGCCGCCAAAGCGCTGCCCCGCATATTGACGCAGTCCGTCGTCGTGGTTGCCGGGAATGAATATGACGCGCGCGCCCTTGCGCACCTTGCGGAGGATCTTCTGCAGGACATCATTGTGGGACTGGGGCCAGACCGAGCCGCGGCGAATACGCCAGAAGTCGACGATGTCGCCGACAAGGTAGATCGTATCGGCGTCATGCTCACGCAGAAAATCGAGCAGCAGCTCCGCATTACAGGCAGATGTGCCGAGATGGACGTCCGATATAAACAGCGATCGATACTTGGTCATGGGTTTAGCTCCCCCTGCAAGCCCGGCCGGCGATTTCCGAAGTGCGTCCTGGCGCAGGTGTTCCGGATTCAAGTTGCAGGAGTGTGACACCTTTATGTGCGTATGGGTCATCCACAAGGGCTTTTTTACGGCATTTTCTTAACTTGGTGCGAGGCATGCCTGTCAAGCACCGGAGCGCAACCAGCATGAAAGCCGGGCCAGCGGTCTATTTTGCCTCCAGTTCCTGCCGATGCAAATTTCGGCATTTCAATAGAGGCGGTAGGGAAAATAACGGGTAACGAGTTCCGCAAACCTACCGCTTGAGCGCACCTCAGCCAATGCCGCATCGACGTCGGCTTTGAGTTGGGGGTCCGATTTGTTCAATGCAATGGCGATCCCGTCACCAAAATACTTCGGTTCCAGATAGGCGCCGCCCTTGAAGTCGCAACATTGCTCCGACCCCGTTCCGTTGACCCAGAACGACAGGCCAATCCCGTCGTCGAAAACCACATCGACCTCACCGGCCTTGAGAGCTTCGCGGGCGAGATCGGGGTTGTCGAAGGGCAAAATCCTGCTGCTGCGGAAGTATTCGCGCATAAAGGCTTCGTGGGCCGTTCCGGAGGCCACCGCGATGCGCTTGCCTTCAAGCCCTTCCGGAGTCGCCGTCGTGGAGGTGTCCGCCCTGCGGCCCGCGAAGCGTCCAGGGGTGTGAAAGTACCGGTCAGAAAAGGAGACTTTCAGAATGGAGTCGGCGGTCACCGCGTGGCCAGCGATGACGGCATCGGCCTCAGTGCGTTCAAGGGCAGGGATGAGATCGTTCCATTCGCGCTCGGAGACTTCGCACGTGACATCGAGCTGCAGGCAGATGGCGCGCGCGAGGTCGACGTTGAAGCCGGTCAGCACTCCGTCCTCGTCATAGAAGTTGAAGGGGGGGAAGTCATTCGTCGTGAGGAAGCGCAAAACGACGCGGCGGGCGGCGATGGCTCCGGCCGGCGCAGGGGCAGCGGCACCTTCACCCACACGCTGGGCCAGTGCCGGACCGACCGGCGAAAGGATGCCGGCCAGGGTTGCCAGAATAATTACCGCGAAGAGGTTTAAACGGGCCTTTTGCAGTCTCAAGCTGGTCTTCCTTCGCGATTCTGTTCGAGCCAGTTTCAACCCTTCATACGCTTTTGTGCGGGGCTCTCCAAGGTGGGCGAACTGACAAGTGCTGCCTTTTCTGGGCCGTTGACGGCGTAGAGTCTATTGACGTCATCTGTGGACGCCTAAAGGGGCGCGAATTGGGCTGTATTTTCTCACCATTCCCACTCATCATTGGTTGTTGCGTGGTCCCACGGTCCAACTGCCTCCCCGCCAAGAAGCCTCGATGTCCCTCGAACCTGCCGAGCAAAACCAGACAGCGACGCAAGCCGCCTGCCACGGCTTGAGTGCCGACGATTGCATCAACGCAGCGTCCGTCGAGGACGGCCGAGGCGCGCGACCCTCGCTTGAGACGCGATTCCCGGAGATGTCGGCTCGTGACCTCAAGACGTCGACGCTGGTTCGTTGGGCAATCGTGCTGAGTGTGCTCACTGTCATGACCGCTGTCCTGGCGCCCCCTCTCCTGAGGGAAGCCTTGGCGATTGCCGTCGCCTTTGCGTTTCTATCGATCGCGCTCTTGCGATTTGCCGGGATCTGCGAAGTTCTGATACCGGCCGACGGCGCTGAAGTTGGGCGGGCGCGGGTTCGTGCCGGCGACGTAGCAACAGATCCCCTGCCTCGATATGCGGTACTGGTGGCGCTCTACGATGAAGCGCCCGTCATCGGGCAGGTTCTCAAGGCACTAAACGGTCTCGACTACCCAAAGGACCGGCTGCAGATTTCGCTGATTGTCGAGGCCGACGATCACTCGACGCGACGCGCGCTGGCGCGCCATGCGCTTAAAAGCCACATGCGCGTCGTCGTGGTGCCCGAAGGCACACCACGGACCAAGCCTCGGGCGCTCAATTATGCGCTCGCCACCACGGTCGGCGACTACGTCGTCGTCTACGATGCAGAAGACGTTCCCGAACCCGACCAGTTGCGCCGGGCGCTCGCAATCATGGAAGCCGACCCCGAGCGGACCGGCTGTGTACAATCGCGTCTCGACATCTACAATCCGCGGGCAAGTTTTTTCACCCGCCAGTTCACCATCGAATACGGCGCGCTGTTCAGGGCCATCCTGCCGGTTCTCGAACGCTTCGGGCTGCCGGTTCCGCTCGGCGGAACGTCGAACCATTTTCCCCGCCGGGTGCTTGAAAGTGCCGGCGGCTGGGACGCGTTCAACGTCACCGAGGATGCCGACCTCGGAATCCGTCTCGCGCGGCTCGGCTACCGTGTGCGAATGCTTGCTTCGACGACATGGGAAGAAGCACCGCCAACATTTCGCATCTGGCTGCACCAGCGCACCCGCTGGTTGAAGGGTTGGATGCAGACGTATCTTGTCCACATGCGCCGCCCGGCAAGCCTGTGGCGCGACCTTGGTCCATTCCGTTTTCTCGGTTTCCAGGTCCTGATGGGCGGAATGATCCTGTCGGCGCTGGTTCACCCGTGGTTCTACCTCGGACTCTGTTATGCCGTCGCAACCGATGGCCGATTGCCGTTCGCGGATCCAGCGCAGGCGACCAACTGGCTGATGACGCTTGCCGGCATCAATCTTCTGGCGGGGTATTTCTCAGCGATGCTGCTCGGGGCGCTTGCCGTCGGCGGCCAGCATGGCCGGCTCTTGCTGGCCTGCAATGCGCTTGCCATGCCGGTCTATTGGCTGATGATCTCGTTAGCTGCCTATCGCGCCTTGTGGCAACTGGCTGCGTCGCCATTCGTTTGGGAGAAAACTCCGCACAAGGGGCGGGGCGAGGGCTGAGCCTTGAAAGCATCAACCGCCGCGTGCACCAGTTCAGCGACGGCGATTTCCGCCGGGACCGCCAGGTCCGCCGGGACCGCCACCGGGTGGGCCCGAACGCTGGTCCTTGTGGCGAAAATTGATACGTCCCTTGGTGAGGTCGTAAGGCGTCATTTCAACGGTGACGCGGTCACCGGCCAGAATACGAATACGGTTTTTCTTCATGCGGCCGGACGTATAGGCGACGACCTCGTGTCCATTGTCCAGCTTCACCCGACAGCGGGCGTCGGGGAGGACTTCGTCGACAACGCCTTCGAACTCCAGCACTTCTTCTTTTGCCATCCAAGCTCCTTAGTGGCTTCTACCGCGGCAAATTTGCTCGTTTGAGAGGCCTGCGGTTTGCAAAATACGAATGCGTCCCGGGCAGGGCCCCTCGGCTCTCCCCGGACGCTGATTGCGATTGACGGCTACGGATTACTCGGCCTTCAAATCCACGGCAGCGAATTTGCCGTTGCGGCCCTTCTCGAGTTCGTAGCTGATCTTCTGGCCCTCGTTCAGCGACATCATACCGGCGCGCTCGACCGCCGAAATGTGAACGAATACGTCGTTGCCGCCATCATCCGGCTGGATAAAGCCATAGCCCTTCTGCGTGTTGAACCATTTCACGGTCCCGGTAGCCATTCTGTAGTCTCCAACAGCCTCGTCCCTGTAGAAGCCGTCCAGTCGGTTGTCATCAGGACGGATCAAATTCCGCGTTGGAGACGTCTAGTCCCGGCACAGTCCTACCGGCATTGTAGCGTGTACCAATGCGTCATCGATCGCCACTATATGGCGCGACGGCTCCTGAAAGGCAAGCTTAGCGGCCATTCCAGAAGGCGATATCATGCCGGCATCGGTGGAATGAAGACCTCAGCATCCGTGTACGTTTGGCGCAAGCGCTTGTAACAGTGCTGCCCGCTGACGCCAAATCTTGATGCGCAAAATTTGCGCAGGTGCGATGAAGATAGGCCACAAATGACCGCACGATATGAAGCGCGATAATTATGCCGCTTATAATTTCAGTGACTTAGCTAATGGCACACAGCTTGCCGATAGATGACCGGAAGAGGGATCTGGGATGGCGAGGAACGACATGTTCAGCTGGCTGTTGGGCAAGAAGAAGAGGGCTGCTGCTGTCAGTGCCGCAGCGGACGCATCCGAACCCGCAGCTGATGTTGGCGAGGCGGTTGGCGCATCGATACGAGAGCCGGTCGTGGAGGCCGCGCCCGTGGAGCCCGGGGCCATGCCGGAGCCGGTCGTGGAGGCC
>LOEV01000097.1 GCA_001516065.1 Alphaproteobacteria bacterium BRH_c36
AAGCGGTTGCGGCGGCCGAGGCGAGCGAGGCGCCGGCAACGTGGAACGGGCGATACGAGATGCGCGCGGGAGACTCGCTCTACAAGGTCGCCCGCCAGTACGGCGTGAAAACCAGCGAACTGCAACGCTACAACGCGATCACCGATCCGCGCCGCATGCGGCCGGGGACAGTTTTGCGCGTTCCCGGCGGCAGCAGCGCACCTTCGTCTGAGACCGCGCGCTTCTCGCCTACGCCAACAATAACTGTTCCCGCGACACCGGCGATTCTCGAGTCGGGCAAGCGTTATGCGGCTCTGACCGACGAGGGGAGCACGAGCGATGCCCGGCCGGGGACGAAGGGCGTGCAGACCGTAGCGATCACTCCGCCGAAAGCGGACAACCTGATCGATACATCGGCATCGGGTGATGGCAGCAAACTGCTTTGGCCGGTCCGCGGCAAGGTCATCGCCGGTTTTGGCGCGCGCTCCGATGGCACGCACAACGATGGAGTCAACTTTGCCGTTCCAGTCGGGACGGGTGTGATGGCTGCGCAGGATGGAGTCGTTGCCTATGCTGGGTCGGAACTGCGCTCCTACGGCAACCTCATTCTCGTGCGCCACGACAACGGCTGGGTAACCGCCTACGCGCACAACGACAAGCTGCTCGTTTCACGCGGCGACAGCGTGAAGCGAGGGCAGGTGATCGCCAAGTCGGGTTCATCGGGCCAGGTCAGCGAACCGCAAGTTCATTTCGAGTTGCGCCAGTCTTCGAAGAAGCCGGTCGATCCGATTCCCTATCTTGAGAAGCTTTGATACGTCGAACCTGATATCGAGGGAGCGCTGCTGTCTCAGCCGCGCAAAAGAAGGCCGGGGCAATGCTCCGGTCTTCTCGATTTCGGATTGGCGGCTCAGGCGGCGCCCATTGCCTTCTTCAGGTTGGCGTCGACGGCGTCGAGGAAGCCGGTGGTGGTCAGCCAGGGCTGGTCGGGGCCGACGAGGAGGGCGAGGTCCTTGGTCATCTGGCCGCCTTCGACGGTGTCGACGCAGACCTTCTCCAGGGTTGCGGAGAACTTCGCCAAGGCCGCGTTATCATCGAGCTTGGCGCGGTGGGCAAGGCCGCGGGTCCAGGCGAAGATCGAGGCAATCGAGTTGGTCGAGGTGTCCTTGCCTTCCTGGTGCTGGCGGTAGTGGCGCGTCACTGTGCCGTGGGCGGCTTCGGCTTCGACCGTGCGGCCATCAGGCGACATCAGGACGGAGGTCATCAGGCCGAGCGAGCCGAAGCCTTGGGCGACAGTGTCGGACTGGACGTCACCATCGTAGTTCTTGCACGCCCAGACGTATCCACCCGACCATTTCATCGCGCAGGCGACCATGTCGTCGATCAGACGGTGCTCGTAAGTTATGCCGGCCTTGTCGAACTTGTCCTTGAACTCGGCGTCGAAGACCTCCTGGAAAAGGTCCTTGAAGCGGCCGTCATAGGCCTTGAGAATCGTGTTCTTGGTTGACAGGTAGACCGGATATCCGCGCGCGAGGCCATAGTTCATCGAGGCGTGGGCGAACTCACGGATCGAGTCGTCGAGGTTATACATCGCCATGGCGACGCCGCCGCCAGGCGCGTTGAAGACTTCGCGTTCGATCGTCTCGCCGTCGCCGCCGACGAACTTGATTGTCAGCGTCCCGGCTCCGGGGAATACGAAATCCGTGGCGCGGTACTGGTCGCCGTAAGCGTGACGGCCGACGACAATCGGCTGAGTCCAGCCGGGGACCAGGCGTGGCACGTTCTGGCAGATGATGGGTTCGCGGAAGATGACACCGCCGAGGATGTTGCGGATCGTACCGTTCGGCGAGCGGTACATGCGCTTAAGTCCGAACTCTTTGACGCGATCCTCGTCGGGGGTGATGGTCGCGCACTTGACTCCGACGCCGTGTTTCTGGATGGCGTGCGCGGCCTCGACCGTGATCTGGTCGTCGGTTTCGTCGCGCTTCTCTATGCCGAGATCGTAATACTCAAGGTTCACATCGAGGTAGGGATGGATCAGCTTGTCCTTGATGAAGTGCCAGATGATGCGGGTCATTTCGTCACCGTCGAGTTCGACGACGGTGCCTGTGACTTTGATTTTTTCCATGGGCTCAGAACCTTTTGTCTTATGGTCACGGCGGAATCTCACGGGAACTTAGCCTTGCGGTGCAGCAAACGCCAAGTGGGCGGAAGGGATTAGGGACCGAAAAGAGGGCCGAGGGATTGTGACCGGCCGCCAGGGTCGCGCGACCGGCGAGGATGGCGCGGTGTGTCAGGGGCCGAGGCAGGAGATCAGGGAAGAGGATCGGTTGACGAGCGACAACATTTATATCGACAAGGTCGACGATTGGGGCACGCCATGTGTTGCGGCGGTGAAGCTGCCATTGTCCGAGTTCGTTCGCCGATCGCATGAGAGCGGCATCGAGGAGATCACGGCTGCCTGGGCGGCTGCCGGCATCGTCAGGGAACGGTTCGATGAACTCCTCGTCTATTGCGCCGAACGCCACTGTATCGAGGATCAGGTGACCTGCCCGGGCTGCCGGCGTCGCACACAGGTGGAGGGTTTTGCGACCGTCGACGACTTTATCGCGGCGCATCGCGAGATCAGGACCGGCGACGGCGGGGGCAAAATCGAGGGCAGCGGAACGCGCACCGCGCAGTTCGAGGGCTTTGAGGCGTTCTATCGCGGGTGGGCTGGCGAAGAGTACTGGTTCTGGGCGCGCCGCGTGCTGCGCAAATTGCGCCACGGAGTCCGCCGAACGCACATCAAGGGCGCGCCGGCAGCCGGCGAGGGTGAGACACCCTCGGTAATCCTGATCGAACCGCAGCTTGCCGACAATATCGGCATGGTGGCCCGCGCGATGGCGAATTTCGGGCTTGACGATTTGCGGCTTGTGGCGCCGCGTGACGGCTGGCCGAACGAGCGCGCAAGGATCGCTGCGTCGGGGGCCAACTACGTCATCGATGAAGCGACCAGTTATCCAGTGCTTGCCGAAGCCATGGGCGATCTCAACTGGGTCTGCGCGACGACGGCGCGGCAACGGGACCTGCGCAAGCCGGTGCTGACACCCGAACAGGCGGTCGCGGAAATGACAAGCCGGATTGGCGAGGGGCAGCGGTGCGGCATCATGTTCGGGCGTGAAGCGAGCGGGCTGACGACGGCTGAGGTCGCGGAAGCCGACGCGCTGGTGATGATCCCGGTGAACACCAAATTTGCGTCGCTCAATCTGGCGCAATCGGTGCTGATCCTTGGCTATGCCTGGATATTGTCGAGGGCTAGCGGGACGCTGGGGCGGGTCACGACCTATGAGCGGCCGCTGCGGCCCGGTTTCCAGTTCGGCAAGGACCAGCCGGCGACCAAAGAGGAACTGCTCGGTTTTTTCGAACAGCTCGAATCCGACCTCGATACGGCCGGATTCTTCCGGCCGGCGCAGCGGCGGGCGATCACGATTCTGTCGATCCGCACGATGTTCCAGCGGATGAACGCCACCAAGCACGAGGTGCGAGCCCTAAGGGGCGTCGTCAAGGCGCTGGCGCGCGCGCGTATGCCGCGGGACGGCAGCAAATGAAGCCGGTCCGCCGATTGGCGTGGCGCATAGGCAACTTCGGCCGGATGCGGGACAATCACACCCCGGCAGTCGGCCGGGGTCGCCTTATTGGCGACAAGTTTTGGGTCGAGCGATGCGGCGGCTTGCGGATCGGGGATAATTCAGGTGTGTCGTGGCTGCCTTCGGTTTGAAGGATCGCCAGGCTGTCTCCATCCCATCATATGCAACCAGCAATAAAATCCGGGACTTACGAAACTATGGGGAAGGCAATGATGGCGGGGTTCAGACTGGCGGTTGTGGCTGTGGCGGTGCTTTTTGCGGTACCGGCCATTGCTCAGGAAAAGGCTGATTCCACCCAAATCAGCGACAAGACGGTCAAGACGCTGATGGCTTACGCCTGGGACAGCGTCCCACCGCAGATTACGTTGCGCAGCGGAAAAGTCATCAAGTTCGACCGGACGAACCGCGCGTCGATCGAGCTGCCGCTTGATGCGGCAAAAGAGGTGATCGTTGCCGCCTACCGCTCATATGAAGCGCAGATTTGCGGCCTGCAGCCGGCGATGGTCGCCAATCGCGACGCGATGATGGCGCGGCTGCTTCAGCAGAACAAATACAGCGATCAGCAAGTGCAGTACGCAAACCTCCTGCACGCCTTCGTTGTCGCCTATACGTCGGGCAAGGTCGAGTTGCGGTATATCGATCCCGACAAGAAAGAAGTTAAGATCACCGATATCCCGCCTGAAAAGGTGGTCGAACCGAAGAAGTGCAGCGATGAGCTGCGCAAGTCCGTCGATGAGCGGATTTACAGCTATTACAAGAGCACACCGGGCCTCGACGTCAAACCGGCGGACGTCGCCGAAGAAAAGAAATAAAGATTTGCCGGACCGGGTGTTCTGGTTTCAACGCTTGAACACGGGTCGGCAAGCTTTGTAATCAGGCATGCTCGCCGAATTCCAGCGGTCTTCATCAACCAGAGCTTGACCTTTCCAAGCGCGGCGAATACAAGTCCTTTACTGACGTGGGCCCCGGATTCGGGGCCTTCGTTTTTGCGCACCCGTGGCAGTTTCCGGCGTGTTCCCCGCTTATATCGGGGAGCGGTCAACGGATTCGGCCTGTCAGCGTTCAACTCTGGGGTCTCTCCAGGGGACGGCGCAGAGGAGGGGGCGCTCCAATCCCGTAGAAAATCAAAACTTGGAGTGCTATCCAATGACCAAGCGCATCCGCGCCAAGCATAAACTCGATCGCCGAATGGGCGAGAACGTCTGGGGCCGGCCGAAAAGCCCGGTCAACAAGCGTGAATCGAAGCCGGGCCAGCATGGCGACCGGCGTGCCGGCAAGCTCTCGGACTTTGGCGTGCAGCTGCGCGCCAAACAGAAGCTGAAGGGCTACTACGGCAACATCACCGAGAAACAGTTTCTGCGCGTCTACAAGGAGGCCTCGCGCCTCAAGGGTTCCACGTCCGAACAGATCATCGGCCTTCTGGAACGCCGCCTCGATGCGCTTGTCTACCGGTCGAAATTCGTGCCGACTGTGTTTGCGGCCCGCCAGTTCGTCAGCCACGGCCACGTTGCCGTAAACGGCCGCCGTGTGACGATCCCGAGTTACCGGGTGCGCGTTGGCGATGTCGTGGAAGTGCGCGAGAAGGGCAAGCAGATGGCCCTCGTGATCGAAGCCACTCAGAGCGGCGAACGCGATGTCCCCGACTACATCGAGGTCGACCACGCCAAGCTTACCGCCAAGATGGTGCGCATCCCGGAATTGAGCGAAGTTCCCTACCCGGTGCAGATGGAACCCAACCTCGTCGTGGAATTCTATTCGCGCTGATCAATCGGCGCTGTTCGACGGGCTGTCAGTTGGTCGGCTATGAAACGAAAAAGACCGGGCGCCTTGGGTGCCCGGTCTTTTTTGTCTGAACCTCGGTGCGCTCGGCTTGTCGAGGCGCGAACCTCAGTTGCCCTGGAAATAGTTCTGGTAGGGGTTCATCGACCAGTTATGAGAAGATTTTTTCTTCTTGGCTGGCTTTTTGGGGGCCGTGTAATAACCAGGCCCACCCAATGCATAAGGTTCGGGCTGGTAGACGCCGCCGAAGAAACTGTACGACGGCTGCGGATCGTTATCCTGGCTTGCGACATAAACCGGCCGGGCCTTGGCCAATTGCTCGATTTCGCGCTGATGCAGCCGCGCAGGGTCGTTGGATGCAATGGCGCTCAGCGATCTACCGTCCAGCGCCTCCTTGATGCGCTTGTCGTGGCCATAGATGTCGGGGAGCGTGTCAAGCTTGCCGTCGGCGGATGCGACCACCGTGAAGTAGGTGTTGTGAACGCTGACCGCTTGAGCGAGATCGACGCGGTGGTTCTCTTCAGCGCGGCCCTGCAGATTCGCCTCAACCTGCGCGTTAGACCAGTTCGAGGATTCGCCGAGGATGATTTCGGCAAAGCGGACGGGGTCGCGGACGCGGATGCACCCGTGGCTGAACAAACGCTCCGAATTATTGAACAGGTGACGGTCGGGCGTGTCGTGCATGTAGACGTCGTGATGGTTCGGGAACATGAACTTGACCCGGCCGAGCGGGTTGGAGCTGCCGGCGCCCATGACAATGGGGATTGTCTGAATATCGGTTCGGCGCCAATCGATGCTGCTGGGGCTGACAATTCTGTCGCCGTACTGGACGCGCATGCCGCGGCGGCGCAAGACGTCGAGGTCCCCTGCTGCCAGGCGCGGCAGGAGGCTCCGGATCTTGATCGAGCGCGGAACCCCCCACTGCGGCTTGAAGACGACGTGGGTCATGGTGTCGGAGAAGACCGGGGTCTGGGTCTTGCTCTTGCCGATGATGATGCGCTCCTCGTGGATGACGCGGTTATTCTTGACGACCTGGGTCTTGAACGAGGGCAAGTTATTCCAGATGTGGATGTCGCCAAGGTTGCGCGGTAGCCAGCGCCATTTTTCCATGTTGGCGACGAGGTCCGCGGTGGTGACGCGCGTCTTCTTCGAGCGCGCCTTGGTACCGTTGGCCTCATTGAGCGCCTTGCGCACCTTGTTGTCGTAGACGTGCTTGCGACGCCAACCTTGCGTGCGCATGAAGTCGTTGACGGCGTTCATCAGGGGTCGATCGTAGAGATCCTGGGCTCCGGCAGTCGCAGCGGGAATCTTCAGGCGCTCGCGTAGTTGTGCGACCTGGGGATGGCGCTGGCCTTGGCGGACCGGTTCGCCGTAGTCGAGGACAATGGGTTTCGGAGCGGTGTCGACAACTTCGGAGTTCGTTGAGGAAAAGCGATCGGGAAAGACACGCTCCAGGTAGGCTTGGCGGAGGAGCTTGAAGCCTTCGTGCTGGGGATGCTGGGCTGCCAGAAGCTCTTTTGGGGAATCGGTCCGGGCAATATGGCGCAAGAGTTCCATATGGTCGGTCTTGTTTGACGCACGCTCATACCACAGACTGATTTCGGTCGGGCGAAAACGGCCGCGCCGGGCGTGATCGACATATTTGAGCAGGTTGAGGGTGAAATCGACTTCGAAGCGGGCGCGCTCGACTTCGTCATAAAAGCCGCCTGCCGGGATGCGGATGTCGTATTCGCCAGTATCAAGGCCCCATTCGCCGGCACGCCGGAGTTCAGCCAGCGCGTTGCGGGCTCGTTGCGACAACCGGTCGCCTTCGATCCAAAGCGGGCCCTGAAAATCGGCAGCGTAAAGCGTGCCGAGTTCGTCAAGCCAGCCTGACAGGTCGGCATTGCGGGCTTTGGACTTGCGCGCGGTGATCTCTTTCAGAATTCCGATGTGGAGTGCGTCGCCTGCGGTCCATAGATTGACCGGTGGGGCAACCGGGGCCACCTGCTGCTTCGCAGTCTCGGGGAGCGCACCTGTTACCATTCCCTCGCGGCCTTCAGCGGCGCCCAGACCAGCCATGGCGATGGCAATCGTCAGTAAAGCCCGTGGGATATGCATTTATTACCTGCCTCATTTCAACGACGCTGTTTGTCAGAGTGTCGCAAATTCCAGTGTGGTCTGACAAGCCGGAGAGCCCTGATTCTCTTCATGCCTGACAGGAATGTCTCGTTCTATCTCGTTACAAATACGCGTGAATTCTTAAGTAAGCGAAACTGTAACTTCAATCTATCCGTGTAAAACTCTTATTTGGTTCCTTAATTTCGATTCATCCTACCTCGAGGCCGTGCCCGATCCGACCGGCCAGATCCTGAATATATTGCCACGCAACGCGACCTGACCGGGCACCGCGCGTCATCGACCATTCGAGCGCTTCGCGGCGGACCTCGTCGGGATCGTGGTCGAGGCCGAAGTGTTCGGCGTAGCATCGTACCATTTCCAGGTACTGGTCCTGGCTGGCGTTATGGAAACCCAGCCAGAGGCCAAAACGATCCGACAAAGAAACTTTTTCTTCGACCGCCTCGGAGGGGTTGATTGCTGTGGAGCGCTCGTTTTCGATCATATCGCGGGGCATCAGGTGCCGGCGATTCGAAGTCGCGTAAAAAATGACGTTGTCGGGGCGGCCCTCGATACCGCCCTCTAGCACGGCTTTCAGCGACTTGTAGGAGGTATCGTCGCGATCAAAGGATAGATCGTCGCAGAAGACGATGAAGCGGCAGGGTGAGTGGCGCATGTGCTGCAGGCAGCGCGGCAAGGTTTCGATATCCTCGCGGTGGATCTCGACCAGTTTAAGTCCTGGATGTCCCTGTTTTGCAGAAGTTTGGGCGACTTCGGCATGGCAGGCTTTGACCAGCGAGGATTTACCCATGCCGCGAGCCCCCCAAAGCAGGGCATTGTTCGCGGGCAGGCCGGCGGCAAAGCGCTCGGTATTAGCCACCAGTTGTGCGGCCGAGCGATCAATGCCCTTGAGAAGATCCAGCGGCACGCGATTAACCTTATGAACGGGGACGAAGGACTCTGGGTCCGGACGCCAGACAAAAGCCTCGGCGGCTCCGAAATCTGGTTGAGGGGGCGCCGGCGGGCTCAGGCGCTCGAGGGCTTCGGCGATCCGGATGAGCGTCGCGTTGGGATTTTCCTGGGTGATTTTCGTGTCGGCCATGGATGAGGACTAGTGCTCCGACTCTGATGCCTGGTGCCCAAGCAACAGCCCGGAGACCTAGCTTAATCTTCTGATTGTGTTCTGGATTCACAAACGCTTGCCGACCTACGCCCGGGAGTCAAGCGTCTGATCCAGAACACGGTTGCTCCGACTCTGATGCCTGGTGCCCAAGCAACAGCCCGGAGACCTAGCTTAATCTTCTGATTGTGTTCTGGATTCACAAACGCTTGCCGACCTACGCCCGGGAGTCAAGCGTCTGATCCAGAACACGGTTGCTCCGACTCTGATGCCTGGTGCCCAAGCAACAGCCCGGAGACCTAGCTTAATCTTCTGATTGTGTTCTGGATTCACAAACGCTTGCCGACCTACGCCCGGGAGTCAAGCGTCTGATCCAGAACACGGTTGCTCCGACTCTGATGCCTGGTGCCCAAGCAACAGCCCGGAGACCTAGCTTAATCTTCTGATTGTGTTCTGGATTCACAAACGCTTGCCGACCTACGCCCGGGAGTCAAGCGTCTGATCCAGAACACGGTTGCTCCGACTCTGATGCCTGGTGCCCAAGCAACAGCCCGGAGACCTAGCTTAATCTTCTGATTGTGTTCTGGATTCACAAACGCTTGCCGACCT
>LOEV01000098.1 GCA_001516065.1 Alphaproteobacteria bacterium BRH_c36
AGCCGCGGCAGCGCCGCGTCTGGCCCAGGCGCCGGGGGTGGCGCGTGCCAGCTTGACCGAGAGGTCAGACGAAGATTGCATTGGCAGATATCTCCTATTCGCTCGGAAAATCCGTAACTGGGGACATCTCTTAGTGAAGCGCGACTTACGACAGGGTGTCTAACGCATTAAACATTCGTAATGATGGTGGACACCATTCGTGATGGTGGAGGAAAGCAAACGCCCAGCCGCTGGCTCGCAGCGCCTGTTACTCGCCGCCAAGAACGCGCTTCAGTCGCTCTTCTTCATCGGCCGAAAGCGGCTGTGGGCTGGCGTCGGGTCTGCTAGTTGCGGGCGTAGCGCGGGCGATGACAGAGCGCGCCAGCCAAACGCCTCCGGCCAGAACCAGCGCCGGAGTCAGCCAAAGCAGAAGCGTGTTCCAGCCGAACGGCGGCTTGAGCAGCACGAATTCCCCATAGCGGCTAACGACAAAGTCGAGGACTTCGTCATTCGTTTCACCCTTCTGCAGCCGTTCGCGGACGAGCAGGCGCAGATCGCGGGCCAACGGCGCATCGCTGTCATCTATCGACTGGTTCTGGCAGACGAGGCAGCGTAGCTCCAGAGAGATTGTCCGGGCCCGTTTTTCCAGCACCGCGTCCGATAGAATTTCGTCCGGCTTGACGGCGAATGCACTTGAGCCGGCGCCTAGGACCAAGGCGAGGAGAACCAGTCCGAGAACAGAAAACCGAGGCAAAACACCCAGCGAAGTGTGATGGATCAAAACATTCTCCTCATTCCGCTGCGACGACACCAGCCGGGGTTTCGGCGCGCGACGTGCGCTTCGGAGCGCCGACGCGCAGGCGGCGATCGGAGAGCGAAACGCCCCCAGCGATAAACATGATAAGAGCCCCCAGCCAAATGAGCCGGACCAGCGGATTGAAGTAGAAGCGGAAGGCGTAGCCGCCGTCTTCCTCCTGTGCATCGCCGAGAACCGTGTAGAGATCGCCGCGCCATGAAGCGTGGATGCCGGCTTCGGAGGTCGGCTGCGGGGGCGAGTCGTAGATACGTTTTGAGGGATGCAGCGTCGTAATGGGGGTACCGTCGCGCATGACTTCGATGGTGCCGAGCTGTTCGCGAAAGTTTGGCCCTTTGTGCGGCGCGACGCCCTTGAAGGTCAGTGTGTAGCCTGCAACTTCAGCGGTATCGCCTGGTTTGAGGACGAGTACTTTTTCAGTCTGGTAGGCACTCGTGGCGACGATGCCAACGACCATCACGCCGACGCCAAAATGAGCCAGCGTCGTGCCGTAGATGGACCGGGGCAGGTTGCGCAAACGGCGCAGGATCTCGTCCCGGCCAGCGGAGCCGATCTTGGCGCGATAGGCGAGTTCCTGAACCGCCCCGGCCATCACATAGACGCCGACCGCCATCATGATCGGGGCGAGCCAGGGGCCGCGCTGGCTCAGCGCCATGGTTGCCACCATCGCCACAAGTGCGAGAACGGCGGCCCAGATCAGACGCTGTGAAACGGCGACAATATCGCCGCGCTTCCAGGGCAGGAAAGGCCCGAACGGCAATGCGATGAGGAGCGGCACCATCAGCGGCACGAACGTCAGATTAAAATAGGGCGGTCCGACCGAAATCTTCGCGCCAGTCAGCCCCTCAAGCAAAAGCGGATAAAGCGTGCCGACGAAGACGGTAGCCGTGGCAGTCGTCAGCAAGACGTTATTGAGTACGAGCGCTCCTTCGCGGCTGATCGGAGCGAATAGTCCACCCTGGCGAAGTTCCCCTGCCCGCAGCGCAAACAGCGCCAGTCCGCCGCCGACGAATATCGTCATGATCGCCAGAATGGCGACGCCGCGCTCGGGATCGACCGCGAATGCGTGGACCGACGTCAAGACGCCTGATCGGACGAGAAAGGCTCCCATCAGCGACAGCGAAAAAGTGAGGATCGCTAGAAGGATTGTCCAGACCTTCAGGGTTTCGCGCTTCTCCATGACGAGAGCCGAATGCAGCAAAGCAGTACCCGCCAGCCAGGGCATGAAAGACGCATTCTCAACGGGGTCCCAGAACCACCAGCCGCCCCAGCCCAACTCGTAATAGGCCCACCACGAACCCATGGCGATGCCGAGCGTCAAGCACATCCACGCGGCAAGCGTCCACGGCCTGACCCAGCGCGCCCAGGCTGCATCGATGCGGCCCTCGATGAGGGCGGCGATGGCAAATGAGAAGGCAATCGAGAAGCCGACGTAGCCCGCATAGAGGAAGGGGGGATGGAAGGCGAGTGCCGGATCCTGGAGGATCGGGTTCAGTCCGCGGCCGTCGATCGGCACGTCTTCGAGACGCAGGAACGGGTTCGAGGTCGCAAGTATGAAGACGCCGAAGGCGAGGGCGATGGAGGCCTGTACGGAGAGCACGTTGGCACGCAAGCTGAGAGGCAGATTGTTGCCGAATATGGCGACTGCGGCCCCGAAAGCCGCAAGGATCAGGACCCACAGCAGCATCGAGCCCTCGTGGTTCCCCCAGACACCCGAAATCCGGTAGATCAATGGCTTGGTTGAGTGGGAATTCGCGACGACGTTGGCAACCGAGAAATCGGATGTGACGTAGGCGTGCGTCAGTGCCAGGAAGGCTACCAATAATAAAAGCAGCTGCACGATCGCTGCCGGTTTGGCGGTCTCCATCAGCCGCGGCTCGCGCGATAGTGTCCCCCACAGCGGAACGACGGTCTGGAACAGCGCGACAACGACGGCCAGCACCAGCGCGAAATGTCCGAACTCGACGATCATGCGGAAGAAGCCTCTTTCGTGTTCCGTTGAGCCACGCGCACTTCAAACGTCAGACTGGAGTGCTAATTCGACTTGTCGTCGGGGTGTTCGGCGCCGGAGCCGAGCTTCACCCCCTTCTCCTTCAGAGCGGCTGCTACCTCTGGTGGCATGTAATTCTCATCGTGTTTGGCCAGAACCGTATCGGCGACGAACAGACCGCTGGAATCTAAGCGCCCCTCGGTGACCACGCCCTGCCCCTCCCGGAAAAGGTCGGGCAAAATGCCCTCATAGGATACCGAAACCGACTGCAGCGTGTCCGTCACCGCAAATTTGACCTTCGTGCCCTGGCCGCGCTTGACGGAGCCATCCTCGACTAGGCCGCCGAGGCGGAACCGCTCTCCCGGCTGGACCTTGCCCTCAGCGACATCGGAAGGAGTCTGGAAAAACACGATGGTGTCGCGCAGCGCCATCGCCACCATGATAACGGCAATCGCGAGGATCGCAACGGCGGCACCGATCAGAACACCTCTTTTTTGTTTGCGCGTCATCGTGATCCCGGTTCAGCCTCACACTTACGATTGACTCAGATGCCTAGGCCCAGTTCCGAAGCAAGGGCATCAAGGCGTGCGTTCCTATCGCTATTACCTTCGGCGCTCTTTCGAGCGCTGACAAGAGCGCGGTCTGCATCGTCCCTGCGGCCAAGGACACTGTAGGCGCGAACGAGGCGCAACCAGCCATCAAAGTCATCCGGGTCCTTTTCCAGCTTGTCGGCCAGCCGCTCGACCATCGCATTGATAAAGGCCTGCTGATCGTCCTTTGAGAGTTCACGGGCGGCGGCTATGTCTTCCGAGGTCGGGCCGGGCGGCTTTGCATCGGAAGCCGCAGGCGGCACTGGCTGAGTGCTTGCATCACCATCCGCAGGATTCTGCCCGCCAGCAGGCTTTTGTGAAGCCGGCCGGTCCGATCCGCTCGTTTCGGCGGTGCGCTGGGCCGCTATGGATGCAATCCGCGCTTCGACCACAGACTTCCAGGGAGCATCTTCGGGGGCGTCGGCCAATACAGCGCGGTAGCCCTTATCTGCAGCCTCCAGCATGCCTTCCTGCTCGTCGGCCATCGACAGCCAGAAGCGTGCCTCATGGTCACCTGGCTCGTTGGTCAGAATTTGTTGGTAGGCGAGACGCGCCGGTTCGATGACGATACCATTGTTGGCCAGAACCGTGGATTCGGCGAATCCCCTGAGCCTCCTGGGTGTTTCGCCCAGGAGGCGGATAGATTGAGAAAAGGCCTTCGAGGCGTCACCAAAGCGGCGAAGGCGCAGATAGACCGGGGCAATGGCGTCCCACCCGCGTCCATCCTCCGGCGTTTCGCGCAATTGCGCTTCGACCTTGGCGACAAGTTCTTCGACGCCGGCTTGCTCAGGCGATTGGTGTAGGCGCGCGGATTGCGGCATGCCGGGCATCGACGGCGAACCGAGCGCGAGATAAATCGCGATCGCCAAGATGGGGACGGTCGCCGCCGTGGCGTAGGCAATCGTTGCGGGGGAAGGAAATTTAGGCAGCGCTGCGACGGACTGAGCGGCGTCATCGGACTGCTCGGAGCGTTGTAGCAGGCGGCGAGCCAGCTCGGTGCGCGCACTCTCGGCCTCGGCCGCGTCGATCAGCCCGCGATCGCGGTCCGCGTCGATCTCGGCCAGCTGATCGCGATACACGGCGAGGTCTGCTTCCTGCGCGCTCGCCGTCATGCCATGTTGTTCGGCCAGCAGAGGTCGGGCCAGGACTGCGATGGCGGCGGCGGCCACGACGGCAAAGGCTATCCAGAGGATCATTGCGCTCTTAATCTGACTTCCAGGGTTACTTTCCCCCACTATGGAAGCCAGCGGCGAAAGATCAAGTAAAGCCGGCCACCTGCGGTGCTTGGCCGCTTCCTGCGTGACGTCTTTTGATCCAGAAGTTCGCTACCATCTGCGGCTAGTTCAGAGCGAACTTCTGAATCTGAATCACACTAGCAACTTTCTGATTCTAGTGTCCCTTTGTCTCCGAAGTTCGCTCGAGTGGTTGCCGCACAGTGGAGGCGAACTTCGGAGACGGGACACTAGGCGATATTAGCCCATGTGCCGTCTGGATTGCGGCAAGCCGTCCCACTCATCGTTTCGGGCCGCCCGTCGATGAAAACCGTATGGGTGTAGTCACGACAGTCCCGCGAACCCCGCTTATATGGCCGCTGGGGTACGACTTCGCCGTAACGACCGCTGTCAGGATTGCGCCAGGAGCGCGAAACTCCCGAACGGCCATCTTCCAGCGCAGCCAGTTCGGCTTCCTGGGCGTAGCGGCGATCCTGTTCGTCGAGCGACTTGCCGATGGTATGTCCAACAACGCCGCCGACGAATGCGCCAGCTACGGTTGCCAGCACCTTGCCGGTACCGCTGCCCACCTGATTACCGATGATACCGCCTGCGACGGCACCGATTGCCGTTCCGCCGTCCGCCTTGGAAAGGCCGCCAGGCCCACAGCCGGCCAGCGCCAGCGCGGCAGTCGCCGCCAGTATTGCATTCGTGCTGCGCATCGCAACGCCTCCTGAACTTCGTCTGCCGAGCATCGCCAGATACGGGCACCTGGCCGTTAGTCGGGCCGGCCAATTTCCCAAGCGTGATCCTTGTTCTCGGACAAAGAGAAATGACGCCGATTCGGGCGAAAGTTCGACCTGATTTCCAGCTATCTTCGTTTCAGCTGGAATCTGGAAAGTTATGTGGCCGGCAAATCAAGGTACGCCTTCAGGCCACCGAGGGGGGATTCGGTTAGGGTCAGACCACCGCGGTAGGATTGCGCCAGATCGATGACGATCGACAGGCCGAGGCCAGAGCCTGGTTTCGTCTCGTCGAGTCGGAGGCCGCGCTTGCCGATGCGGGCGCGCTGATCGGCGTTGAGACCGGGGCCGTCGTCCTCGACCGTTATCCTAAGCCGGCGCCGGCCGGTCCGCGTCGGCGCGGGCGTCATTTTGATGTCGAGCCGGACCCGCTCTTTCGACCACTTGCAGGCGTTGTCCAGAAGGTTACCGAGCATCTCCTCCAGATCGTGCTTCTCACCTTGAAACATTGCTGCCGGCGGGCACTGCACTGATATCTGGATAGACTTGTCGGCGTGGATGCGCTCCAGGGCACGAACCAGAGGGTCAACAACATCTTGGACTGATGTTACGCGACCTATGACGCCGACGCGGGCGGCAATGCGTGCCCTCTCAAGATAGTGCTGGACCTGATCGCTCATGATCTGGGCCTGCTCGATGACCTTTTCGCCCAGCGGACCCTTCGCACTGCGCGCTTCGTTGGTAATCACGGCGAGAGGCGTTTTCAGGCCGTGGGCGAGATTGCCCACCTGGGTGCGGGCGCGCTCGACGATATCTTCATTCGACTGGATCAAGGCGTTGAGTTCATCGCGGAGGGGTTCGATTTCTGCGGGCACGTCGCCTTCCAGGCGGGAAGCTTCGCCCGACCGGATCTGTGCAAGAGCCTGCTCGACCCGCTGCAGTGGAGCTAGTCCGAAGCGGACCTGGAAAACCATCAGGGCAAGCAGAGCCAGCCCGGCGACCGCAAGGGCCAGGGACAACCGCGTCCTGAAGGTCGAAACCGACGCCTCCAGCCATGCGGAGGGGCCGGCGACGACGATCGAATAACGTGGCTTGCCTTCCTCATGACCCAGCGTATCGATGACTTCGACGATGCGGACACTCTTGCCATCTGGGCCGACGTCGTTTCGCCAGCGCATGTTAGTGTCGGGATCAGGAGGGTAGCCCAGCTCCAGTGGGGAGGGGAGTACGGCGGTCGCAAGCGAGGCGGATCGCAGCGTCGGTCCGCCTTGGCGGTCGATCGGCAGTATCTGCCAGTACCACCCGGAATGCGTGAACTCGAAGAGCGGTTCATAGCGGTTGGGCGGCGGGAGCGGAGTTGTGGCGCCTTCGGCCATGCTGTCGACGGTTATCGCGGTGACAAGCTTCTCCAGCTGTGAATCAAAGCTCTCCTGCACATCCGCGCGGTAGAGTTGATAGATCAGATAGCCCGCGAGCGGCAGGACAATTACCGTCCATGCCATCGATGCGGCAATAAGCCGGACGGCAATCGAATCAGGACGCATCGTCTTCTGCGGTAATGCGATAGCCGAGCCCGCGGACCGTTTCGATAATGTCGACCGGGATCTTCTTGCGCAGGCGACCGATGAAAACCTCGATCGTGTTCGAGTCCCGGTCGAAGTCCTGGTCGTAGAGGTGTTCGACGAGTTCGGTTCGTGAAACGACACGGCCGCGATGATGCATCAAATAGGCGAGGAGCCGGAACTCGTGCGATGTCAGCTTGATGGGTTCGCCACCGCAGGTAACGCGGGCAGAATTGGTGTCGAGGCGGACGCTGCCGCATTCGATTTCACTTTTCGCATGGCCCGTCGCCCGCCGCATTTGAGCCCGCGCGCGGGCCAGCAACTCCTCCATGTGGAACGGTTTGGCGAGATAGTCGTCGGCGCCGGCATCGATACCCTGAACCTTGTCGCTCCAACGGTCGCGGGCGGTGAGGATGATAACCGGGAATTTTTTGTCGGAGCGGCGCCACTGTTCGAGGATGGAGATGCCGTCCATCTTGGGAAGCCCGATATCAAGGATGATGAGATCGTAGGGCTCGGTATCGCCCAGGTAATAGGCTTCCTCGCCGTCCATCGCAGCATCGACGGCATAGCCCGCGTCGCTTAAGGCGGTCACAAGCTGCCGGTTGAGATCGGCATCGTCTTCAACAACAAGAATGCGCAACTGCCTGTGGCCTCGCGGATCGGTTTATCCCTCAGGGCACATTATACAGGAGGATTGCCGATGTCGCGACGTTTTCCGTATTCATCTGCTGTCAGCGCCCGGTTTCAGCTACGCCAATCTCGATCCCGCGCCGGGCGTCGTAGATCACCGAACGGAACCGGCCCTTGGAATCGCGGACGACGAGCCGATAAACGTAACCGCCGGCTGTCCGACACAGTTCCGTTTTGACGATTTCGCCAAGCCTCAGGTGCCGGAATTGTCGACCAAGTGCTTCAACCGTGACAAGTTTTTCGTCCTCGACGAGGGTAGCGGCCGCCGACCAGTCGGCAAAGCATCCCGTCGTTGCTGAAGACTGCGCCAGCGCCATCGACGCTGTTGTGGCCGTGCCAATCAGCACGGCGACCAGCCAGGCCCTGAAGTTTTCAAACATACTTGCCTTTCGTGTGAACCGGATGCGTGAGTTCCGACCCTGCGTTGGCCATGATGGTTAACGCAGGGGCTCTGAATGGTGTATGAATGGCAGCCGCACGTCAGGGCTTTCGGGTCACAGTTTCAGGTTGATAACGCGTCGCGCAAGGGGCAGGACGGCCCTTGTGCGGCCGTAGATCGTTAATGCCGTTCCGGCGAGCGCGATCAGGGCCTGACTTGCCGTCAAGACCTGATCACCGAATTCGCGCACCATTGCTGCGTTAACGTCGAGGCCGATAATCGGGCCGACACTCGGCAATACGGCTGCAGCGGCTGTGATCAGCGCGCCCCAGATCGTCATGGATTGGCCCCACCATTTCGATGCGCCCTGTTCGGTAGTCGTCATATCGCGGTCTCCATTCTGGTTTGTCGTCTCTGGCTTTCTCTCAGTAGGCTTTCGCGTCCCGTCGGCCATGCCTGTCGCGCGTTCCAGCGTTCTATCGACGCGCCGCAGCCAACCGCGACCGAAGCGCCAGAAGTGAGGGAGCGCGCGGTATTTTTTTCGGCGGATCGCGGCATAGGCAGCCAAGACTTTGTGGATGGGCATGGTATCGATCCTCTGTCGCGTTAGCGGACCAATTTCCCCGTCGACATCAGCGCCCAGCGCTGCCTGAAGCATGCGGGTTGCACCGGTTACGCCGTGATTGACGGCGGCGTCGAAGTGGAAGAATGCGAGCGAAGCGCTCATGTCTGGGCACCCGGCAGGTCGCCAGTAGCGGGCGGCGTAGATGGCGGCGACATCGTCGGACGCGATCGCCTTGAGTTCGGCGATCAGCGCCGCGCGATTCGAGGGGTTGATCTCGCGTTTGCGCCACGCGGCCAGTGTGGCGAGCGTGATCCCCTTGTTCGTTGGGCCGCCCGGATCGTGGGGATCGTCGGTGTAGCCGCCTTCCATTTCCAGAACGTGGTCCAAAGCCTGCGCAAAGATGTCGGGCGGCGACAGCTCAACCGTGCCGAAGCCGGCCAAGGGGGCGCCCGGCCAACGCAAGGAAACCAACCGGCTTCGCTCGTAACCTGCGACGCTGACGGCATCGTTCTGATTGCCGCCCAGCAGCCAGATCCGGTCCTTTGACCATCCGACAATAAATCCGACATGTCCGAACGCGGGGTTGTTGCCCCGCGACAGGACCGCGATTGCACCCAAGCGCTCCTCTTCAATTGGCTCACCGAAGCGGGCATACGATCGCGCCATCAAGGAGCGCGTACTTGCCAGACCGCCGCGTTCCAGGCAGGCTCCGGCGAATGCCGCGCACCAAGCGACCTCGTCGCGGGCATGAGCTTCATGCCCTAGTTCCCTGAAAAAGGCCGTGATGCGCGGGTTGTGACCCGGACCGGCGATTTCGCTCTGGCCCAGTTCACGCCAGGCTTCGGCGAGCCACGCGGGCTGTCCGTTCATTGGAGTTGCCTCTTTGGGTGGAGGGTGAGTCAGACGGTGGCTGCCCCAACAGCTCCGCGCCCGAACAGCGCGCTCAGTTGATGGACCCGCACGCGACATGGACTGCGCAAGCTTCCGAAGTCGGCGTTCTGATCGGATGCGGCGTAAGCGGTGTTCGGCGCACTGGCCGGTATGGTGCGCACAACCGCGTCGTCGTCGGCGAGTACGTCGATCTCGTAGCGTTCGAAATCTTCTGACAGTGGCACTTCGAAAGTGTCCCAACTGTCACCGCCAATGCGCGTGCGCCTCTTCCAGCTCAGTTCGATATCGCCAATGGCGTTGCGGCTGGCGCGCACATGGACGGGTGACAACGGACGTAATCCGATTCCGGCGAAGGCGTGCTCTGCCTCTGCGTAGGAGGGATCGGCCAATTCCCGGTTGGCCGGACCGAACCGCCATTGATAAGGCAGGCGGATCTCATCCAGGCCTAAATCGACGCGGGCCACGGCGCCGTCGAGGAGAACGAAGCTGGTTCCGGCGGCGACTGCGGCCCCCGATTCCCCGAGCGCACATTCCGTTCCGGCCTGACCGCGCAGCAGGCCGCTCAATTCGTAAACGCCTTCGCCGAGGAGGGTCGCGGTCTCGAACTGCACAACCTCCCACTGTCCATCGCGGCCCAGAACAGCTGCAATGTTGGCGCCTGCGAGAAGTTGAACTCGCGTCACCGAAGCGAGTTGCCCCCCAGATACGACCACTTGCAACGTCGTCGCATGATCGAGACGGGACAGCGGCCCCGCCGGCAACGGACTTTGCGTCAGCCCCATGATGGCAGGTCCCTGCAAGAGGCTGCGCAGCCGGAAGCCGGTCGCCTCCGGCGACCCGTAGAGTGCGACGATCCCGGGCCATGGTTCCTGGGCCGCTGCTGTGTACCCGGCCGATGCCGGCTCGGACCCATTGAGGAGCGGCAGGTCGAGAAAGACGAGTTGCGGCGTCCCGCTTGCGCTGGCTGCGGGGCTGCGGGATTCCCTCGGAGGCGCCGACACGAGATTATAGACGTCCGGATCGATGCTGCGGGCATCGATTGTCCGGGCGCCGGCATCAGCGATCTCGGTGATGCGAAACGTGCGGGTGACTGCATCGCGCTGGAGTTCGATGACGTCGCCAGGTTCCAATTCCAGGCGGCTTGGCGGAACGGCAAACTTCGCCCGCTCTCGGCTGGCCCAGGCTTCGAACAGCCAGCTCTCGGCGACTCCGCCTGCCTGATCGGCTTCCATCACGATCGGCAATTCGGCCTGCGCCAGACGGCCGCTCGCTCCAACAAGCCGGCGTGCCTCGGCGACCGATTGCGAATAGTTGGTGGCGCCGCTGACGTAATTGATTTTTGCCGACGCCGGCAGATCTGTCTCCTGTGCGCGCGTCAGGGTGACGAGCGGGGCATCGGATGCGCTTTCAACGATCGCCGCGTCGATCAACGTGGCAACGGAGGGCTCGGCTCCACGGTGGCGGAAGACAATCTGGTCACCGCTCTCAATCGCATCGAAGAAGTAGGCAAGCCCCAATGGCTGCAGCGCGTCGCGCACGCTCATCGGCCGGTCGACAACGTAGCCGGGCACGATGCCCGCCAGCCGATCACTGACGCCGCGGTCGAAGCCGTATTCCATCAGCAGTGCTTCGACCAATTCGGCCAGCGGCACGCCGGAAAGACGGCCGTTGAGCCAATGACCGAGCCGCCAGTTCTCGCCATCCCCCCACACGTCGAGATTGAAGGGAAATGCAGGATAGGGGCGTGCATCCCAGCAGTAGACGAACATTCGGGAGGCATCGACCATGCGCCCGTTGTAAACTGTGGACGACGGATTCAGGCCAGGGTTGAAGCCTTCACCTCCGGGGGTGAATGTGCGCATCAGCGCCTGGAGATAGCGCCGCTGCATGAGGTCGTCGCGGCGGCCTTCCGAAAAATACGGGAGCGCGTTCTCGGAACTCTTCGGATCGACGAATACGTTCGGCTGGTTGGCACCTTTGTCGGTTGCCGGACAGCCGATTTCCATGAACCAGATTGGTTTAGATTCCGCCAGCCAGGCCGTGGGCGTTGCCTGCTCGACACCACCAGGTCGGTTGTAGTGACGATTCTCCCACCAGCCGCGCACGTCCTTGTAGCGGAAGACCCAGGGCTTGCCCGTACCATCTGTAATCGGGGTTCGAACCTGCTGATTTCGATGGCTCGCGCTGGCGTAATACCAATCATAGCCCTCGCCGGCGGCGACGTTCGAGGAGAGGTAGGCAAGGTCGTAAACCGAGCGCGCGCCGGCGAAATAATCGAGATGCGCGCGGCCATCGCGCCAGTCGGCCAGCGGCCAATAACAATCGATCCCGACGGCGTCGATGTTGGGCGACGACCACAGCGGATCGAGGTGGAAATAGACATCGCCCGTCCCGTCCTGCGGCTGGTGACCAAAATATTCCGTCCAGTCCGCGGCATAGGTGACCTTGGTATTCACCCCCAGCACCGACTTGACGTCGGCGGCAAGCTGGCGCAGCGCCGACACGAACGGATAGCTTGCAGCGCCATCTCGCACCCATGTCAATCCGCGAAGCTCGGTCCCGAGCAGAAAGGCGTCGACGCCACCGGCTGCTTTCGCCAAGTGCGCCTGATGCAGGACCATCCGGCTATAGCTCCATTCGGCCGGACCGGAATAGCTGACCGTATCGCCGTCGATCGAGAAATGCCCCGGCTGGGCGCTGCCGACGAACGTTGCGATCTGAGCGCCGGCTGCCGCTGTCTTGTCGGGTGTACCTGGCTCTCCCGGCGCGGGGTTGCAGGTGATCCGACCGCGCCAGGGATACACCGGCTGGCCCGTTCCGCCGTACGGGTCGGGCAAGCTGTTTCCCGCCGGCACATCCATGAGGATGAACGGCGTCAACGTGACGTTCAGGCCGCGCGACTTCAAATCGCGGATGGCGTCGACCACACTCTGATCCGAGGGCGTCCCGCCATAGGCCGGCCGGCCCTGGCGCTTGCTGACGAGATGCGCGCCCGCGCGTCCAACACCGCCCGCGCGCCACGTTTGCGGTTGCGTCGTCTTTGAATCGACCTCGACACCCGGGCGGATCTGGCAGTTCGCAGCTCTCAGGTCGGTGCCAAACCAACTCATCACGAACGAGACATTGGAAACGTTGGGTAGTTCCGCCTGCAGTTGGTTTATTGCGACTTTCCAGTCGCTGCCGCCCTGTCCCGTGTGCACGTTTTCGGCGAGCGACCCGCCGATTCCGAATTTCAGATTGATGACCTCTGGTGCGTAGACGAATTCACCGGAACCGGGAATCAATACGACGCTGCGGACATCCTCGTTGAAGTCATCGACGGCGCGATGCACTTCGAAGGAAAACTGTGGGATGCGGTTGCCGAATTCGGCAAGCGGCAGGCGCTCGAAAACGATGTAGGCAAGGCCGCGGTAGGCGGGTGCCGCGCCGGCCCCTTCGCGCGCCTCGATGAGCGAATCGGGCGACTGGCCCTCCCGCCCCTTGCGCAGCCTGTGGACATACCCCGACAAATCGAGTTCGGCGCCATCGGCCCATACCCGGCCCAGCCTCGTAATTTCACCTTCGCAGATGGCGATCGCGACGTTGGCGTAGTAGTGATATTCGACACTCTCGACGGATGGCGCGCTGCCGGCCCCGCCCAAGCCCTTGCCGCTGCCACCGCCTTCGGTCGAGCGTACTACTTCTTCTTCGAAGTCTGTCGCCCAGATGACCTGACCACCGAGGCGTACGCGGCCAAATATGCGCGGGATCGCCGCGCCTTCGGAAGATGCCGTCACGTGCAGATCGCGCAGCCGCGGGCCTTCGACGGTGCGCGTTTCGCCGGATGCCCCGAACAGTGCCTGATCCACATAGGAACCCGCTAGCGCGCCAACTTGCGCGCCAATCGCGGCGCCCGACAGCGCCGCGCCGAGAACCGT
>LOEV01000099.1 GCA_001516065.1 Alphaproteobacteria bacterium BRH_c36
GCGGCGAGGCGGCGCTGTTCGGCGCGGTCGTCGGGCCTTGCTCCGCCGCCCTTGTCGTCGCGTGCAGGGCGCGAAGAACGCTCATCGAGAAGCATTCGCTGGTAGTCGGCCATATCGCCTTCGAAGGGCGTCACTGTACCGCTGCCGACGAGCCAGAGGCTTTCGGCGCAGGCTTCGACGAGATGGCGGTCGTGGCTGATCAGTATGACGGCTCCTTCATAATCGTTGAGCGCCCGAATCAAGGTTTCGCGGCTGTCGACATCGAGGTGGTTGGTTGGTTCGTCGAGCACAAGAATATGGGGAGCATGGAAGGTCGCCAGCAGCAAAAGCAGGCGCGCCTTCTCGCCGCCCGACAGCGTATCGCAGCGATTATCGGCGCGGTCGAAGCCGAAGCCGGCGGCTCCCAGCCTTGCACGGCGCTCGGCTTCGCTGGATTCCGGCATCAGACCGGTGATGTAGTCGAAGGGCGAGCGGCCTTCGCTCAGCTCATCCAGCTGGTGCTGGGCAAAATAACCGAATGTCAGGTTCTTGTGGCTCCAGGACGAGCCGCCCTGCGGCGGCAGGCGGCCCGAAACAAGTTTGGCGAAGGTCGATTTGCCGTTGCCGTTCTGGCCGAGCAGCGCGATGCGGTCGTCGTTGTCTATCCTCAGATCAATGTTGCGCAGGATCGGCTTGTCCGGCTCGTAGCCGACCTCGACGCCCTCGAGCCTGATAAGAGGGCTGGCGAGTGCCTTCTCGGGCTTCGGGAACGTGATCGGCACGACGCGGTCATCGACCTGCGCGGCGATCGGCTTCATCTTGGCCAATGCCTTCAAGCGGCTTTGCGCCTGCGCTGCCTTGGTCGCCTTGGCGCGGAAGCGGTCGACAAACGCCGTGATTCGCTTGCGTTCGTCATCCTGCTTCTTCTTGAGCTTGCCTTCGAGGCGCTGCTGTTCGCTTCTCGCATCCTCGAAATCGTCGTAGCCGCCCGAATAGAGGGTGAGGCGGCCGCGATCGAGATGCAGGATGGAGGCGACCGCGCGGTTCAACAGGTTGCGGTCATGGCTGACCATCAGAATCGTATGAGGATAGGCGCGCAGGTAGCTCTCGAGCCATAGCGTGCCCTCGAGGTCGAGGTAGTTGGTCGGTTCGTCGAGGAGCAGGATTTCGGGCTCCAGGAAAAGTACGGCGGCCAGCGCCACGCGCATGCGCCAGCCGCCGGAGTATTCGCGGCACGACCGGTTCTGTGCGGCTTCATCGAAGCCCAAGCCTGCAAGAATCTGGGCGGCGCGCGCCGCGGCGGCGTGTGCACCGATGTCACCGAGCCGGGTGTGGATGTCGGCAATGCGCTGCGGATCTGTGGCTGTTTCGGCCTCCGCGAGCAGGCTGGCGCGTTCGTGATCGGCTTCCAGCACCCACTCGATCAAGGTTGCATCGCCGCCCGGCGCTTCCTGCGCGACGTAGCCGAGGCTGGCCGACCTGGGGAAGCCAACCGAACCATCATCAGGCGACAGTTCGCCGGTGATGATACGCAAAAGCGTGGTCTTGCCTGCACCATTGCGCCCGATCAGGCCGACCTTATGGCCAGCCGCAATGCCAACGCTGGCACGGTCAAGCAGCAGGCGTCCTTCGATACGGTAGGTGAGATCGTTGATGTGGAGCATGGGCCATCAGATAGCGTCGGGGCGGCGCGCTGTCATCCTCGCGCTTAGCGAGTAAAGTGCGAGGCGACGGCCGGCGCCGTTGCCATGATGAAAGCCGCAACGCAAAATCAGTGCAGCTTGATCGGCGGTTCGGTGCGCTGGGTAATGGTACGCGCGATCGTGTCGAGAATTACCTTGGAGTATCCGTGCAACGCCATCAGGTGCATCTTGTAGAGCATGCGGTACATCAGCTTGGCGAACAGACCTTCGACCCACATCGACTTGCCGGAGATGAAGCCCATCAGGCTGCCAACGGTCGAATATTCACCCAGCGACACGAGCGAACCGAAATCGCGATATTTGAACGGCTTGAGCGGCTGGCCGGCCATTCTGCGGATAATCTGCTTATACAGGTGGGAGGCTTCCTGGTGAGCGGCCTGAGCGCGCGGCGGGATTGGATGGTCGTGACCTTCCGGGAGCAGGTAGGTGCAGTCGCCGAGCGCGAAGATGTCCGGGTCGAGCGTCGTTTCGAGCGTCTCCTTGATGACGAGGAAATTGCCTTTCGTCACTTCCAGGCCGTCGAGCTTGCCGAGAATGTCCGGCCCTTTTACGCCGGCTGCCCAGACAACCAGTTCCGAAGGGATGAATTCGCCGGTCTTCAGCGTCACGCCCTTGTCTGTGACCTCGGTGACGAATGAGCCTGCGCGTATTTCAACGCCAAGGCCCTTGAGGATCTCGGACGTCGCCTGGGAAAGCTTTTCGGGCAGGGCTGGCAGGATGCGCGGCTGGGCTTCGACGAGAGTGATCTTGATGTCGCGTTCGGGGTCTACCTTGTCAAGCCCGTAGGCGATGAGGCCGCGCGTCGTGCGGTGCAGTTCGGCGGACAGTTCCGAACCGGTCGCACCGGCGCCGATGATGGTGACGTGGAGCTGGCCAGGGCGGATCGGGTCGGCCTGGGTGTTGGCGCGGATACAGGCGTTGATGAGGCGGCGGTTGAAGCGCTCGGCCTGCTCGGGCGTGTCGAGCATGATGGCGTTCTTCATGACGCCCGGGGTGCCGAAATCGTTCGACACCGAGCCGATGGCGATCACCAGGGTGTCGTAGGGATAGGAACGCGGCGGCGTGATCTGGCGGCCTTCGTCGTCAAACGTCGCCGCCGTGTGGACTAGGCGGTTCTTGCGGTCGAGCCCGATCATTTCGCCATAGCGGAACCGGAAACCGTGCCAGTGGCCCTGGGCGAGGTAGTCAAGTTCGTGGCGGCTGACATCCATCGAGCCAGCCGCAATTTCATGGAGCAGCGGTTTCCAGATATGCGTGCGGGAACGCTCAAGCAGCGTGACGTGCGCCTTCTTTTTGCGCCCGAGCTTGTCACCGAGATGGGTCGCCAACTCCAGGCCGCCTGCACCGCCGCCGACCACGACGATCTTCGGCAGGTCGGTTGCCGGGTCCACGACCAGGGAATCCTGGCCGGAAGGCAGGACCACAGTTCGTGGGTCCTTGAGAGCGGTTTCCGAAGTTGCCATGGGATTTGATCCTTTTGCGTCCGATTTGAGATAGCCCTATCGGCCGACCGGCAGGTTGTCCAGGCGGTGGATCATCACGCAACCAAAGACCCGCATGGAGCGGGACTAAGTCGGTGGACCTAAGGGACCCTCTGGCGAACGTGTGCTCAGCCGGGTTCTACGGTCTCGCCGGCTGCAGCAATCATAGGTTCGGCGGTCTCATCAAGGCGGGCAATCATGTCCATCAGGTCAGCGCGCAAAGCGAGTATTTCCGGTTCGGACATTCCGAGGCGGCAAGCCACGAAACAACGCGCCTCGAGCACCGAACCCTTGATGCCGCGGCCGGCGTCGGTGAGATAGACCTGGACCTCGCGCTCGTCGTCTATGCCGCGGCGGCGCTCGACCAGTCCGGCGTTCTCGAGCCGCTTGACGAGCGGTGTGAGCGTACCCGAATCGAGCATCAGTCGGTGGCCAATTGCGGTGATGGTCTGTCCCTCCTCCTCCCAGAGGACAATCAACACAAGGTACTGGGGATAGGTGAGACCGAGAGGGGTCAGTTTTTCGCGATAAGTCTTGGTGATTGTCCGAGTCGCGGCATAGAGGGCGAAACAGAGCTGGTTTTCGAGACGCAGGATATCTGCATCCGCGGATAAAGCCTCGTGCCCCGACTTATAAAGCATTGCAATTCCCCATGATCTACTTCGCCCCAAGGCGCCTACACCCCACATGCGGAGGGTCAACTGGATGCCCGCCCCTTCGATCGTCGCATTTGCTGGCTGCGGAACATGGCCGTACGCAAGCCGGTTGCAACAGGGAACCCAGTGACCTGAGATTTCCTGCCGGAGGCGGTTCATCGCCTAGCGTCAGCCGACTGTTGATCGACGTTCAACTCTATCGGCTCGACGCGTCGAAGTCCAACCCCGGGCGTGCCCTGCGGACCGATCCTTCAGGCTGGTCCGGCAATCCTGCTCTTGACTTCGTCGGGTGCGCCGAAGTGACCGAAGTAACGCGGATCGATGTTTTCGACCGGCAGGACAATGAGAACATCGGTTGTTGCGAACTGGCGATCGATCACCGCGCCATCGCCGACCAAGGCTCCAAGGCGCAGGTAGCCCTTGATCAGCGGTGGCATCGCTTTCAGAGCGGCGCGCGCGTCGAGCTTGTCCTTGGGCAGAATGTCCATGGGGACATGCAGGTGGTCGTGGGCGCGGCAGCGCCATTTATCGGGCGCGAGCGCGTGATGGTACATGAAGCTCAGCGGCACGGCGTGCGCCTCGGGGTCGATGCCCGGGAAGCTGGCGCAACCGATCATGACATCGACCTTGTGTTCGCGCACGTAGGTCCAGAGGCCGTGCCAGAGAAGTTCGACCGTGCGCTTGTTGCGGTAAGGCTTCAGCACGCATGAGCGGCCGAGTTCCATGAACGTATATTCGTTGCGGAGACGGGCGATCAGCGGGGCGATATCGTATTCCCCTTGCGTGTAGAATCCGAGGCTGCGCTCCGCCCGGGCCTGGCGCAGCACCCGGTAGGTGCCAACGACTACCGGCCGGCGCTGGCGCTGCCAGCGGCCACCACCGGCGGCTGCATCATGATCGATGACGAGCAGGTGGTCGCAAATCGCATCATAGGAGTCTTCGTCGCGCCGGCGCATGCGAGCGGTCGTCGACGGCACAGCCGACATCTCCTCGTAGAAGACGCTGTAGCGCAGTGCCTGAGCCTGGCGGATCTCGTCACGAGTCTCGGCGAGACAGACTTCAAGCGATCCGACCCGCCCGAACGAGCGCGGCGCCTTGCGGCGGCGGCGCGGAACAAGGGCCTGAAACCTTTGGGCAATACCAATTCTCTGGCCCCCGAACACAGGAGCCCGATCTGGGGCGACCGGCTGCAAATCGCGTTGGTCGCGCCCGCCTGGACCGGCGGCTTCTGCCTGGCTCATTTCCCTTATCCCCCTCATTTGCGGCTCTTGACTGGCCCGCGGCTGCCGGGCATCGCCATTGCTCGAATTTCAATGCAAAGTGCAGCCGCGGCCCGACGCTATCCCCCACAGCGACGGGCCAGGGGGGATTTGAAAGCGTGTTGCGCAAACTGTCAAATGGGGAAGATCGCCAGATACAGGGCGGACTCAGGCCGCATTGCCTGGAAGTTCGCGGGACCTGCCGAACGCCCGGCTCAGGACTTCCTGCAAATCCGATGGGGCAAAGGGCTTGGAGAGGCAATCATCGAGGCCCGCTTCAGCGAAGCGGCTGTGATCTTCGGGGAAGGCATGGGCTGTCAAGGCTATGACCGGCGGACATGGCGGCGCCGGATGCGTGCCGATCGCGGCAGCAAACATTGCCTTTATGCGGCGGGTCGTTTCGAGACCGTCGAGACCCGGCATGAAGATATCCATGAGGATGGCGTCCGGAATACGCGCGGCTCCCAGTCGGGAATTGCGCATATGCTCAATCGCTGCACTTCCGCTGCGCACGCTGACGACGTCGTGCCCCGCCCGCTCCACCACTTTTGCGGCAAGCAAGGCATTGATCTCGTTATCTTCGACGATCAGCACGAGACGGCGGCCGGCAGAGTGGCCTTGGACCGTCTCACACTGCGTTGCAACGGCCGGACTGCGGATGGAGCCACCGGCTGGGCTGCTGCCGGCCTCGGACACCTGCTCGATCAGCGAGGACGGCCTCACCGGTCGAATCAGGTAACGCCCGAAGCCGGCATCGCGGTAGGATTCCAAACTCGCTCGCGCGGAGATGTCGAGCATCACGATGCCTTGGGGTGGGTTATCGCCTTGTTCGCCGGCATGGGCGAGAAGGGCGCAGCCGGCGGCTGGATCGACCGCGGAATCGATGATGACGCAGTCGAAAACCTCGCCGCGAGCGCGGGCGGCCCGCACCGCTTCCAAAGCGGCGGTGAAACCGACTTCGAGAGGCATGTGGCCTGCGTCATCGAGGATCCGGGCAAGTATGGCGCGCTCAGTTGGCTTGTCGGTAGCCAGAAGCACGCGCCGGGATGGTTTGGGATCGCTCAGCGGCACCTTGGCGCTCTCTTTGCCAGCGTCGGCCACGGGCTTCAGGTTCAATGTGACCGTAAACGTCGATCCTTCCCCCGGGCTGCTCTCGACGACGATGTCGCCGGCCATCGCGCGCGCCAAACTCCGGGAGATCGCCAACCCGAGGCCGGCTCCCTCGGGATGCGCGTTGGCGGAAGGGGCGGATTGCTCGAACTCCCGAAACAGTCTTTTGGCATCCTCGGTCGACATCCCGACGCCGGTATCGCGCACGTGAACCAGGATGCGGCGATATTCGTCGCTGCCGAATCCTGGATCCGCCTGGCGTGCCGGTGCGCAGTCTTGTTCCGGTTCTCGTACTCGTGCCGGTACTTGTTCTGGCGCCGACATGACCGCCACCTCGATGCCTCCCCGCTCGGTAAACTTGATAGCATTCGACAGCAGATTGAGCAGGATCTGGCGCACCCTATGGGCGTCGCCAGCGAGCATCGCGGGGACATCCGGGGAATGTCTCCAGCCAATTTCGAGATTCTTATTGTGGGCGCCTGGAGCGAGCAGCTCGACGGCGGAACGCACGGCCTCGGCTATCGAGAAAGGTTCCTGGCGCAGCGTCAGCTTGCCGGCCTCGATCTTGGAGAAGTCGAGGATTTCGTCGATAAGTGAAAGCAACGTCTTGGCCGACTGGTCGATGGCAGCGACGTAAGTGCGCTGTTCGCCGGTCAATTCGGTTTCGCCGAGCAGTCCCGACATGCCCAGGATGCCGTTCATCGGCGTGCGGATCTCGTGGCTCATGGCGGCGAGAAACCGCGATTTGGCCTGGTTGGCCGCCTCGGCCTGCCGGCGAGCGTCATGGAGACGCTCATCCTGCTCGCGCTCACTCGTGACGTCGCGGCCGACAAGCTCAAACTCGATGAGGCCGTTGCTTGACGGCGCAAGCTCGTGCACCTGCCAGGAAACCCAGCGATCGCCGGCGGGAGTTCCGACAAGTTGTTCGCAAGCGGGAGCTTCGCCGGCGCGGGCGGCCGACCACGGCTCAGCAAATGGGCTGATGCCGCCCGAACGGACTTCGGCATCGAAACGCTTGTTGAGAAGTTGATCGGCTTCGACGCCAAACAGGCGGCAAAAAGCACGGTTGGCAAAGGTCACGCGGCGCTTGTGATCGACGCGTGCGATTATGTCGGACTGGGCATCGAGCAGTTCGCGAAACCGCGACTCGTCTTCGGAGACGCGCCAGCGAAGATCCTGCAGGCCCTCGATGCGCTCTTCGAGCTGGTCGCCAAGGTTTGCCAGACGTGCGAGGTCGCCCCGGCCACCATTGGCGCGGGGCCGATCGAGGGTCAAGAAAGCAGCTGCCGTCATGGCAGTGCCGAGTATGGCAAGCGCGTGGGGCAGGCCGAACATCCCTGGCAGCGACGCAACTGCAGAGAGGATCAGCAGGCTGCCACAGAACGCGATAAGGAGCGGCAAGCCGTCCAAGACGCGATTTCCGAAGGAGCGCAAACTACTCCAGGCGCTTTTGAAAAACGGTCGCAAGGAGCCTCACTGAGAAGTATCAAACACCGCCGCTTTCGGATTCGTCGGCTCGCCAATTGCGGCGTTAAACAAGCACGCCGGGTTTGAACAAAAGCTGAAAAGAGATGGTAAACGCCAGGTAACGGCGGCGTCGAATATGAGATCCGCGCGGCCTGGTTAGCGAAGCGTATACGCGTGTTTCATTGTTCGTCGATGTGGCGCGCGGCATCGATAGTCATCAGTGGCACGCCGTTGCGGATCGGGTAGGCGAGCCCGGCGGCCTTGCTGATCAGTTCGCCACGCTCCCGGTCCAATGTGAGTCGGGTTTTCGTCAGCGGACATACGAGCAGCTCAAGGAGACGCGGGTCGGGCATCTCCGGCAAGCCAGCCGGACGCGAGACTGCCTGGTCGTCGTCAACGTCCGGCGTATCCTTGTCATCGTCAGTATTATCGCTATCGGTCATCGCTTCGCGATTGTTGGAGTGAGCAAATCCTATTGCAGCGTGCTGGCGCCAGGTTCACCGCTGCTGGAGGCGAGTTCCATCTCGGCAAGTGCGATCAAAACGTCGGCGCGGGATTTAAGGTCGCCGGCTTCCAGGAGCGCCTGTTTTTCTTCCGGTCCGTAAGGGCTCATGACTGAGAGTGCGTTGATCAGCATTTCGCTCGACGCCCGCGTGATAGAATTCCAGTCGCCCTGAAGGTGATTGGCGTCAAGATACTTGCGCAGCACCGCCAGAAGCTTTTCTCGGTCAACCTCGCTCTCGCCCCGCCCATGTTCGAAATCGCTGGTGAATTCCTCATAGGAGGCGCGCATGACGCGGAACGGCGTATCGGCTGAAACTTCGGACGTGATGCGGAAACGTACGATGCCGGTCAGCGTTATGATCAGGCGGCCATCGTCCAATTCCTGGTAGGATGAAAGCCGTCCAGCGCAGCCGACCGCGCGCAGGTCGAATTGCTTGCCGAGCGGGCTCTCCTCTTCGACCGCCCCGCCATTGGGCTGGATGATGCCGATGATGCGGTCATGACGCAGCGCCCAATCCACCATCGCAAGATAGCGTGGTTCGAAGACATTGAGCGGCAAGGTCGCGCGTGGCAGAAGGATCGCTCCGCGCAACGGAAACACGGGGATTTCCAGAGGCAGATCGGACGTCTTCAAATAGCGTTCCGCCGTTGGCAATGGCCTGGTCCTCTCAGGTCTGTCCTGCAGCTGTCTCCGCAAAAACAGCGCTCACGCGAACAGGATTCCCGCGAGCCGCTTTCGCCCCTCGATGGTCTTGGGATCCTTAGGGCCCCAGGCATCGAAGAGTTCGACGAGCTGTTTTCGCGCGGCCTCCTCGTTCCAATCGCGTTGGGTGCGGACGATTTCGAGCAGATGATCGAGCGCGCCGGACTTGTCGCCATTGGCTGCGAGAGCCACTGCGAGTTCGTAACGAGCCGAAAGGTCTTTCGGATTGGCTGCAAGTTTCGCTTCGAGTTCGGCAGTGGGTTTTGCTTCGACCGCCTTGCGGGCAAGCGCCAACGCCGCAACGACCGACTGAACGGCTGCGTTCTGCCTGGCATTCGGCGGTACCAGTCCGATGGTCTGCTCGGCGCGGTCGCTGTCGCCGCTCTTGAGGTAACAGCGCGCGAGGCCGGCAAGCGCATCGGGATTCTGCTGGTCGTCCTGCAGTATCGCGGCATAGATTTCGGCGGCACTCTGCAGGTCATTATTTTCGACGGCGCTTGCGGCTTCGGCGAGCAGATCGCTGATCCCGACGCCGCCGGTTTCGCTCACCAGACGATCGACGAATTCGCGCAATTGGCTTTCGGGCAGCGCGCCCGAGAAGCCGTCGAGCGGCCGCCCGTCCTTGAAAGCGTAGACGGTCGGCAGGGACTGGATCCGAAGCTGCTGGGCGAGTCCCTGGTTGGCATCGGTGTCGACCTTCACGAGCCGAACCTTGCCGTGATAGCTCTTCACCACCTTTTCGAGGATGGGAGTCAGCTGCTTGCACGGACCGCACCAGGAGGCCCAGAAATCGACGAGGACGAGTGCGTCCTTGGACGCCTCGATGACGTCGGCTGTGAAACTTGCGGTATCGGCGTCCTTGATGACGTTGCCGCCTGCGCCCGTTTCCGCCTGATTGTCGCCCGAGCCAATCAACATGCTCGCCTTCTCCTTGAATCGCCCACGTGCGCCTGTCCCTTGAATCGGTGGCTCCGGCGGGTCTGGTGTTCCTATTATGACATCTGGTTCGCAAGCGTCAGCCGGTAACCATAGCCCAGTCCATTGTTTGTCCTATGGGTGCTCAAACGCTTGGCGACCATTGCCCGAAGTCAAGCCTTCGACCCAGAATAGCGGATACCTAACGAGCCTGATTCTAGATCGATTTCCCCGTTCGGCCGAATCGATCTCGTTTTTTTCGCTCGAGGGCCTCTCAGCCTACCGGCCCGGACTCCGCGTGGGAGGCGCTCCTTCTTGTCACACTCAGCAAGCAGTTGTTGAGCAGCGCGCCGGACCACTGTCGCGGCGTTAGTGCTTCCAACCTAAATCTGAAACATCCTAGCACGCTTTCGATTGAATTTGGGGCTTCCCGGCAACGTTTGCACCCCCGGCGACCCCCAAAGTTCTCCAGACCTCACCTGCGTTCGCACATCAGGCCGGAAGGACTTCGATGCGCGGGGCATGGCCGCAGGCGCGAATGAAGGCCAACAGGTCATCGCGGGCAATGCTGGTTGTCGCTGTGTTCTCAAGCGGATGGCAGTTGATTATGTCGTGTTGCATCAGCGCGGCATCGACGACAACGGTAACGCGCTGTTCTGGATCGTTAATCAGGCAAAAGGCTGTGACGGACCCGGGCGTGATACCGAGCACCTCCATCATAAGCTCCGGCTTTCCGAAGCTCAGGCGCGCGCAGCCGAGCGTCTTCGGCAGCGCCTTCAGATCGACGCCGGTCGAGCTTTTCGCAACGATCAGGAACAGCCGGCCCTTGGCGTCCTTCAGGAAGAGGTTCTTGGTATGGCCGCCAGGGATGTCACGCTCGAGGGCCTCGCTCTGAGCAACCGTGAAGACTGCCGGATGGTCGATTGTCGTGGTGGGAAATCCGAGTTCGCGCAACCTGTCGAACAGCTCGGGGCGGGTTTTGGGCGCAGCGGACATCTGGCTCGCTTCGGATTCTGGTTTCGGGACGAAAAACTGCCAACCCGCATAGCATCCGGCGCGTGCCGCGCCAATGTGCGTCCCTGGAAAACCCGGTTTTGGCGGGTGTTTGACGCAGCCGATGGAGCGGGCTTGAATTCCCTCGGGACTTGCGCCATAAGACGTGCCTCACGCGCTGCCGACACCCATGCAGTGCGAGATCCAAGCGGATGTAGCTCAGGGGTAGAGCATCACCTTGCCAAGGTGAGGGTCGCGCGTTCGAATCGCGTCATCCGCTCCATTTTCTTTAAGAACATCCTCGACCTTGTCCGGCCGGAAGATCAACCGGCGACGCGGTTGTGCGCGGCGGCCTCAGTGGCGTTGTCGGCCATGGCCGTCGACTCTGCACGGGCGGGAACTGCAGTCATCCGGGCCAGAACTTCGGCGCTCAGCGCGCGGATCGCCTTCCCAACGGTGCCTGGATACTTGGCCCCGTACGAACGGTGCTGGGACTGGAAGCGGGCCGCTTCCTGCAGGGAATTGACACGCGGAACGACGGCTTCGAAGCAGCGGTTGGCAGGATTGTTCTTGAGCCACTTGATATATTCGCCGTCGGTCTCGGAGGCCTGGTCGCGCATGTTGATCATGACGCCCATGTTCTCGGCAAAGCCCATCTCGGGATTGAGCGACTTGAACCGGCGAAAAACCTCGAGCCCGCAAACCGAGACGTAATCGGCCTTGGTCGGCGAAATGTGGAAATCGGCTTCGCGCAGCCAGCTTTCGGTCAGCACCGACAGGCCCGGCGGGCAATCGATCAAGATAATGTCGAAGACGTCGCGAACCGCGTCGAGGACTTCGGCTATCGTCGTGCGCAGGCGGCCGTGGGCGCCTTCCTTGGAGACTTCGCGTTCGAAAAGGGTGAGTTGCATGTCGCTGGGCATCAGATAAACAGAGCGCGCATCGTCGATGTCGGATACATCGCGGATCACGAAATCCGACCACTTGGCCTCTTCCTCGCGCAATACCCGGGCGACAAGAAAATCAACAATGGTCAGACCTTCGCGCTGCAGGCGGAACAGGTCATTCACAGTCATCAACATGTTGGAGACGGTGGCCTGCGCGTCGCTGTCGATGACGAGCACGTTCTTGCGATGCTCGGCGGCCAGCGTCTCGGCCAACGCCAGCACCAGCGTCGACTTGCCGACGCCGCCCTTCGTGTTCATCACCGCGATGGTGTTTCTCATCTTGCCCGTATCCCCTTGATCCCTAGTGTTCCGGTCCGTCATCTGCTTCCTGTTCCAGCAGGTTTCAGAGCAAATGTCGCAACCACGAGGAACGCTAGCAAATCTATAATTCCAGTGTGGCTTTTGCGTCGACATTTGGATGCGCGACTAGCCGCTAGCGGGTCCCAAACGTCAGGTGCGCTACACTCGTGTGATGATTCGGAAGTTCGCTACCACCTGCGGCTGGTTCAGAGCGAACTTCGGAGACGGGACACTATGCAGCCCCGGCGACGCCCGGTTCTGATCGGCATTCAATTGCGCGCGGAATATGGCAGTCTCGGGGTCAGAAGCAAAAGCTTCTCTCGGATTCATGGATCTTTGCGGGCCTTTTCTGATTGCCGGCGGGATTTCCAGGTTAGCCACAATTTCCAGAACGAGTTGTCCTCCGCGGGATACTTCCTATACGAAGTGGCAATTATCATTCGGGAAGGGTTGTGTGGAGTGTCGGGCATTTCACCATGGTGCGTGCGCCTGATCCTGGCGTTCAGCCTCGTCGGCCTCGGTGGTTGCTGGGGAGGCGACCTCGCACGCCAGGACCGGGAAGTTCGCGCCAGTTGGGCCGCCCTCAAGGCAGCCGACAACATCGCCATCTCGCTTGCCGAAAGGCTGGCCACTGTCTGGCGCCGATCGCCAAGCGGAAAAGATCCAATCGATCGAACAGATGCCCTGCGCTACATGAGACGGTCGGTCGACTTGGACCTGGGCGATACCGAGATGGTGGCAGCATACGGTTCGGCACGCTCAGTACTGCTGGCGCATTTGAAGGACACGGCCCATACGCTGTCGTCGCCGGCGTCCGCAGGGCTGGCCTGGAGGCTCAGGGGCCTGCACAAAGAATGCGTTGCGGCACTGATGCGCGCGGAAGGCGCACAGCGCGCCTATAATGCAGCTGCTGCGGCTCATAATCGGAGCCTCGATGCGCATGGCAGCAAAGTGTCGAAGGCTCTGCTGTTTCCCGGACGGCGTCAATTCGCGTTGCTCGGAACCGAGCATGCGGCGGCCAGCGACAGCCGCAAGTTGAAATGAAATAACATAACGATGCTTATGGGATAACGTTACATCTATCAGGTTTGCTTATCTATCGACTTTTGAAAATCGATTTCACGGGCGGGAAAATTGGCACTATACGAACTGCAGCGAACGACAATGTTCGATCAACCCAGGAGATCAAGTCCATGAAAGTTTGGAGCAAGCCGCAGGTTCGTGAGCAGGAAGTTGGACTCGAAGTCACCAGCTACCTCCCGGCTGAGATCGACATCATCTGATCGATCTCTTGGATCGGTACTCCTTCCAAGGATTACCTGAGCCAGGGTTTCACGGCGGTTCAGCCCCAACGGGCGGACCGCCGTTTTTCGTTGGGTCTTCGTCCGTCAACACTACGCAAGCTTGTGTTGGGTCTTCGTCCGCCAACACATTGGTGGCGGACTTGGCGGTTGGATCGCTCACGAATGTACCGGGCGTTTGCGCAGCATCAGCCACTCCGGCCCGGCGACCGGGTCTTCCCAGACCGTTACCCATTTGAAACCGGCGCGCTCGTAGGCGCGGACGGCGGCTTCGTTGCGCACGGAAACGAAAACGCTGAGAGCCATCGCGAAGGTGGTCGAGAAGACCTCGTCGGCCAGCAAATCGAGTGCGGCTTCGCCGACGTGGCGGCCACGAAATTCCGGCTCGCCGATGAAGATATCGACGTCCCAGGTCCATTGCGGGAGGACGTCGGGCAACTCTTCTCCCCAATATGCCGCATCTATTGCGTGGGCGTAACCGACAGGCAGGCCGGCGACCTCGATCATACGGCCGAGCGCGGACGGCGTTTCCAGCACGAGGCGAATTCCCGCTTCTGAGGACGACGGACTTCCCCACCAGCGCTCGACGGCGGGATCGCGCAGCCATTTCAGAAGGCGTGGCCAATCACCGGGCGTGACGGGGCGCAATTTGACTGCGGCAAGCGCGTCTTCCTCAGCGGCCGCCACGTTGCATCTCCCATTGCCTACCTAATGCCTGAAGTGCCGGGTGCCGGTGAACACCATGGCGAGGCCGCGTTCGTTGGCCGCGGCGATGACTTCCTCGTCGCGCATCGAACCGCCCGGCTGGATGACCGCCGTGGCGCCTGCCTCGGCTGCCGTGATCAAGCCGTCAGCGAATGGGAAGAACGCATCTGAAGCAATGACGGAGCCCTGGGTGAGTTGTGTCTGCAGTCCTGCAGTCTTGGCAGCATCGGCGGATTTCCAGGCGGCGATGCGGGTCGAGTCGACGCGGCTCATCTGACCAGCGCCAATCCCGACCGTGGCGCCGGCCTTTGCGTAGACGATAGCGTTCGACTTGACGTGCTTGGCGACCTTGAATGCAAACTTGAGATCGGCGAGTTCGGCTTCAGTCGGAGCGCGCTCGGTGACGACCTTGAGGTCCATGTCCTCCACGACCGCATTGTCGCGCGACTGCACCAGCATGCCGCCAGCCACGGAGCGGGTCATCAGGCCCACAGCGCGCGGATCGGGCAATCCGCCGGTCGTCAGCAGGCGCAGGTTCTTCTTTTCGGCAAAGACGGCGCGGGCGCCCTCGGTTGCGGAGGGCGCGACCACGACTTCGGTGAAGATCTTCGTCATCTCGCGCGCCGCATCCTCGTCGATCTCGCGGTTGAGCGCGATGATGCCGCCGAAGGCGCTTACGGAATCGCAGCGCAGAGCCAACAGGTAGGCGTCCTTCAACGTCGCGCCGGTCGCGACCCCGCACGGGTTGGCGTGCTTGATGATAGCAACGGCGGCAGCGGCATCGGATGGGAACTCGGCGACCAGCTCAAATGCGGCGTCGGTGTCGTTGAGGTTGTTATAGGAGAGTTCCTTGCCCTGATGCTGGACGGCCGTGGCAATGCCGTAGCGATGCTGGCCGCTGGTATAAAACGCAGCCGTCTGATGCGGATTCTCGCCGTATCGGGTCACTTGCGCCAAGCGGCCGCCGAAGGTCCGCCAGGTCGGGGCGGTGTCCCCGGTGACGCTGGCCATCCACGTGCTGATTGCCGCGTCATACGCCGCCGTGCGCGCATAAGCCTTGGCGGCGAGCTCGCGGCGGAGCGGGAGGCGCGTGGCGC
>LOEV01000100.1 GCA_001516065.1 Alphaproteobacteria bacterium BRH_c36
CGGGCCGGAACCACGCTTCGTCACGGCACCGCCGGCGCGCGGCGAACCGGCCGTCATCGCCGAAGCACTGCGGCAATTGAAGGCCGGATTCGTCGTTGCTCGGTTCGGCGGACTGACGGTTCCCCCCGAAGACCTGCGGCCGCTCGCTGCGGCGCTGGAAAGCCCGCTGTTCCTGGTGCGTTAAAAACGCAGTCGGCTCAACTCCTGCATGATCTGGCGCTGCATGCGCTCAAGCTCGGCCGGGTCCGGCAGCTGTTCTTAGGCGGACTTAAACGCCGTCCCGACGCGGGCCGCTTCTTGAGGCCAACGCGTCTTGTTGCAAATCGCGGCAGGCCGGTGCTGGAATAGCAAGCTCGTGTTGGGCGCTTCTTCAGGCCAACACGTCTTGCTCCAACACTCCTTGACCTGACACTTCGCAGGCTCGTGTCAGAGGCAAGCCGGTGTTCCTTAAGTTGCTGACACTCGGCAAGCCGGTGTTCTTTTAGTTGCCAACACTCGGCAAGCCGGTGTTGGGCTATTTCGGCGCGCGTTTGGCGAGGATGCGCTGCAGCGTACGGCGATGCATGTTAAGGCGGCGGGCCGTTTCGGAAACGTTGCGATTGCAAAGTTCGTAGACCCGCTGGATGTGCTCCCAGCGGACACGGTCAGCGGACATCGGGTTTTCCGGCGGGGCTGCCTTTGAGTTTGCTGGCGCGAGCAGTGCGTCAGTCACTTCGTCAGCGTCAGCTGGTTTCGCCAGATAATCGACCGCACCGAGTTTCACGGCCGTCACGGCGGTGGCGATGTTGCCATAGCCCGTCAGAATGATGGCGCGGGCGCTCGGGCGGACCTTGCCGAGTTCGGCGAGCAACTCCAGGCCGTTGCCGTCTTCGAGGCGCATGTCGCAGACGGCAAAGGCAGGCGGGTCCTGGCGGATCAGGTCAACGCCTTCGGCCACCGAATCTGCCATGCGAACCTTGAAGCCACGCTGCTCCATTGCACGCCCGAGGCGCTGCAAAAACGCCTTATCGTCGTCGACGATGATGAGCGAGGCGTCCTCGGGCAGTTCGTCCTGCTTAAAGGAAAGATCTTCTTCGTTGTTTTCCACGGTCCTCGTCCTCTTTCATAACTGCGTGAGCATAGCGATTGGGCGGCTCAGGCCAAGTCCTTCGTCAGTCTAAACAAAAACGACAACGAAAAACCCATGGCATCACTCGGCAGCCTGACGGGTTACAACGTTGTGAGCGCGCCAGCCATCGGGCACGGCAAAAGCATCGCGCGGCCATGTCAGCCGGACCTTTGCGCCGGTCTCCGGGGCTTTACGGTTTTCAAGTTCGACGACGGCTCCCGAGCGTTCCAGCAAGGTCTTGGCGATGAAAAAGCCGAGGCCAAGGCCGGAGGCCGCCGTCGAAGCTTTTCCGGAACCAGCCCCGCGCGAGGTCACATATGGATCGCCGATCGAGTCGATCAGGTCAGGCTTGAAGCCGGGGCCGTCGTCGACGATTTCGACGGTGACCTTGGTGCCGTCCCAACGGGCGATAATGTCGACCTGCGACTTGGCGAAATCAACGGCGTTCTCGATGATGTTGCCTAGGCCGTAGTGCAGGCCGGGCTGGCGCAGGCCGACAGGCTCGGCGGCGGCCACGCCCTGCGCGCCTTCGACCGGCGAACCGGAAATGTTCAACTTCTTGCCGAGTTCTCGGTAGGGGGAAGCAGCGTCGCTCAGCACCTCGATGATCGAAACCGACTGGTGCATCGGATCCTGGGCGTCGGGCGTGCGGGTCAGCTTGCGCAGGATTTCCCGGCAACGGTCCGCCTGCGATTGCAGCAGAGCCAGGTCTTCTGCATGCTTATGGTCGGGTCCGAGATCGCGCTGCAGTTCGCGGGCGATGAGATAAATCGTCGAAAGTGGGGTGCCGAGTTCGTGAGCGGCGGCGGCGGCGAGACCGTCGAGGGCGTGCAGTTTCTGTTCGCGGGCGAGGATGAGTTCGGTCGCGGCCAGCGCAGCCGACATTTCGCGGCCTTCGTGGGCAAGACGGCGGACGTAAAAGGCAACAAACAGCAGTCCCGTCCCGACTGACGTCAGGATTGCCGTCTTGTAAAGAAGCGGCAGCTCGAAACGAATGCCGTCATACCAGGGCATCGGCCAGTATTCGTAAGTCAGTCCGTAAGTGCACAGCAGCGTCAGGGCGCACATCGCCGCAGTATAGACCACCGGGAGGGTAGCCGCCGACACGATGCAGGGGGCGACAATCAGCATGACGAAAGGATTGCCGATGCCGCCGGTGAAATAGAGAAGGACCGCGAGCTGCAGCATATCGTAGGTGAGGAGCGTCGCTGCGAACGGTGCCGTCAGGCGATGGCGCGGCGGAAACTGGATGACGAGGAAGACGTTGAGCCAGGCGGAAAGGGCGACGAGCGCCATGCAGTAGGCCAGCGGAACGTCGAAACCGAGCCAGAAATGCACAAAGCCCAGCGTCAGGAGTTGTCCGGCAACGGCGACCCAGCGCAGGCGCACGATGGTGGCGAGGCGGACGTTGCGGCCGATGTGGTCGCGCACGCCGGGGAAATCGATCATCGAGGACTTGTTTGGCACGCTGTGTCTCTAAGGGTTCGTTAGCGGGGAGCACCGGCTTCCTCGCGGACCACTCCAGAGCACTGTCAGCCCTGACGGCAGTCCGCCGGACCATTGATACAGCACGTGGAGCACGCCTTGGGAAGGAAGGCGCGCCAGCGCACAGGCAGCAGCAACCGGCTTTCCGGACAGGCTCGAAATCTCCCGCGTGAATAACGTTCCCTCGACAACCCGAATCAGGGCAATCTTGGGAATCGGAAAAATTCAGCCGCAAGCAACATAATGGTGGTGCGGCACGGAGTCACAAGGCATTTGTCGCAGGGAGTACGGGGGAAGACGACTTTCCGGATTGGGGCTTTAGCGCCGCATCGCTGCTGCTGCGAAGCCTCGACGCGCAAGGGGGACGGCAGGCGGTGCTCTATCATTGGTATGAACTCAGCCATGCGGCGGTGCGACCGGCGCGGGCGGCCGCAGGCAATACACAGGCCTTTTTCGAGAACCCTTTCAACCCGCTGGCGCACACCTCGATGGGCCGCCATGCGGCCGCTGCGTGCGAAGTCTTCGAGCGAACCACGCGGCGCTACGGAAAACCTTCCTTCGGCATCGAAACGACCCGCGTCGACGGCCAGAAGGTGGCGGTCCGCGAAGAAGTGGTGTGGCAGCGGCCATTCTGCCGCCTCCTTCGATTCGGGCGCGGCATCAGCACGGAACGTGCAAACCGGGACCCGAAGCTACTGATCGTGGCGCCGATGTCGGGTCATTACGCAACACTCCTGCGCGGCACAGTGGAGCGCTTCCTTCCCGATCACGAGGTGTACATCACCGACTGGCAAGACGCACGAACGATCCCGATGGCGGCAGGACGTTTCGATCTCGATTCCTACATCGACTACATGATTGATATGTTTAACCATTTCGGTGGCGACGTGCACGTATTCGCGGTCTGCCAACCGGCTGTCCCGGTGATGGCCGCAGTGGCCCTCATGGAAGAAGACGGCGATTCGAACGTTCCAGCAACGCTGACGCTTGCCGGAGGGCCACTCGATACGCGCATCAGCCCGACCGCGGTCAACGAACTCGCGGAAGAAAAAGGCATCAACTGGTTTGCCAGCAACGTCATTGAAGTCGTGCCGTGGACCAACCTCGGCTACGGGCGGCGGGTCTATCCAGGGTTCCTGCAGCTCACCGGCTTCATGACCATGAACCTCGACCGCCACATGACCGCGCATAAGGACCTGTTCCTTCACCTGGTGCACGGAGATTGCGACTCAGCCGACAAGCACCGCGCGTTCTATGACGAATACCTGTCGGTGATGGACCTGACTGCAGAGTTCTATCTACAGACTATCGATACGGTCTTCGTCCGGCATGCGCTGCCGAAGGGGGAGATGATGCACCGCGGCCGGCGCGTCGATACGGGCGCCATCTGCCGGGTGCCGATCATGACCATCGAGGGCGAGAAGGACGACATTACTGGGCTCGGCCAGTGCCGCGCGGCCCATACCATGACTCCGTCACTCCCAAAGCACCTCAAAACCCATTTCGAAGTCAAGGGCGTCGGCCACTACGGCATCTTCAACGGCTCAAGGTTCCGCAACGAAATCGCTCCGAGGATCACGCAGTTCAACCGCGCTTACGACTCCAGGGCCACGCTGATAGCGGAAATGCCGGTCGCTGCTGTCGTAGCTGCGAAGCCGGCTGCGCATGGATCGGACTGCGAGATTTCGGACGTGGCGTTTACATTCGCGCCGGCCAACGACGTTGCTCCCGACCCGGTGTCGGCGAAATGGAAAAAGCGCGGCATTGCCGTTGTCCCGAGTCGCTACGGTGAACCTCGTGATGAGCGACAGCAGGAGGACGGCGAGGAAGGTGATGGAATGATCTTTCTTGCACCATTCCGCATGTGGGCACTCGCCTCGCAGATGATGATCGAGGGCATATTCGGTCCACGGCGAAATTCCGGGCTCTGATACAACGATTCGCATTGTTTCTAGGCGGCTCTGTAACAACTGCCTGGCTGTGGCATCGCTACTCATAAATGCAACGTCCGTTGCATTTATGCATGAGTTGCAGAAAACCTTCCTTAACGAGTAAGTGCCTTATGTAACTACACAATATTCTGTTTTTTGAGCAGGTCTTGTGTTGTGAATAAGTCTCGGTGCCGCTGTGCATCAGTTGTATGCACCAGAAATGTTGTTGTCGGAAGTCACTGGCGCATGGCGTTTTGAAGCTCTAGACTTGGTCGATCGTTCGGTTTGAAAGCTGTTCGAAGACAAGCGATCCAAGGCTACCAAAGGTTCCTCGATCGAACTGTCTTTCACCCGCTTCCTTGCCGTTCTTCCAAATAACCAGCGCCCCTCGCTAGCAAGGTTTTCCAATGCCGCGGCCTTCAGACGATCACAGGGCTGTCTCACTCGACGACCCCAGACTTGGCGACCTCGGCGCCCCGGTCGAAATTCGGCGGCACCCAAAGGCAAGGCGATTGACGCTACGCGTCAGTCGGACACGGCGCGCGGTCATCGTGACATTGCCCAAGCAGTGTGACATCGGCGAAGCGGGATCGTTCGTCCATCGCCACATCGATTGGGTGCGGGAAAGACTGGGCACGCTGCCCGAACCGGTTCCGTTCTCCCACCGGCAGATGATGCCACTGCGCGGCACGCCGCACCGGATCATCTTCATACAACCGCAGCGCGGCAAAGGCGTCGTCCACATCCACAAGCCGGCACGCGGCTACAAGGAGATCCGCGTCGCGGTCGAAGGCGACAACGGCCCACCACGACTGCGCAACTGGTTGTTCAAACAGGCCCGGCGGGACCTAGACGCGCGCGTAATGTTTCATGCCCAGCGCCTCGGCCTGCGTCCCAAAAAGCTGGCGATTCGCGACCAGACCAGCCGCTGGGGCTCGTGCTCATCGACGGGGGCGCTGTCGTTTTCATGGCGCCTTGTGATGGCGCCGCCATTCGTACTCGACTATGTGGCTGCCCACGAAGTCGCGCATCTGCGAGAAATGAACCACGGACCTCGGTTCTGGGGACTCGTCGACGGTTCCGTGCCGCGGATGGACGAAGCCAAGACATGGCTGCAGATCTATGGAATGGATCTCCACCGCTACGGTGTCAGCGAGTAGGAGCGGTTCTTCAAGGATGCTTCGGATGCCCCCTCTCGCGGCATCCGCGCCCTTTCGCTCGGCGCAGACTCCGGATTTTCACCACCTACCTGCCGGTGTGACCTCCGCCGAGGGCCATGTAAGGCTTGTGCCGATCCTTTTGGGCGGGCGCCTCACCGAGACGGCGACGGATCTCGTCCAGATCAATACCTGTGGTGTTTCCTGCCAGCTGGCTTTCCTTGTTGGGAGGGTTCGCCAGCACCGCTTCGAGGGCTTCGGCGATAAAATCGTGCGAAATGCCTTCAGCAGGATGAGCGCGATTGCGGGCCAACCGGTCGAGGCCGGTCTTTTTGTGGAGCTTGGGCAGCGGCGGGGGAGTAACCGGTGCAAAGCTCTTGCCGGTCGGCTGTTGGGCAACCCGTCTCTTGGGCGGCTCGATCCTGTTGCGTGTCGGTGACAACCGTTTTGTGGCTCCGCGATCCTGGCCGCTGTTGCGTGCCACCAATTTTCCTCGCTGTCCCGCGCCGGTGTCGATGTTGGTGCCAGTGTTGGTACCGGTGTTGGTACGGGCGAGAAACGGCTCCCGGTCGGGGCCGATGCGGGTACCTGGACGATAGGTTCCAGGTAACGGGAGGACGGGCAGCGACTTGTGCGCGGCGCTCATCACCGTGCGCCAGATGCCGGCGGGCAGACTGCCGCCAACGACGCGGTCCATCGGCGCTCCGTCATCGTTGCCAAGCCAGATGCCGGCCGTCATGTGCGCCGTATAGCCGACGAACCAGGCATCGCGGAAGTCCTGGCTGGTTCCCGTCTTGCCGGCTGCCGGATGACTTTCGAGCGCCGCCTTGCGCCCGGTCCCGGCGACCAGCGCGGCATTGAGCATGTCGTTCATAGCCCCGACGTGGCGCAGATCGACGACGGCCTCGGAGTTGTCGCTGGCGTTGGCGTATAGAACGCGACCGGACGAAGAAAGGATACGGCGGATAACGTAGGGCTTGACGCGGCGGCCACCGTTGGCAAACAGCGCGTAGGCCCCGGTCAGATCGAGGAGGGTGACCTCGGACGTTCCCAGCGCCAGAGAGGGATCTTCCCGCAACTCGCTGGGGATGCCGGCGCGGCGCGCGGTCGCGGCGACCTCCGCAGGTGTGAAATCAAGCGTAAGGCGGGCGGCCACAGTGTTGATCGAGGAAGCGAGCGCTTCACGCAGCGTCACCTCGCCGCGATACTGCCCGCTGGCGTTGCGAGGTGCCCAGCCGGCGATGCTCAGCGGCAGGTCGTAAGTGATCGTTTCAGGCTTCATGCCGTGCTCCAGCGCCGTCAGATAGACAAACGGCTTGAAGGTTGAGCCTGGCTGGCGCTCGGCCTTCGTGGCGCGATTGTACCTGCTCGTGGCGTAGTCGGCACCGCCGACGAGAGCGCGAATTCCTCCAGTCGTATCGAGAACCACGATAGCCCCCTGTCCGGTCTTCAGCGTCTCACCCTCACGGGAAAGGGTCTCCGTCAATTGCCGCTGGGCAAGCTTCTGCAGGAAGCTATCGATGGTGGTTTCAACGATGATCGAATCGGTGTCGCCACCGATCAGCGCCGGCATTCTTTCCAGGATAAGGTCCATCGCAAATTCGGTGCCCTCGGCGCTGTTCTCGCCACCATCCCTGGCAAAACGCACCGGTTGCATCAGGGCTTTCGCGAGGTCGCCGGCGTTCAGAAAGCCGGCTTCGTTCATGGCCTGCAGGACAACGCGGCCGCGCCGGCGCGCGGCGGCCGGGCTGCTGGTCGGTGAGT
>LOEV01000101.1 GCA_001516065.1 Alphaproteobacteria bacterium BRH_c36
GTCTCGCAATTGCCGACTACGAACCCAGCCGAATTGTTGGTCGGCAATTGCGAGGCACCACACTAGTGTCCCGTCCCCGAATTGCCGACACCTTTGCGGCACCCGTCCATCGGCAATTCGGAGACAAAGGGACACTAGCAAAAACATCAGCCTAGTGTGGTGCTGGTCTCGCAATTGCCGACTACGAACCCAGCCGAATTGTTGGTCGGCAATTGCGAGGCACCACACTAGTGTCCCGTCCCCGAATTGCCGACACCTTTGCGGCACCCGTCCATCGGCAATTCGGAGACAAAGGGACACTAGCAAAAACATCAGCCTAGTGTGGTGCTGGTCTCGCAATTGCCGACTACGAACCCAGCCGAATTGTTGGTCGGCAATTGCGAGGCACCACACTAGCCGGCGCCCTCGACCTTCTTCTTCAGACCGTCAAGGCCGCCTCGATAGACGCCCTTCGCCGCCTTGACGGCTGCGGCGTCGTTTTGATCCTCGGGAGGATCGTTGTTCATGTAGCCGCGATAGAACGCACCCCTCCAGGTGACCTTCGACTTCCCGTCGCCAGCGTCCTCGACCATGATCACGGACGAGTAGTTGTTGACCGGCAGCACCTTCATGTCGGTTTCGATAATGGTATACTTGAATGTTCGGCCTTCTGCGTCGTAGCTCAGCAATTCCTCGAGGAGCTGGCCGCCGCCCTTGATGAATACTGTGCGCTTGGCGCCTTCCTTGTTGCCGCCTTCGCCTTCCGTCTTTTCGACGGCGGGATGCCAGCTGAAGTCGTGGAAGTCGGCGATCACGGCCCAAACCTTGTCGGGGGCGGCGTTGATTTCCACGGTTTCGGATACCTTCTGGCGTGTGGGTCCGTGCGCGTTTGCCACGTTCATCATGACCAGCGGCAGCATCAACAGTCCCAAGCCGAGCGTTCGCAACATTCCTATCCTCCCAGAGCACCAATTTTTTGTTCCGGGGCGCGTGCGGCTCACCGGGCGGCGGTGACCCTAGTGTGGTGCCTCGCAATTACCCACCAATAATTCGGCTAGGTTTGTTGTCGGTAATTGCGAGTCAAGCACCACACTAAGCTCATGTTTTTACTAGTGAAGCGCACCTGACGTTTGGCACCCGCTTGCGGCTGGACTCGAAACCAAACGTCAGGTGCAAATGCTACACTAGAATCATAGAGTTGCTAGTGTTCCTCATGGTTTTGACATTTGCTCCGAACTTGGCCGCAACGGGAAGCAAATGTCAGAACCGGAACACTAGTACCGCCGAGCAGAAGTCCCTGCATCATGCCAGTCAAGCACCGTCAAGGACTTCTGATCGAAAAGCGGCACTAGAAACAATATCTTGCTAGTACCCTTTACTTTCCGAAGTTCGCTCCGGAGATCGCCGCGGGTGACTCACGAACTTCGGAAAGTGGGTACTAGTGTCGTTCAGTACCGCAAATACCGAGACGAGGTCGCGGCAAGGATGTCGGTATTTGCGATACACGACACTAGTCATGGAATTCCGGCAGGGCAATGTCAGGGCGACAAATCGTTTTCCGACTCTGACGATCAAGTGTTGTCTTAAACAAAAGTCCATGCTTCCTTCCTGCGCGAAGCACGGACCGTCCAGGAAAGATGACCATCTTCAAGCGTGAACAATTCGTGGCTGCGCGCGGGATCTTTACGACGTGCCCGTCGAGCGGGCGGACGCTGGCGTTCGCGCCATCCTTAGAAATGCAAACCGTTTGTCATGCCGGCAAAGGCGATGATCGCCGGTGGTTCATGCGACCGCAACACTTCAACGTAGCGGAGACATCAATGAAAGAAAACAGTCCGTTCGAGGTGGTGGCGTGAGCGAAGGAAACGAAAAAACGGCCGCAGCGACGCTCAACCGCAACGGCATCGCCATCGACGACACGTTCGCCGAGGCCTTCGGCATGAGCGGAACCGGCGTCATCATAACGGCGGACACTGCGAAGTGGGCGCGACAGTCGGCGGTGACGATGACAGGATTTGGAACGTCGGTCATCGGCTGCGGCGCGGAATGCGGCATCGACTACGAGGTGGCGCCGGAAAATACGCCAGACGGGCGGCCCGGCGTGCGCGTGCTTGTGTTCGGTTTCGCGCCGAACATGGTCGAGGACCAGCTCAAGAACCGGGTCGGCCAGTGCGTGCTGACGAGCCCCGGCTCGGCCTGCTTTAACGGCCTTGAAAGCTCCAAGCGCATCTCATTGTCAGGGGGGCCACGTTTCTTCGGCGATGGCTGGCAGACGGCGCGAAAGCTCGGAGATACCCGCTATTGGCGCGTGCCCGTCATGGACGGCGAGTTCGTGATCGAGGACAAGGCCGGCGTGACCACGGACGCGGTCGGCGGCGGCAACTTTCTCGTCATCGGCAAGGACCGCGGCGGAGTTCTGGAAACCTGCGAACTTGCGGTGGCCGCGATTGCCGACGTACCGGACGTTATAACGCCTTTTCCCGGCGGGATCGTGCGGTCGGGGTCCAAGGTCGGTTCGAAGTACGGCGCGCCGGCGTCCACGAACGAGGCATTCTGCCCGGTGCTGCGTGGCGCAGTCGACTCGGAGCTTGGACCCGACGACAAGTGCGTCCTCGAAATCGTCATCGACGGATTGACCTCGCAAGCTGTCGGCGCGGCCATGCGCGCCGGCCTCAAGGCCGTACTCGAAGCCGGCCCGCAGCGGGGCGTTACCCGCGTCAGCGCCGGCAACTACGGCGGCAACCTCGGCCAGCATCACTATCACCTCAAGGACTACCTGCCATGAGCGCCCTGAAGCTGAAACTGCGCACGGCGCCTTCGCAGCGGCTCGATCTTTCGCCGCTCGTTCCAGGTAAGCTGGCTGGACTGTCGACCGCCGAAATCGAGAGGATTTCCATCTACGCGGGCCCAGAGGGACTTACCGTCGGCGATTGCTTTTCGGTTTCAGGGACATCCGGGGGAGCGCTGCACATCGAGGGCGGCTCCGACAAGCTCGACAAGGTCGGGGCGGAGCACGCGGGCGGCGAGATTATCGTTGATGGCGATGTCGGCCACTATGCAGGGCGGCGCATGAAAACCGGTCGCCTCGACATCCGCGGCGATGCGGGTGAATGCCTTGCCTCCAACCTGCGCGGCGGCATCGTCATCGTCACGGGATCGGCAGGGACGCACCTGGGCGGGCCGCTTGCGGGCGAAAAGGACGGCTTGGCCGGCGGCACGGTCGTCGTAATGGGCGGTGCCGGAAAACTCGCGGGCGAGCGCATGCGGCGGGGGACGATCGTCGTCAAAGGGCGGATGGGCCGGAACGCCGGCGCACGCATGATGGGCGGGACGATCGTCGGCGAGCAGGGCCTATCGGCAGGGGCTGGCGTGCAGATGCGCCGCGGCACGTTGATCGGGCCTTCGCTGGAAGCGCCGTCAGCAACCTTCGTCGATTGCGGGACGCACGACCTCTTGATCCTGACGATCATGGCCGCCTATTGGCGCAAGATTCTTGGTGATCTGGCACCGCCGGCCATCGCTTTGGCGCCGCGCCGACTGATGGGCGACATGTCGAGCCTCGGCAAGGGAGAGATACTGCTCACCGAAGGGTGAAACGCTCGCTTTCGTGCCCGGCAACTCCGCACACGCCATCATGGGGCGAAATTCCCGCCGCTGCGCGGCCCTCGGCACCTGACTGCGCAATCCCGAGGCCGGTCGCCGTCGCGGCATTGTGAGAGCGTGTGATCGGCCAAAGATGTCATTACTCTTCTCGAGGCTGCGGGACCAACTGCGGGAACGCGGCTGCGGATAGGAGGATGATCGCGATGGTCCTCAAATTGATCGATCGGCAGCGGCCGGCTCTGCTGGCGATGACACTCGCCTTGTCGATGTGGGCCGCCGCTCCGCTCCAGGCCCAGGACATGATGAGACATGTCGATCTCAGTTCGCCCGCGTTCTCCCAATCCGAGATGACGCGCGCCGAACTGGAAAAGCAGCTTGCCGGGATTAAAGACGGCGAAACCCTCGATCTGTCAGCCAAGGCACTGAACGGCCTCGACCTGTCGGGACTCGATCTGCGCCGGGTCAATCTGCAATCGGCCCGGCTCAACAATACGAACCTCAGGAACGCCAATCTCGATGGCGTCGTGCTGGATCAGGCGTGGGCGCTGAAAGCGGACCTGTCGGAGGCGAGCCTGAAAGGCGCGCATCTCTTCATGACGCAGCTCATCGGCGCGAAACTGGACGGCGCCAACTTCGAGGGCGCCCGGGTGGCCGCCGACATGTCGCGGGCGAGCCTCAGGGGAGCCAACTTCATGGGCGCGGATCTGTCGGCCGACATGACCAACCAGTCGATGGGACTGATGCGGGGCGTTTTCGCCTCCGCAGACCTCTCGGGTGCATCGTTCAAGAATGCCAATCTTGCCCGCGTACAGATGGAATTCGCGGACCTTTCGGGTGCCGATTTTACCGGCGCGGATCTATCTGGCAGCGAACTGGCCGGGGCCACTCTGACTGGCGCGACCGTCGTGGAGGCAAACTTCGCGGGTGCCGACGTCAATTCGGCGAAGCTGTTCAAGCTCGAAGGGGCAGACAAGGCGCTCAATTTTTCGAACGCGAAGAATCTCGACCGGGCGTTTCGGGACTGAGTTTTGCGGTCGCGGCCAGGCGGCGTGCTGGCGGAGTGTCGAGAGCGCTGATCTCGACGATGAATTTCTGGCGGATGGCGCGGCCGAAATCCTCGAAGCCATCGGCTGCCATCACGAACGAACCCGGGCCACCCTTCACGTTCTTCTCATACCAGCTCTCAAGCGTCGCGGCCTCCGAGCCTTCGAGGATCGGCAGGCCGTTGATGATGGTGCCATATCCGACAATCTGATCGCGGATATCAGGCGTCGCGACCTGCGAATTGCAGTTGTCGGCGCCATCGCCCGATACGTCTACAACTTTGCGCAGCGCGGCCGCGGGTACGGTCGGCAGCACCTTGTCGTTGAGATAGCGGAGCATATCGGCAAGGCAGGTGAACTCGCCGGTGATGCGCTCCAGGTGCCTGATCCTGCTGGCGACGGCGGTTGCGTCTTCCTGGCTGGCGATACGCGTCCAGTTGACGGCAATCTGGGGCCGGTCGGACCATGCAACAAGCGAAACGAGGATCGCTCCTTGTGCGCCGTTGAGGATGGTCCCGACCACGGCGGGGTCCTCAAGTGCTGCGGCAATGCCGCTCATTTGCAGCCGGTAGCGGCGCTCGTCGACGGAATTTGACACGTCGACGGCTATGACGAGGGCGGTGTCGACCGGGGCGAACGCTGCTTGCGCCATCACTGCCGCTCGCATCGGACCCAGGCACGCAATGACTGCCAGAAACAACACTGCGAGCAGGGCCGAAACCTTTGCGCGTGCCTGGTTGCCGTACCCTCGGAACCGGGAGAACAGACCGCGGCCGGGCGGTTCGTCGCAAGGTTCCTGCAGGCTGGTGAGCGGTTTTCTGTGAATCAAGGGATCAATCACGGCCGCTTCAATCCGCCGTCTTCCGGCCGTATCGCCACACCGAGACCCTTGGCCGCCTGCAGACCCTTGGCGCCTGAAAGCATAGCCTGCGAGACGATCGCACCGGTCAAGTCCGCGCCGGTCAGATCCGCGCCAGTGAAATCGGCGCCCGTCAGGTCGCTCGCACGAAGATCGGCATTCGCAAGATCGGCGCCGCGGAAGTTCGCAAACTCCAACTTGGCTTGCTGCAGATTGACCCCGCGCAGCACGGCGCCCGAAAAGTCGGCGCCTGAAAGCTTGTTGAAGGGGATGACAGAAATTGTGTTGGCGCCGGACGAGAGAGGGCTAAAATCGGCGTCCGTCAAATCAGCGAACCGGAAACTGGCGCCGTCGAGCCGGGCGAAAATCCTGGTGCGCACCATTTTGGCACCGGAAAAATTTGCAGCCTCGCTGCGATCCGGCGTGGTGGTCGAGAAGGACGACGGGCGCAGGAAAGTGGCGTCGGTGAAGTCCGCACCGGAAAAGTCGGTGCCGACGATCGTCATGCGGTCGAGGCGCGTCGATGACAGATCGGTTCCGGAAAGATTGGCGTGCGACACGTCCGAGCCGTAAAGATCGGCGCCGACGAGGATGGCTTTCCTGAAGTCCAGACTGGAAAGATCCAGCAAGGTCAGGTTTAGATCCGACAGGTCAGCGCGTTCTCCAGCGGGAGTTTCGAAGATCTTGACCGTCACGTCTCGCGCGGTCATGTCGTTGGCGCGCGAGCGGGCCGGCAGGATGGCCAGAAAAATGGCCAACAGGACCGCTGCATTCAATGTGGTGGCGCTTCCCAAGGTCATTTACGCCTCGTTCGATCGGGGGCAGGCTTAATCGCGTGATTCACGGGCCATTATCGTTCATGCTCGATACGCCTGCAAACGGTTCCAGGATCAACAGGCGGCGCAGCGACCACAAATATAGTCATTTGTTGGCAATGCCCATGCCGGGGACCGACACGCCGGCGGCGCATATCCCAGCCAACACCTGTGCCTGTGGAGATGGCGCGTTGCTGGTCGGGGCGGGCGCTGCTACAAGCACCGTCACTGAAAAACAACGTGCCGCGACACGACGTCTCCCGAAACCGGGCCGATCGCACCGCAAAGCGCTGAAAAGGAGCACTGCCGAATGGCTTGCGAGCATCCCACCCTGGCTGATTATCTCAAGGACTGGAGTGGCGGCGGCCCGACACGCGATGCCGTTTCCGCGACGTTGGTGGCGCTGGCGGAAGCGTCGGCACGCCTGTCGGCGCTTATTGCGGAAGGTCCATTCGTGCGCGGGCTTGGCGCGACCGTCGGTGACGGCGGCGGCGGCGACATCAAGAAGTTCCTCGATGTCGAAGCTCACAAGATGTTCAAGGCGGCGCTCGCCAACGCTCCCGTGGCCGCGATGGGCTCGGAAGAGGCCGATCAGGCCGAAATCCTCAATGAAGGCGCGCCGCTGGTCGTTGCGATCGACCCTCTCGATGGATCATCCAACATCGACACCAACGTATCGATCGGCACAATCTTCTCGATCCTTCCCGCTGCGCAAGGCATGGATCCGAATGCGGCGCTCCTACAGGCCGGCAGCCAACAGCTGGCTTCCGGCTTTTTCGTCTATGGGCCGCAGACGACGCTGGTTGTCAGCGTCCGCGAGGGCACCCACATCTTCACGATGGCGCCGCACGACCGCGTCTTCCGGCTGACGCAGCGCAATCTGAAGATCAATCCCGACAAGGCCGAATACGCGATCAACGCGTCGAATGCACGGCATTGGCCGGATGCGGTCAAGGCCTACATGCGCGACCTCGACGCCGGCAAGGACGGTCCGCGGGAGAAGGATTTCAACATGCGGTGGGTTGGATCGCTGGTGGCGGAAGCCTACCGCATCCTGATTCGCGGCGGCATTTTCCTCTACCCAGGCGACGCCCGCAAAGGCTACGAACAAGGGCGGCTGAGGCTTGTTTACGAAGCGATCCCCATCGCCCTTTTGATGAGCGAAGCCGGTGGAGCTGCGACCGACGGCCTCAGGCCGATCCTTGAAATCAAGCCAGACGACCTGCATCAGCGAGTGCCGCTGGTGTTCGGTCCGCCAGCAGAAGTTGAGCGCATTTCCCGCTATCATGAAGCGCAATCTGAAGGTGAGGCCTCGCCCTTATTCTCTCAGCGCGGCCTGCTGCGGAGCTGAACCAGATCATGTCGATCAAGCATCCGATCATTTCCGTCACGGGCTCCTCGGGCGCTGGTACCTCGACGGTGAAACATACCTTCGAGCAGATCTTCAGACGGGAAGGGATCAGCGGCGTCATCGTCGGGGGCGATGCATACCACCGCTACGACCGGGCAGACATGGACGCAGCGCAGGAGGCCGCGGAGGCTTCAGGAAACCACCACTTCAGCCACTTCGGTCCGGAAGCCAACCTGTTTGAAGACCTTGAAAACATGTTTCGGCTTTATTCGGAAACCGGCACGGGTCGCATGCGCCACTACGTCCACACCGAGGAAGAGGCCAAGGCACTCAACGCTACGGAAGGCACCTTCACCGAGTGGGTTGACATGCCCGAAGACGCCGACCTGCTCCTTTACGAAGGGCTGCATGGCGCTCTCGTCACGGAGCGCACAAACATTGCGCGCTACGCCGATCTGAAGATCGGGGTCGTGCCCGTCATCAATCTCGAATGGATTCAGAAAATTCATCGCGACAAGGCAACGCGGGGATACTCGACGGAAGCCGTTACCGACACGATTCTGCGGCGCATGCGCGACTACGTGACGTATATCTGCCCGCAGTTCACGGCAACCGACATCAATTTCCAGCGCGTTCCCACAGTCGACACGTCAAACCCATTTGTGGCGCGATGGATTCCGACGCTGGACGAATCGCTCGTCGTGATCCGCTTCAAGAACCCGCGCGGTATCGACTTTCCCTATCTCATCTCAATGATCCACGACAGCTTTATGTCACGGGCCAACTCCATCGTCGTGCCGGGCAACAAACTGGATCTGGCGATGCAGCTGATCTTGACACCGCACATCATCCGACTTGTTGAGCGCAAGAAGCGCGCGTCCTGACAGACACCCTCCGAGGAGCCAATATATCCATGAGTGCCGCTGAAACGAACGCCGCCGCGGACGGCGCGACCCACGACGAGATGGCCAATGCCATCCGCGCCCTTGCGATGGATGCCGTACAGAAAGCCAATTCGGGCCATCCCGGGATGCCGATGGGCATGGCGGACGTTGCCTGCGTGCTCTTCACCCGGTTCTTGAAAATCGACCCGGCGCATCCGAAATGGCCCGACCGCGACCGCTTCGTCCTGTCGGCCGGGCACGGCTCGATGCTGCAATACGCGCTGCACTATCTCGTGGGCTATGCGGACATGACCCTGGACGAGATGATGAATTTCCGCCAGCTTGGAAGCCGCACCGCCGGTCACCCCGAATTCGGCCATGCCGCCGGCATCGAGACGACGACGGGGCCGCTGGGGCAAGGGCTTGCGACATCCGTCGGCATGGCGCTGGCGGAGCGCATGCTGAATGCACGCTATGGCGACGATCTGGTCGACCACCACACCTATGTCATCGCCGGCGACGGCTGCCTGATGGAAGGTATCAGCCACGAAGCCATCGACATGGCCGGCCACCTCAAGCTCGGCCGGCTGATCGTCCTGTGGGACGACAACTCCATCTCGATCGACGGTTCGACCGACCTGTCGACATCGACCGACCAGCTGCAAAGATTCGCCGCTTCTGGCTGGCACACTTCGCGTGTCGACGGCCACGACGCAGGGGCCATCGCCCGCGCCATCGAAGCGGCTCAGGCCGACGGGCGGCCATCGCTCATCGCGTGCAAGACGATTATCGGCAAGGGAGCGCCCACCAAGCAGGGGACGGCGGCGACGCACGGATCGCCGCTGGGCGATGCCGAAATCGCCGCTGCCCGCGAAACGCTCAGTTGGACAGCCGCGCCGTTCGAGATCCCGGAGCACATCCTGACTGCTTGGCGCACGGTGGGACGGCGTCATGGCGCGACGCGTGCAGACTGGCAGGAACGGCTTGGAGCCTCGAAAAAGCGCGAGGATTTCGAAGCCGCCATCGCGGGCGCTCTGCCTACGGCGCTCGGCGGCAAGATGAACGAGTACAAGGCAAAGCTGTCAGCCGATGCGCCGAAGGCCGCGACGCGCAAATCCAGCGAGATGGCGCTCGAAGTCATCAACGCCAACGTGCCCTTCATGGTCGGCGGCTCGGCCGATCTCACCGGCTCGAACAACACCAAGACGAAGGGCATGGTCCCGGTCTGGGCCGATAACTATGGCGGCGACTACATCTATTACGGCGTGCGCGAGTTCGGCATGGCGGCAGCGATGAACGGCATCGCGCTGCACGGTGGGCTGATCCCCTACGGCGGCACGTTCCTTGTCTTCACCGACTACGCACGGCCCGCGATCCGTTTATCGGCTCTGATGGGCCAGCGGGTCATCTACGTCATGACGCACGACTCAATCGGGCTCGGCGAGGATGGGCCGACGCACCAGCCGGTAGAGCATCTTGCCAGCCTGCGCGCGATGCCGAACCTCAACGTGTTCCGGCCGTGCGATGCGGTGGAAACAGCCGAGTGCTGGCTTGCCGCGCTGGAAGACACCTCGTCGCCGTCTGTTCTCGCGCTATCGCGGCAGAACCTGCCGACGCTGCGGACCGAGCACACGCCAGAGAACGTTTCGGCGAGGGGCGGCTACGTGCTGCGCGAGGCGAACGGCACCCGCGACGTGACGATCCTGGCTACGGGATCGGAAGTCGAGATCGCCGTAACGGCCGCCGAGGCGCTGGCCGCCGACGGCATCCGGGCGGCGGTCGTCTCGATGCCGTGCTGGGAAAAATTCGAAGCGCAGGAGCAGGGCTACCGGGACGGCGTCATCGGCACCGCGCCGCGCATCGCCATCGAGGCCGGTGTCGGCTTCGGCTGGGAGAAATGGCTGGGAGGCCGGGGCCAGTTCATCGGCATGAAAGGCTTCGGCGCCTCCGCGCCTGCCGACAAACTCTATGAGCACTTCGGAATTACTGCGCAGGCGGTGGTGGAAGCCGCACGCACGATGCTCGGGCGCGGTTGACAGGCGCGTCTGGTACCCGACTGCAAAAGCAATACATTCAGACTGAACGATACAAAACTCGCACAGGGATAAGAGGAGGCTTCCAGCCATGGCACTGATTACACTTCGGCAACTGCTCGACCATGCTGCAGAAAACGACTATGGCGTGCCCGCCTTCAACATCAACAACATGGAGCAGGGCCTCGCCATCATGGAAGCGGCGAAGGCAACGGACGCCCCAGTCATCATTCAGGCGTCGCGCGGCGCTCGCGGCTATGCCAACGACACCATGTTGACCAAGATGATGGAAGCACTGTCCGCCATCTATCCAGACATCCCTCTTTGCGTTCACCAGGACCACGGCAACAACGTCGCCACCTGCCTTTCGGCGATCCGCAACGGCTTTACCTCGGTGATGATGGACGGCTCGCTCGGCGAAGACGCCAAGACGCCGATGGACTACGAATACAATGCCCGCGTGACGAAGCAGGTTTCTGAACTCGCCCACATGATCGGGGCTTCCGTCGAAGGCGAACTTGGTTGCCTCGGTTCGCTTGAAACCGGTGAAGGCGAAGCCGAAGATGGGCACGGATTCGAAGGCAAGCTCGACAAGTCGCAGCTACTCACCGACCCGGAAGAAGCACGGAAATTCGTCAACGAGACCAAGGTCGACGCACTGGCGGTTGCCATCGGCACCTCGCATGGCGCCTACAAGTTCACGCGCAAGCCGACCGGCGAAGTGCTCGCGATGGATGTCATCGAGAAGATCCACAAGCTGTGCCCGAACACGCACATCGTCATGCATGGCTCCTCATCCGTGCCGGAAGACTGGCAGGAAGTCTTCAATGAGTACGGCGGGCAGATGAAGGAGACCTACGGTGTGCCGGTGGACGAAATCGTGCGCGGCATCAAGCACGGCGTGCGCAAGGTCAACATCGACACCGACCTTCGCCTTGCCGCCACCGCGACGATCCGCAAGATCCTGACGACCAACAAGTCCGAATTCGATCCGCGCAAGTATCTCGGCCCGGCGCGCGACGCGATGATGAGCATCTGCAAGGAACGGCTCGAAGCGTTCGGCACGGCAGGCCAGGCCGGCAAGATAAAGATCATTCCGATCGCCGAAATGGCAAAGCGGTACGCGAGTGGAGAACTTGACCCTAAGACGGCTTGAGGAAGAAGCTGCGTTTGCGCTGAAGAGCACTTTTCCGGAACTCGGACCTGCGGACAGGTCATGGTGGTATCATGTGTTGCCAAAACATCTTTGTGCGCCGTATTGCCGTTGGATCGAGTTTTAGATGTTGCACATGTTTCAGTTATTGCAGATATGGAGCGGTTCGCATATATGTAAGCACAGCTTAAAGTAAAGCTTAGCTTGAATGGAGAACGCTCATGGCCCGCCCACGCGACTATGATGCTCCAGTGCTCCCGACGCCTGACTTGAGAAAGCATGCGCGTGACCTCTTGCAGCATCTGGATGATGACGGAGCGCGCTTCGTCCTCTGGGACAAAGCGGCCGATGAACCCATTGAACTGGACGAAGACCTGTTCGAATTATTACGACGTATCTTGATCGATCTTTCTCAAAATCGTGCCGTCCAGGTTCTGCCGCATTCGATGGAACTGACGACGGTGCAAGCTGCCGAGTTTCTTCAGGTTTCACGCCCCCATTTGATCAAGTTGATCGACCAGGGAGTGCTGGTGTGCAGGATGGTTGGGACGCATCGCCGGATCAAACTGCAGGATCTAATTGAGTATCGCATCAAGCTATCCGAAGATGGCCAAGCTGCCCGTGAGGCAATGACAAAACTGGCGGAAGATAACGGCTGGGGATATTGACCTATGGCGGTCTATACGGCCCTGCCCGATGCAAATGATCACCACGTTCTCGCGGCTGCCATCGTGGCCCGCGCCGACGTTATCGTGACGTTCAATTTAAAGCACTTTCCGGGCCAGTATCTCGAAAAGTTTGGGATTGAGGCTCAACACCCAGATGAGTTCTTGAACTACCAGCGCACTCTTGATCAGACGCTGTTCTTGAAATGTGCAAAGCAGATACGTTCGCGCTTGAGCCAGCCAAAGTACTCAGCAGACGCATATATCGACAATCTCAGAGGGTGCCAGCTTCAGGTTGTGGCGGATGAGCTGGACCAGGCGAAGCAGCTGATATAAGCCGCGGGGGTTCCTGGCCGGTTTGTGCTGCCGGTCGAATATGTGTCATTCTGCACCGCCGCCCAGGCCCGTTTATCCTTTATAAGGCATTTCTACTTAAAGTTGCGTGCTGTAATTCCATTTATTTCGGAGATAACAGTGGCTGGCGAATCCTCACTCAACGTTGTCCGCAAGTCGAAGGGCCGGCAGTCGGGTCGCCGTCACAATGCTGCAGAACCCGCCCAGACGTCAGGTCCGGCGACTGCTTTCGAAGTTTTCTGCGAAACGTTCGAGGACGGCCTCGCTATCATCGACGCCGAGGGCCGTTATTCGTTCATCAACGAGCACTATCGGCTGCTGCATAAGGGGGTGGAGGACGTACTGGTTTGCGGCACCCCCTATAACGAGGCCCTTGCGGAAGGCCTGGCGCGGCATGTCTGGGATCTCGACGGTCGCAACATGGATGACTGGCTGAAGGAGTATTCGCTGACAGAGGGGACGAAACGCAAGGAGAGTTGCATTGCCTTCGTCGACGGGCGCTGGCTGTTGCGCCGGATCACCCGGCATGCCTCTGGAAGCTATGTCGAAATCTGTTCGGACCTGACGAAATGGAAGCAGAAAGAAGACAGCCTCAATAGCGCACTCGTGCGTGCCGCGGTCGCAGAAGAGGAATCGCGCCAGGCCCTGCATTCAGAGGGTGTGCGAAAGCATGAGGAAGAGGTGCTGTCACAGCTCAACCACTGGCTGCATTCATGTAAGAAGCTGCCGGAGTTGAATTCGGTCGTTGAATCGTTTCTCTCACGACTCCTGCCGGATTCGCACGGAACGCTTTTTGTTTATAACAACTCGCGCGACGTGCTCGTGCCTGTCTGCTCTTGGAACGATGCATTACCTCCAGCCGAGATGAAGGCCGATGATTGCTGGGGGCTGCGACAGGGGCGCGCCTACCATTACGGCCGGGACGGCTGGCGCTTCTCCTGCGATCACATGCACAGAGGCGATGTGGCGGGGCGCACGGGAGATTATTTCTGCATTCCGATCCTGGCTCACGGCGATACCGCAGGACTTCTACACGTTTGTCCATCGGAGAACTCTTCGGTACCCTCCGATATCAGCCGCCATCGTTTCCGGCTCGCCTGCAAATGCGCCGAGCAAATCAGCCTCGCCATCGCCAACGTAAAACTAAGCCAGGAGCTTCGCGACCAGTCGACGCGCGATCCCCTGACGCGTTTGTTCAACAGGCGCTACTTCGTTGAACGCTGTGCGCGGGAAATCAGCCGGACCAATTCGTCCGGCATCGTTTCTTCGCTGATCTCGATCGATGTCGATCATTTCAAGAAGTTCAACGACAACTTCGGTCACGACGCAGGCGACATCATCCTCAAAGGGTTTGCGAGAGTTCTCACCGATCACTTCCGCGATTCGGACATCGTCTGCAGGATCGGCGGAGAAGAGTTCATCGCGATGCTGCCCAGCGCCCCTGAAAGGGTCGCCGCAATGCGGGCGAACGAGTTGCTGCCCAAGGTGCAGTCGATGAAAGTGCGTTACGGCAACGAGACGCTGCCGAGTATTACGGTGTCGGCCGGTGTCGTGGAATTTCCGACCGCTGGCGATAACCTTGAGGACGTGCTGAAGGCCGCCGACAAAGCGCTTTATGCCGCCAAAGCGCAAGGGCGAAACCGGACCGTCTGTCATGGCATGGATTTGCTGGCGGCCGCTGAGTGACGTTCTGCTCACCTTTGCCTACGGAGGCGCAAGCTGCGTTATCGGCGAAATTCGTACGGCGGCTGTTGCTTAGGGCACTTCGAAATGCACGAGCACTGCTGCGTTCGCGATCACGATTGCGTCGGTGTCGTCGGCATTGGGGACTTCAAGACCGCCCTTTTGCGCAGTGACCGTCACCTGTCCGTAGGGAAGTTCGCGAGCGACCGCGTCAAGGTCGACCCGGTCGGGTTCGGGAACACCGATCACGACAGCGATTCGCATTTCGTCTCGCGTCTTGCCGATTAGCGAGAAGAGACTGAGGCTGGAATGGCGGATCGCGTCGCTCACCGCTCTGCGCGCCGCCGATGTGTAATCGCGCCCATGCACGTCAACGCCCATGCCCATTTCCGTCACACAGCGTTCGAGTGCCATGTTGTCCCTCCTGTTGGATGCATCGCCGCCAACCGTGTTGGTGCCAACGGGCTACTGAGCAAGTGTGTTGCGCAGGGTGCCGATGCCATCGATGGTAACCTCAATGGTGTTTTCGGTTTCCTTCATTGCGCCGACGCCGACCGACGTGCCGCAGGCAATGACGTCGCCTGGAAGCAAAGTCATGTCGCGCGATATGGCGCCGACCAAAGCAGCGGCGGGGAAGATCATGTCGCTGATGGGGTAGTTCTGGCGCTCGGCGCCATTCAGGATCGTGCGAACAACAAGGCTTGAAGGATCAAGCCCGGTGACGATGCCGGGGCCGAAGATGCCGAACGTGTCGAAGCTTTTGGCGCGGGCCCATTGCGCGAATGTCGGGTCTCTTGAAATGATTTCGCCGGCCGTGACGTCGTTGATGCAGGTGTAACCGAAAATCGCTGAGGCCGCCTCGGCGTCGCTGGCGTTGGCGCAGCGCTTGCCGATGACGATCCCAAGTTCGCCTTCGTAGACGATCTTGCCGTCATAGGATGCCGGGCGGCGTATTGCTTGGTCAGGACCCATGAAGGAACTTGGCGCCTTCAGGAGGTAGAGCGGCTCGGCGGGTTCGGCGACTTCAAGCTTGGCGGCCAGTGCGTGGAAGTTGTTCCACAGGCAGATCATCTTGCTCGGCTGGCATGGCATCAGCAGGCGCACGTCACCGGTGGCCAGTGTCTCGCCGGTTGCAACCGGGCCGGCGAACATATCGCCTTGCTGAACGCTGATCGTTTCACTTGAAAGCGTGCCGAAGCCGATGCGGCCGCCCGCTTCAAACCTTACCCAATTCGCCATTAGAATCTGCCCTCCCCGGCAGTGCGCGCCCGTTGTAGACGCATGCGCCCGCTGCCCTGCCTGTGCATTCCCCAGGTTTGCCCGCCCGACCGGCGATTGCAGGACACCTCTTAACGACCATGCACGCTGATGACTACTTCGAAATATCCCGCAAGCAGCCAGCGAGGACGGCCGATGGCCGCTGCCCCATCAGCGGCAGCTTTTTTCGAGCGTTTCAATCGCCTGCCGGGACCCGCCGAGGCTGAATGCGTGGGAGGGGGCCTTTTCTTGAGGATCGCGGATTGTGACGGTCTTACCGGTTTTGAGCATCTCGACTTCGGTATGACCGACGGGCAGGTAAGCCGAAAAGGCCCCATCCAGACCTTCGTAGGTGACGAAGACCGGTCGTTCTGCCTCATCGGTTTCAAGAATGAGATGGCGCTGAAAATTGGCGAATTCATTTTCGGTTGCCGGCATGTAGCGAACATTGAGACCCGGTGGGAAGCAACGGATCATTACGATGGTGCGCTCATCGTCTTTGGCGCAGACGCTCGCGACAAGTGCGCGGCCTTCCTCAAGCTCCTCCAGGGCGGCATTCCAGGTCGTGCAGTCGCGAGCGATTGCCGGTGCGGCCGCGGATAACGCGGCTGCAAGAACCGCGATTAGTAGGGTCATGGCTCGATGCATCGGCTGATCTCCCTTTGCTGTTATCCGTTATCGTTCGCACCAGCACTAAGACGACAAAGCCGTACATGAGCAACCAAAGCTCCTTAGAGGGTGAGCCGGAGCCGGAGATGACTTGCCTTGCCAAGAAATGCGCCAATTCGTCGGATACCGCTAACGGGGTCGATAGGTCGCTCCCACCGGCTGAAGGGGGCTGCGGCAAATTCGGCGTTCTGCCTGAATGACGTAGCCCGGTCCGTACTTACGCCCGGATGTTCCAGCGCTTAACGTTGTAGGCGGCTTCTCTCCAGCCGCCACTACAAACGAGTGTCGGTTGAAACCGATCAATGCTAAGGTCGCCGCGGCGATCGAAGCTGCGTGTGCCGATTGCCCTTTTATGCCTCAGCACCGCAAAACACTCCGGAACTCATTTCAGCGCCCGCCGTCGCACTTCGGTTTGAGCTGCTCTGTGCGTTCCGGTCGGAGCTGAAGGAGTATGCATGCCCCATCCGGGCTTTTTTGAACGATCAGGCCCCTACTCGGTGTCGCATTTGGCCGAACTCGTAGGCGCTTCGCTCAATCTCGACCATAACAATACACGCCTGATCTGCAACGTCAGCACGCTCAAAGATGCCGGTTCTGACGACTTGACGTTCTTCGTCAACCGGCGCTACGCAGACCAGCTCTGCGAAACGGCAGCAGGCGCGTGCCTGCTTGCGAAACGAGACGCCAAAAGGGCCCCCGAGCGGCTGTCTACTCTGGCGGTGGACGACCCCTATCTTGCCTTCGCCAAGGTGATTGGGCTGTTCTATCCCGGCGCAATGCGCAGCCGTTCGGCACACAGTGAAGCAACGGAATGCGGCCGGCTCGTCCACCCCAGCGCGCGCATCGACGAAGGTGTCATCATCGAACCGGGCGCCGTCGTCGGACGCGAAGCCGTCATCGGCAGCGGAACCATCGTGGCGGCAGGCGCGGTCGTCGGATACCGCTCCGTGCTCGGCGCAAATTGCTACGTGGGAAGCGACGCCGTCGTTACGCACGCCATAGTCGGTGACGGCGTCATCATCCACCCAGGCGCGCGCATCGGCCAGGATGGCTTCGGATTTGCCATGAGCGCCAATGGCCACGCCAAGATTCCGCAGATCGGCTCCGTCGTGATCGGAGACGATGTCGAGATCGGCGCCAATACGACCATCGATCGCGGAGCCCTGTCGGATACCGTGATCGGGGAAGGCACGAAGATCGACAACCTCGTGCAGATTGCCCACAACGTCGTAATCGGCCGCCATTGCGTGATCGTCGCGCAAAGCGGAATCGCCGGATCGGCGGAACTCGGCGACTTCGTCGTCATGGGCGCGCAGTCCGGCGTGCTCGGTCATGTGAAAATTGGAGACGGCGCACAGATCGCCGGCATGGGACATGTCAAGGACGACGTTCCCGCCGGTGCGCGGATGGGTGGAACCCCGGCCCGGCCATTCCGTGAATGGGCCAGGGAGATTGCGGCCGTGCGCGCCCTTGGCCGGCGCTTCGGAAAGACCGGCGACGACTAGCTGGTTGCCGTCTCGCGTCCGGCGCCGGTTTCAAAGCCAGTTCCGCTCGTTCAACAACTAGCCCGTTCCCCTTTGCCGCTCTTGTCGAAAGCTCAGCGGCAAAAATGAGAGTATCCATCATGATTGAACTTCCCGCCGTCACAAAGAACGCCCGTGGCACCAAGCACAGATGCCTGTCATGCGAATTGCCGTTCTACGACCTGGCACGAACCCCAATCGTGTGCCCAAACTGCTCGGAGACCTTCGTCCCCGTCGTTGCCGCGACACCGCGATTGAGCGAACCAAAGCCTATTTCCAATGGGCGCCGGGCGCCTTGGTCGCAAAAGAAAGCCAGTGCCGAACCAGTCGCCGACGAGCCGCTTGCCACGGCCGATGCCGATGCCGATGACATCGAGGATGTCGAGGACGACGATGAGATCGAGGCCGACGACGATACGCTGCTGGATCCGGATGCGGAAACCGATGACGATGAAGTCGTAGTCGCAACGAAAGACGACAGCGATTGAACCGGCGTGCCGGAGCAATATCGGGTGCCCCGGCAATGCCATCCCGGACCTCAAGTCATGCAATCCTGGAGTAACAGGCATGCGGATTTGGGCGATGTTCAATCAGCTGCAACATCTCCAAATAGCGTCGTCAGTGGCGGCCGCTTTTCGGGAGAACGGCTAGCTCTGCCCGGTTTGAATCCGGGTCGTCCAGCGGTGGGACATAGAGCTGCCGCCGGTCGGAATCGGTCACCCCTCCCGCGAGCCAAATCCATGCGCAATAGCGCTCTTGTCCTCACTTCTCTTATAGCTGCTACAGCAGTCCAAGCTTCCCTCCCGGCCGCCGCAGCCACCTATGAAAGACTGACGGCGACCGTCAAATCGATCGACGCCGCCGGCCGCATTCATCTCGGCGACAACTCGACGATCATCCTCGACAAGACTGTCAAGGTCGACGGTGAAGCCGCTCCTGGATCGCAAGTCACCGTGACCTATTCCGCCGATGAAAACGGTTATGTTTTCCAGACGGCAAATTTCGTCGGCGCTGCTTCCGGCAGCGCGCGAAACTGACTCCACCCACGCCTGAAAAATTAAACGTACCGCCAGCTCTCTTTCGAGGCTGGCGGCAAAAACTGGTGGTGTGATGATGACGAAAAAACCTCGTGCGACAGATTCCGTAATCCAAAGCGGACGACAAGACACGAACGGCGATTTGGCAATTGCCGATCTTGAGCCTGCTGAGCAGGCACCAGCATCGAACGTGAGCATCATGCTTCTTGCCGGCGGGTTTCTAGCAGCAATGGTAATCGTGGTCGCTGCGGAATTTGTACGCCACCAATTCTAGTGTCGTGGTCGGTAATTTCGAGGCACCACACTAGTGTTCCGGTTCTGACGTTTGGTTTCGAGTCCAGCCGCAAGCGGGTACCAAACGTCAGGTGCGCTACTCTAGTGAACCCTCGTGATCGGCAGCGGAGACGCTGGTCCTGCATCGCGCTTCCCAAGGTCAAACGATATGGAAATAATGACTGGAGTTGCTCTCCTCGCAGCCACCTATCTGGGCTTCATGGCCCTGCGCCCCACGGCTGCCGGTATCCATCCATTGATGCGCAAAGAGATGCTGGGGACCTGCCTCGTCCTCGGCCTTGTCGCCGCATTGTCGATCGGGTCCGCGTTCCTCATCCACGGCGTCGTCAGATACTTCTGACCCAACGGTCCGCGTGAGAGAAAGTTCGCCGGTGTTGGCGCTTAAATCGCGCCGGCACCGGTTATCGGCGCGAAGCGTCAGGGCTTGAACCGCCATACGTCGGCGCGCTTGACCTCGTTGTCTTCCAACTCGCGCGTGGTCGCAACTTCGTAGTGTGCGACGGTCTCAAAACGATCGACCGGGAAATAGCTGCGGCGCGGGTCGCCGACAAGGACAAGCGCGCCCGCTGAAGCCATCCGCTGCATGAACGCGAGGACACGGTCGGACATTCCGCGCTCGTAGAACAGGTCGCCGACGAGGACGACGTCGATACCTGCTGGCGTCGTCTCGAGTAGATCAGCCTCTGAAACGTCAAGCACGACGACATTGGCGAGCGCGTTCAAGGACGCGGCGACAGAGGAATAGGCGTCGATGTCGGCGGCGCAAGCATGCGCTGCGCCCGCGTGCATAGCAGCTATGGCGACAAGGCCGCTACCCGACCCCAGATCGAGAATACGTTTGCCGGAGACAAACTGAGGATTGTCGAGGACGTAGCGCGCCAGCGCCTGGCCGCCGGCCCAGGCAAAGGCCCAGAATGGCGGCGGCAGGTTGATTTCATCGAGTTCGATTTCGGTCTTTTCCCAGATCGGCAGGCTTTCTTCAGCGAGATGCAGCTTGACCTCGGGCACGAGTCCGGGCGCGAACAGGCGGGTGTTGGCGAGAATGAAATGGATGCGGGATTGCCGGTCGCGGCCGGGACGCGAAGCGCCGTCGATCATCGCCTTATCGTTTTTGGATCGGGACCGCACGTCAACTCTCTCACGGTTACTCCTGCTCCGGGACAAGCCGCGGCTCGGACCTCAGTCATTGGCGAAACCATTCTAGTGTGATGATTCAGAAGTTCGCTACCACCTGCGGCTAGGTTCAGAGCGAACTTCGGAGACGGGACACTAGCGCTTGACGACCTTCGCCCGGACTCACGCGTTAGATCCAGACCACTGGTGTTCATTTTCGGATCGTCTTCGGGTCGAGACCGCCCATGCGGCATACCTCCTCCCATTCCTCTGCGAGGACGGGTTGGACGGACAGGCGCATCGAGGTGACGAGTGACATTTTCTCAAGCCTCGGGTTGGCCTTGACGTCGACGAGTTTCACAGGCTTCGGCATGGCGCAGACAGCGCGGACATCGACGCATTCCCAGCGCTCGTCATCGGTCGTGGAATCGGGATGCGCGACTTTGCAGACTTCGCAGATGCCGACGACTTCGAGGCCGATGTTGGAGTGGTAAAAGAAGCCGAGATCGCCCAGTCGCATGGCGCGCATGTTGTTGCGGGCGAGGTAGTTGCGCACGCCGTCCCATTCTTCGCCCTTCTTTCCCTTTTTCTTGAGGTCGTCAAAGGAAAAGACATCGGGCTCGGATTTGAACAGCCAGTACATAACCGCGCTGCCACGACGAGTCGGGGTGGCGCTGGATGAGGCAGCGGATGTCTTATTTCGTTTTGTCATATCAGATGATCTATTGCCATCCTCAGCGCCGGGCGCCAGCGAATCTTTGGCTTCCACTTCGACCTTAAACGACCTCATCGAGAATTTCGAGTAAGCTTCCACTCCGGCTTTTTGTCCTCAAATTCAGCGCTCTCCTGGCATATCTTTGTTGCCGGATCATTCGGGCACGCAACGACCTACGTCAGGGCGATGCTGAGACCGCTTTTACTGACGCTTCCTATTTGCCTTTTTCCTCACGGTCGGGCTACCCGTCGCTATCTTCAACCTGAACGGTGAAAAGCAATATGGTGTCTTTCGGTTGAGGCTTCACTACACCTGAAATCCACGCAGGATTTCCGTTTTATCGCCGGTCTTCCTCGTTCAGGTTCTACCTGACTGCAGCACTTTTGCGCCAGAACCCGCGCTTTCATAAAGGCAGGTCGAGCCCGATCGCGAGGTTCTGGGCGAAGTGCCGAGATTTTTCGAAGGGCCTCGGCGTTAACCGAACTCTCCAGCAAGGTGAGATGGCGGCGGGAGAACTTAGGTAAGCTGCTTGATTTTATTGGTGCCGCTTAGGTGACTTGAACACCTGACCCCATCATTACGAATGATGTGCTCTACCAGCTGAGCTAAAGCGGCTAAAGCGAACGGCAAAACCGGACGCGATTCGACAGATGTTTATCGTAGAACGGCGATGGTTCAAAGCCCCTTTATGCCCGAACCTTATTCAATCCCCGCCGACGGCAGGAACTGGGACCACCGGCTGCATTAGCCGGTTGGCGTTACGCTGCAGGGGCTTTGGAACCGCGCGGTTTCGGAACACTGACGAAGTCACGCAGATACGTCCTGACAGCTTCAAATGCAACCCCAGCCGGCAGAAGCGGTGCGCCGGCTGTCCGATTCGGGCACCCGTGTCCCACGAGGCCTTCGTCACGCCGCTCCATGCCGGAAAGGCTTCAACGGTCCGTTTGCGGCGACATCGGCGACGACATCGCCGTCAGGACCCGGATCGTCGGGTGCACGCGGGGAAACGAAGATGCGGGCTTCTCCGAGAGTGGAACGGGCGGCCCTTTGCGGCTCAGCTTTTTCCACGAGTTTGGGCGCTGCACCTCGCTTTCCGGGTGCGGCTGGCCGCGAGGGTTTTGCATCTCCGCCGACGGGGCCTACCGCGGCCGGGGCGCCGGTTGTCACGGCTGATGCCGCCTCGGCAGTCGACGCCGCGGTGCTGTCGGCTGGCGACGACTC
>LOEV01000102.1 GCA_001516065.1 Alphaproteobacteria bacterium BRH_c36
GCGCCAAAGGCGCTCCGACGGTGCGGGCTGTTCGCCCGACGCCCCTTGGGCGTTGGAACGCTGCGCGTTCGTTTCATCTTCACGCCACTTTTTGTCTCATGCGCCAAAGGCGCTCCGACGGGGCCAGCTGTTCGCCCGACGCCCCTTGGGCGTTGGAACGCTGCGCGTTCGAACAGGTTTTGGCGTGATAGGTGCTTGTTATTCAACCGTAGGAGCGGTTTTTCTTTAGATGAATGGTTTCTGAACGCACCGTTCAGTTTTATTTAAGGGCGCGGCCGACATTTTGGCGATGGAAGGACACAACATCACGCCTAGGAGATTTGGACTTATGTTTACGACTACGATCGCAACAACCACCACATCCGCCCGCAGCAAACTTTTTGCAATTTTCATGATGCCTCTGCTCGCCGTCACCTTGATGTTCGGCACGCTGGGTTTCACGGCTGCGCCGGCCCATGCCAGCAGCTATTCCGAAGGTTACGCAAAGGGCAAGTCAGTCGGCCGCAAGCACGGCTACGAGGACGGTTTCAAGGGTGCCTACAAGGCGTCCTATGTCGATGAGCTCATCTTCGGCGGTAACAGCAAGTATCGCACGGCCGACGCAAGTTCTGCGGCCTACCAGCGGGGCTACAAGGATGGGTACCAGAAGGGCTACGAGATCGGTTACCGCGCGGGAAGCAGCGATGGCAGCAGCGCCGGCCGCGAAGACGCGAAGGACTGGAAAGACGACCTGCGGAACAAGATGCGGGAGTGCATGCGTCGCGGCGGCTACGGCTGCTGAGGTTTTAATAGGGACAGACGAAGAAAAGACCGCCGCGATGCGTTATCCATCGCGGCGGTTTTGCGTTCGACAGCCATTCTTGAGACACGTCGTCCAGGCGCTCCAGCCGAATCGTCAGCGACGGAGATAAGGGCATAGGACACGCGGGCTTCCGGCATAGGGGATATACGTGCCATCGCTCCAACGGAACGTCCGGTATCGATCGTCGCAGCGCTCCCAGCGATCATAATAATCGCGCTTCGAGGCGGCAATTGCGCCTCCAATGATCAGTCCGGCAATGGCCGCCAGCGATGGGCCCCGCCGATTGCGATAGGAATGACGGCCATAATGGCGGCGCGAGTGATATTGGTAACGTGGCCTCTTGCGGTAGACGTTCCCGTAACGTGGCCTCTTGCGGTAAATTTTCCCGGCGCGGCGATGAGAGCGCTTTCTTTTGAATTGGTGCCGGCGACGTTTGAGCGACCGATGACGCCTTGCCGAGCGTTTGTGGACCGAGCGATTCCGAATTCGGGCTCTGTTACGCCGTGTCGCTCGCGGTCGCTTTCGCGCGTGGCGCCTGGATACACCTCGCCGGCCCTTGCGTGCGACTAAAATTATATTGGATTTCGACACCGGACTGTCTGCCACAATTCGTTCGGCTGCCGCACCGGCCGGCAAGGAGGCTGCGGCGGCAGTCGCCGGAGCGACCTTTGCACCAGCAACTCCAGGCATCCCAACAGCAGCGAAAAACAAGGTGATAATGGCGACAATCAGCGTTTGTCGTGCTGATGTCCGGTGAGCATACATAGCGGCCTCCGATCCGGTTTTCGGCGTCAGCAAATTCCGAGCGCATTGAAAACCTCAAGTAGGTGAACGAATGGGCCAGTTGATCGTTCCATATTGAAGTTAAGGCAGCGACCGTCTGTCCACTGATCGAATCTGACTTTTGGGCCGTGGGACTTCTCATGCCATGAAATGTTCTAGTGCCGACAACTGCCGGCCAGCAACAAACGAGATGGAGACTTCATGTCCGGTCGTTCATTTCTCGACGACGTCAACCGCCAGTTCAATGCCGGAGCCGTCTTCGTTCCGATGCAGGATGGGCTTGCAGAAAAAATCCGCATCTGCAACGCGACGTACGTCACGCGCTTCGGCGTGCGGTTGCGCGGGCGCGTCGAAACTTTCCACGGCTGGCGCAGCGTGCACAGTTCTCATGTCACGCCGGCGAAGGGTGGCATCCGCTATTCCGCGGACGTCGACCAGGAAGAGGTCGAGGCGCTGGCGGCGCTGATGACGTTCAAGTGCGCGCTCATGGGACTTCCTTTCGGTGGGTCGAAGGGTGGCCTCAAAATCGATCCGGCCCAGTGGGAGCGATCGGAGCTGGAGAGGATCACGCGCCGCTTCACTCAGGAACTGGCCCGGCACAATTTCCTAGGGCCGAGCCACAACGTGCCGGCCCCCGATATGGGCACCAACGAAATGACGATGGTGTGGATGGCCGATGAGTATCGGCGCTGGTCCCCAAACGATATCAACGCGCTTGCCTGCGTCACGGGCAAGCCACTCGCGATGGGCGGCATCGAGGGTCGCATTGAAGCGACCGGGCGGGGCACGCAGTACGCGATCCGTGAATTCTTCCGGCATGAGAAGGATCTGGAGCGCGCCGGGCTGAGTGGGCCGCTCAAGGGCAAGGCCGTGATCGTGCAGGGGCTAGGCAACGTCGGCTATCACGCGGCAAAGTTTCTTGGCGACGAAGACGGGTGCAGAATTGTCGGCGTTATCGAACGTGACGGAGCGGTCTGGTCGGACGATGGGCTGCCGATCGAGGACCTGAAGCAGCACTTGATAAAGTCCGGCGGGCTTGCTGGCTTCGAAGGCGTCGAGTTCGTTGACGACGGTGCGAGCGTGCTGACGCGGGCTTGCGATATTCTGATTCCTGCCGCACTTGAGCGCGTTATCCATGATTTGAACGCGCCCATGATCCAGGCCAAGCTCGTCGTCGAGGCGGCGAACGGGCCGACGACCTTCGAGGGCGATAGGATCCTACGCGAGCGCGGCATCGTGGTGATGCCCGATCTCTACGTGAACGCGGGCGGCGTCGTCGTGAGCTATTTCGAGTGGGTCAAGAACCTCACGCACATTCCGTTCGGGCTGATGGAGCGCCGGCATCACGAGTCTAGCCATCAGCTGTTGGCAAGTTCGCTTGAGAAGATGACGGGTGTAGCGTTCCCTCGCGACATTGCTCGGTCGTTCGTGCACGGGGCGAGTGAGATCGATCTCGTGCGATCCGGACTCGACGACATGATGCGGACGGCCTACGGGCAGATCCGGCTCGGCTGGAATGGTCCCGGCACCATGCCGGATCTGAGAACGGCTGCCTATGCCATTGCGATCAAGCGCTGCGCAGACGCCTATGGTGCGATCGGGATTTGAGAAGCCGTTAGGTGAAATGGCCCGGTGCGATTGGATGCACCGGGCTCAACCGTAAGGTCGTCGGAGTCGAGCGTTATTGTTTCTTGAGATGCTCGATGATCGCTGAACGGACCTCGGCTTCAACGATGCCGGAATACGGCTTCATGTTGTTTCCGGGGACGACTGCGTCCGGATCGGCAATGAACTGATCGAGGTTTTCGGGAGTCCACTCGAAGTCAGCGCTGTTGAATGCCGACGAATATCCGTAGCCATCGGCCGCGGCTGCCTTGCGACCGATAATCTGGTGGAGATTTGGACCGAGTCGGTTGTCGCCTTCATCCACGCTGTGGCACGTGCGGCAGTTGTTATTGTAGGCCAATTGTCCGTCGACGGCTGTAGCGTTTTGTGCGCTTGACGGGGCGGAGGTGAAGCAACTGATCGTTAGAACCGTCAACAGACAAAGAGATAATCGATAATTCATTGAATTCTCCTTTCGAGCGGGTCCGGCAAGGATATGAGCGGAAACGCAGTGTCCGCGTTGATCGTTCCGCCGTCGGGGGGAAGTACCCGCAAAAGCATTGGAGCCCCGCAATCGCGGGGCTCCCTGCACTCAACCGATGCCGAGACTATCGACGAAGATAGGGGCAAAGGACGCGGGGGCTACCGACGTAGGGAATGTAGGTCCCGTCACTCCACCTGAACGTGCGGTAGGCGTTATCGCAACGCTCCCAACGGTCACCATAGTCGCGGCGCGAAGAAGCGATGGCTCCACCGATGATGATACCGGCGATACCAGCGGCGATAGGTCCACCGTAACGGTAGCGACGCCCGTAGTAGCGGCGACCGCCATAAATGTTCCGTCGGCCATAATAGTGTCGACGAATTCCGCGATTGGGATATCGGAAGCCGCGACTTCTCACGCCCCGACGACCGAAACCGCGACGGCCCTTGCGTGCGACCTGATGTACGTTTGCGGACGCAGTATCACCGGCGGTTGCCGTTGCAGGCATCGCCGTTGCTACAATCTTTGCGGCCGCTGCCGAGCCGATTGCCGCCGCCGACGGAGCTGCCGCAGATGCGCTTGTGCTCGTCACGAGGGCAATTACTATGGCTCCGGCGAATTGTCGCATATGAGTTTTGTTTGGCACCTTGAACTCCTTTTCCATTCGATCAAAAGCGAAGCCGTTTCGGCATCGCTGCGATCCCCATGCGTGTCAGGCTGTCCAACGCAGCCGGCGTTGTGCGTGTTCCCTCGTGTCGCTCGAATGTGAGGATCACGAATTCTTGTGGCGGTCGTGACGCGGCCCTCGAATGAAGGTGCAGTTCGTCGGTAAGTGTCGAAAATGAAAGCGGGCCGGCACAAATGCCAGCCCGCTCGTGTCCCGTGAGCTGTCTCGCGTTCGCGACAAAGGGTCAGATCATGTACTGACCGCCGTTGGCGGAGATCGTCGAGCCGGTGATGAATCCGGCATCGTCGGAGGCGAGGAAGGCGACGATCTTGGCAATCTCCTCGGGCTCGCCGAGGCGGCCGACGGGGATGTGCGGCAGGATGTTCTTCTTCAACACTTCCGGGTCGATGGCCTTCACCATTTCGGTGCCGATGTAGCCGGGGCAGATGGCGTTGACGGTGACGCCCTTGAACGCGCCTTCCTGGGCGAGTGCCTTGGTGAAGCCGAGATCGCCAGCCTTGGCCGCCGAATAGTTGACCTGGCCCATCTGCCCCTTCTGGCCGTTGATCGAGGAAATGTTAATGACGCGCCCGAAGCCGCGCTCGCGCATGCCGGGCCAAACCGGGTGGGTCATGTTGAAGAGGCCGTTGAGATTGGTGCTCATGACCTCCTGCCACTGCTCCTTCGTCATCTTGTGGAACATGCCGTCTCGCGTAATGCCGGCATTGTTGACCAGGATGTCGATTGGGCCGAGTTCGGCTTCGACTTTCTTGATGCCCTCGGCGCAGGCGTCGTACTCGGCGACCGACCACTTGAAGACGGGGATACCGGTCTCGGCCTTGAAGGCGTTGGCGGCATCATCGTTGCCAGCGTAGTTTGCGGCGACTTTGCAGCCGGCTGCCTTGAGGGCGATGGAGATGGCGGCGCCGATGCCGCGCGTGCCGCCGGTGACGAGTGCTACTCGTGCCATGGAGAATCCTTTTTTGAGTTTAGCGTTGCTTTAATAGGTGAATGGCGCGGCCATGTAAGCAGCCGCGCCGGGATCGGCAGGTGAAGGTGATCAGGGTCGGCGCTTCCGGCGCCTCGCGCAATCGCCTTCTGCTCGGCTATCAGTCCCGTTCGACGCAAAGCGCGACACCCATGCCGCCACCGATGCAAAGCGTGGCGAGGCCCTTCTTGGCATCGCGCCGCTTCATTTCGAACAGCAGCGTGTTGAGGACGCGTGCGCCGGAGGCACCGATCGGGTGGCCGATGGCGATGGCGCCGCCGTTGACGTTGACCTTGGAGGTATCCCAGCCGAGGTCCTTGTTCACGGCCGAGGCCTGTGCAGCAAAGGCTTCGTTGGCTTCGATCAGGTCGAGGTCGTCGATTGACCACCCGGCCTTTTCGAGAGCCTTGCGCGAAGCAGGTATGGGGCCGGTGCCCATGATCGCCGGGTCGACGCCGGCGGTGGCGGCAGAGACGATACGGGCGAGCGGTTCGATACCGCGGCGCTTGGCTTCGGCAAGGGTCATGAGCAGTACGACGGCGGCGCCGTCGTTGATGCCGGAGGCGTTACCGGCGGTGACGGTGCCCGATTCGCGGTCAAAGGCGGGCTTGAGCTTGCCGACGGTGTCGAGGGTGGTGCCGGCCTTGATGTATTCGTCGGCGTCGACGATCGTGTCGCCCTTGCGGCCCTTGATCGTTACGGGCGCGATCTCGTCCTTGAACCTACCGGCTTTTTGAGCGGCTTCCGCCTTGTTCTGCGAGGCAACCGCGAAGGCGTCCTGCTCGTCGCGCGTGATCTGGTATTGTTTTGCGACGTTCTCGGCGGTGGTGCCCATGTGATAGCCGTGGAACGCATCCATCAGGCCATCGCGCAGCATGCTGTCGATGAACTTGACATCGCCCATCTTGGTGCCGTCGCGCAGGTGGGCCAAGTGCGGTGCCTGGCTCATGCTTTCCTGGCCGCCGGCAATGACGATCGTCGCGGAGCCATCGCGGATCTGCTGGGCACCGAGGGCGACAGCGCGCAGGCCGGAGCCGCACAACTGGTTCATGCCCCAGGCCGGGCTCTCGACGGGGATGCCTGCGTTAACGGAGGCCTGGCGGGCTGGGTTCTGGCCTGCGCCTGCTGCGAGGACCTGGCCCATGATCACTTCGGATACGTCGGCTGGGGCAACACCGGCACGCTCCATTGCGGCCTGAATGGCGACCTTGCCGAGTTCGTGAGCCGGCAGGGAAGCAAGCGAACCGTTGAAAGAGCCCACGGGGGTGCGCGCGGCGCTGGCGATGACGATCGTGTCGTTGTCCTGACTCATAAATAAAGGCTCCTGGGTTGCTCAGCTCGCGGAGGCGGCTCGAGTTTCTCTATAGCGGGGTGCCGTGGGGCAAAACCGGCACGGTGCGGGATATGTGCGATAGTGCCTGCACCGGTCATAACAGGTCTCACTTCGCACCTGCAATCGAGACATGAGGCGAACATTTGATCATAAGACTTCCGCGTCTGTTCAGATTTCCGGCACAAACGGCTTCCAACTCGAACGAACGTTGTGATACCTTGTCGCATCGCAACAAGATCGGCCGCTGCCGGCCGACAAGTGCAATGTCAACTTGAGCCGAGCGTGAAATGCTGAAAAAGACGGAAACCCGAGACGAGAAACGCGAATCGGTCGTCATCAAAAAGTACGCCAACCGCCGTCTCTACAATACCGAGACGAGCACGTACGTGACGCTCGACGATCTTGCCGACATGGTGCGTTCAGACCGGGACTTCGTCGTCTATGACGCCAAGAGCGGCGACGACCTGACGCACTCGGTGCTGACACAGATTATCGTCGACCAGGAGAGCAAGGGGCAGACTTTACTTCCCGTACCGTTCCTGCGGCAGCTCATCCGGCTCTACGGCGACAGTATCTCGCGGATGGTGCCGACTTACCTGCAATTCAGTATGGAAACTCTGGCGCGCGAACAGGAACGCTTCCGGGATCAGATTTCGACAGCGTTCGGATCGCATGCGACGCCGTTCGAGGCCTATCAGGAACATGCCCGGCGCAACATGGCGATCTTCGAACAGGCCATGTCGATGTGGAGTCCGTTCCCGAATACGGCAGCCGATCCCGGCGCCAAAGGGGTCGAGGGTAACGGGAAACCAGCCGATGCGGCTCCAGCGCGAAACGAGATCGAAGAATTGAAGTCGCAGCTCGCGGCGATGCAGCACAAGATCGAGAAGCTGGCGCAGGACAAGGACTAGTGTCCCGTCTCCGAATTTCCGACACCTTTGCGGCACCCGTTCATCGGCAATTCGGAGACAAAGGGACACTAGCAGGATCAATGGCTTAGTGAGGCGTTTATCGCGCCTTAGTTGACTCAAACTCGCCGCACCATCGATCAACAAAGGCGCGTCGCCTCACTAGATCGTCTCCGCTTTAGCCGGAAACAATGTTGCTTTTTCGCTCACGGACCAATCGGCCTAACGGCGTCACCCGCCGCGGGGGCGGCGCTCCTTTGGTCAACACTCAAGCAAGCTTGTTCAGCAGCAGGGCCACAGTCATGGCCTTGGAAAACTTGCACCGTCAGGGCATACCCGCCCGCGGGTGAAGGAATCTTCACAAGTCGTCGGGTAGATCGCTGGCTGGTATCGGCTGGCCAAAATGAAAGCCCTGCAGATAGGTGATGCCCGCTTTCGTCAGAATGTCTGCGGTTTCCTCGTCGCCGACCCATTCCGCGACCGTTTCCATGCCGAACGTTTCGGCCAATTCCACCATCGTCTTTATGAAGATCTTGTCGGAACTGTCGACGGACAGGTTCTTGACGAATGCGCCATCGATCTTCACCAGGTCGACCGGGAGGTGCTTCAGGTTCTTGAAAGACGTGTAGCCGGCGCCAAAGTCGTCTATCGCGACGCGGCAGCCCATTTCACGCAGCGTGTCGACGAATGCGATGGCTTGATCGATGTCGTCGATCACTTTCGTCTCGGTAATCTCGAGGACGAGACGCTTGGTCAGGGAGCGGTCGTTGCCGGACAGGTTCTGCAGCGTGGTTAGCCAGTCCTGGTCCGTCGTCGTCATGCTCGACACATTGACCGAGAGTGAAAGGCGGGGGTGCTTGCGCAGCAGGGCCACCGAGAGTTCAAGCGTGCGCCTGTCAATCAGCCGCAACAGCCCGAACTGTTCTGCGAACGGGATAAATTCGCCGGCCGAAACGATCGACCCGTCCGTTTTCTCCATGCGCAACAGGCATTCATAAAGATCGGCCTTGCGGGTCGCCGAATTGATGATCGGTTGCAGGACGAGACGCATGCGGTCTTCGTCGAGGGCCGACATGATGTCGTCGGCGATGGTGATGCGGCGCTGCCGGATCAACTCGTGGTCGGTATCGGCGGTGAAGCCGACGAAGCTGTCAAGGCGGCGCGACTTGGCCGCGTCGAGGGCGTGCAGGGAACGGCTGAAGACCTGGCGCACGGTGCCGGCTTGATCGGGCATGGTCACGCCGCCGACGGAAATCGTCGCCGTCAGCTGGCAGGCGCTGGTATTGATCGGCGTCTGGCGGACTGCCTTCATGAAGCGCTCGGCGGCGATGCGCATGGCGCCTGCGCCGCAATTGGATACGATCACTCCGAACTTGTTGGAAGAATAGCGCCCCAAAAGGTCGCCGCTCCTGAGCTTGCCCTTGACGATCTTTGCCGTGGCGTTCAGCACCTCGTCGCCGATGTCAAAGCCGAAGGTTTCGTTTACTGATGCGAGGTTGTTGACGGCGATCATCAGGAACGCGCTTGACGTTTGGCGATGTTCGGCCCGGCCGAGTACCGCGGCGATCGCCTGGGGCAACCGGGTGCGGTTGAGCTGGTTTGTCATCTCATCGCTGTCTGAGCCGTAAAGGGCGGCTTGCTCGGCGACGAAGCTTTCGTTGACGACGCGAATGGTGCCGCGGGCCCGGATCGGCTTGCCGTCCTCGTCAGGCCACCAGCGGCCGTGGTCTTCAAGCCATATCGAAGCGATGCCGCGCAGGGCGCCGGGGCGGAACCGGTACTGGACCCGGTAGGGGACGCCGCGATCATGGGGGCAAGACGTGGAATTGATAACAGCAACCAGACGGCGGGCGCGATGCTCGGGGACGATACGGTTATCGAAGTTCTTGCCGGTCGAGATATCGGCGACGTCGTCGAGGCCTAATACAGCCGGAGCATTTTCTTCCCACAGCAGGGAGTCGTCGCGGAGATCCCATACATAAGCGCTTTCGTCGAACGCCGACAACATGCCGACTAGGTCGAGCGCTTCGGATTCGATTAACCCGTCAGGCCCAGTCGCGGCCGACTGGTTCCCAGTGCTGGCATGTTCGCTATCAGCGTCCCGGTTGGGCATGTCATCTCGGCCTTTGACTGCCATCATCGGTTGGGGCGAAAAGCTCACAGAGGGATGTTCCTACTACGTCGGCTCCGCTCTTGCCCGGGGTTCGGAAGCGAACGGCCATCATCCCTCAGGGTAGAGGTAAACTCCTAACAACAGTTGAAGCGAGTGGGTCACGGGAACGGCGGATTTTGGGCCGGCCGACAAAGAAATTGGGCCGGTTGCTGCCAACCCGCCCATTTTCCAAGTTGCAGGAGGGAATTGGAGAGGTCTAATCGCCCATGCCGCCAAACCCGATGTCGCGGCGGGCCACGCGGATGCCGATGGTGTATCCTGCAATGACGTCGATGAGAGTGGCGACCATGAGCAGGAAGAAGACGCTCGTATACGCGGCATCAACCAACAGGAACTCGACCAGACAGGCGATGAACACCAGCATGGAAAGCCCGTGATCGAGCAGACTGGCGGTCGAGGTATATGTCGCCTTTAGGATTTCGACGAACAAAAGCAGCATCGTGACAAGGATAATCAGGTCGCCCCAGGTGAACGTCCAGCGAACTGCGTCAACCCCCTCGGCAGCGCCGGAGCGGAATGAGGGCAGGGAGAAGAATACCGACCGCAGGATACTTTCGGCGTTGCCGGTATCGCTCGCGCCGAACAGCACCACGATGTTGTAGAAAATGAATGCGAAGACGATGAGCGGCAAGGACCTGATCGACATTCGTTACTCCCCTGTCAGCCGAATACGCGCGTGCTTCATTGTTGTCTGACCAATACGACGCTGGCACCCTTGTTATTTGCCAACATGCGCAGGCGCATGGTGGGCCTAACGCGCATTTAAGGCGTTTTCACTGCAGGGCCGCAAGATACGTCCCCGGATGATCGCTCATGGCGAGTGAACAGCGCCGCAGGCCGGATGGACAGGGCGGCTGACGATCAAACGTCCGACTTGGGCTCCAGAATCTGGCGGCCGCGGTACTTTCCGGATTTGAGATCAATGTGGTGAGGGCGGCGGCGCTCGCCGGATTCCTTGTCTTCCACATAGGTCGGAGCAGAAAGCGTGTCATGCGAACGGCGAGACCCGCGCTTCTGGCGCGAGACTTTCTTCATTGGAACGGCCATTGATCTTCTCCAGGCAGCATTTTTACGGGGGCGCGCTGCAGATAGTGGGGCTTCGCTTGGACAGATCATCCAAAATCTACCGATATCGGCGCAGCGCCAATTCCTCTCAGCCCGCTTTCGCGGGGAGCTTTGAAGGCGGGGTTATAGGCGCAAACGTCCGCCAGCGCCAGTCCCGCGAGAAGGATTTTTACGCTGCGGCGCTGGTGCGGAGAGGCCCTGCATTCTACACATGAGCGGCTTTGCATAAACGATTGGAAATACTGAGCATGGACTTTGCCGAAATTCTCGGCCGGACGGGTGCGCTTGTGGAAGCTGAACTCGTGCGTCTCTTGCACGGCCCGATGGTCGCAGGGGTGCCCGCGCGGCTCGCAGGGGCTATGCGGCATGCGGTGCTGGGCGGGGGCAAGCGGCTGCGACCGTTCCTGGTGCTGGAAACGGCGCAGCTGTTTGATGTCGGCCCTGACGAGGCGCTGCCAGCGGCATTGGCTGTCGAACTGATCCACGGCTACAGCCTGGTGCATGATGACCTGCCAGCCATGGACGACGATGAATTGCGCCGTGGGAGGCCCACGGTCTGGAAGAAATTCGATGAATGGACGGCGATTCTTGCCGGCGACGGGCTTCAGGCGCTGGCGTTCGAAGTTCTGGCCGCTTCGCCGCCAGGGTCGAAGCTGATGAACGGGGGGCTCGCCGGGGAGGTCCGCGCCAGGTTGATCGTTGCGCTGGCAGAGGCGAGCGGGGTCCGCGGTATGGTCGGCGGGCAGGCGTTCGATCTCGAGGCTGATAAACTGGGCAATCCGAGACAACCCGACGCCGCTCATATCCGGCGGTTGCAGGCGATGAAGACCGGCGCATTGATTCGGGTTTCCTGCGAAGCGGGGGCTCTGCTCGCCCAGGCCGCGGACAATGATAGGTCGGCGCTGAGGTCTTATGGGACGCAATTGGGGCTGGCATTTCAGATTTCCGACGATCTCCTCGACGTAGAGGGCGATGCGACAACCGTCGGAAAGGCAGTGGCCAAGGATGCGGCGGCCGGCAAGGCGACGCTGGTTTCGCTGATCGGACTTGAAGCGGCGAAGACAGAGCTGAGCCGGGCCGTCCGCGAGGCAAAGGCGGCCCTGGCGCCGTTCGGCAGGAGAGCGGACCGGCTTGTTCAAGCCGCAGAGTACGTCGCCGCACGAGACAAATGAAGCCGCGAGGCTGACCATCGGCCCGCCGTTCTTAACCATACATACATACTTCGAGTGAGTTTTCTCTGCGATCACAGCATTTTGGCGGCAGCGGTGCACACGTACTGCAAGGTGCATCAAGGTCAGATCTGGAGTATTCACATGTTTAAGTTCGTTGCCGCTGCAGCTGTGGTGGCCGTCGCGGTTTCAGGGATGCCAACCGTTTCGGAAGCCGGGCATGCCCGTGACCGCAGTCATGACTGCCGTCTCTGCAAGGCCGTTTCCGATGTGCGCGCGCGCACCATCGTCCGCAGCGAGCGTGCGCCCGTCGTGCGCCGGGAAATTGTATGGCCGAAGTTTGAGCGCAAACCGCGCGAATCGCTATTCAAGCTGGCTCCGCGCCAGCCGCGTCCGGCCATGCGCCTATTCACCCGCGAGCGTGCGCCTGTCGCTCGCCGGGAATTCGTATGGCCAAAGTTCGAGCGGAAACCGCGCGAATCGCTGTTTAAGCTGGCTCCACGCGAGCCGCGTCCGGCCATGCGCCTGTTCACCCGCGAGCGTGCTCCGATGGTTCGCAGACCGATCGTATGGCCGAAGTTCGAGCGCAAGGCCCGCGATCCGCTATTCAAGCTGGCTCCACGTCAGCCGCGTCCTGCTGTGGCGCACGTCCGCAGTGAGCGCGTCTCGGTATTCACGCGGCGTCATCGCGGCACCGGCACGAAGTAAGTTCGCCGCCGTCGTTTTCATACAAGAAAAGGCGCGTCCGTGAAGCGGGCGCGCCTTTTGCTTTGCGAGGGCGGTTCGAGGGATCGCTCCTCATGAGGAGCCGAAGCGCTTCTCGATATAGTCCTCGACGATCTGCTTGAAATCGTGGGCGATGGCCGGCCCGCGCAGGGTCATGGCTTTCTTGCCGTCGATGAACACCGGGGCGGCCGGAGTTTCGCCGGTGCCTGGCAGCGAGATGCCGACGTCGGCATGTTTGGATTCCCCGGGACCGTTGACGATGCAGCCCATGACCGCAAGGTTGAGGGTCTCGACGCCGGGATAGCGCGACTTCCAGTCGGGCATGCGGTCGCGGATCATGTTCTGGATATCGCGGGCGAGTTCCTGGAAGACCGTCGATGTGGTGCGGCCGCAGCCAGGGCAGGCGGCGACGACGGGAACGAACGATCGGAGGCCCATTGTCTGCAAGAGTTCTTGGGCGGTCTGCACCTCGACGGTGCGGTCGCCGCCGGGCTCGGGAGTCAGGGAAAACCGGATGGTGTCGCCTATGCCCTGCTGAAGAAGGATACCCATCGCGGCAGATGAGGCGACGATACCCTTGGAGCCCATGCCGGCTTCGGTGAGGCCGAGATGGAGTGCGTATTCGCAGCGGCGGGCCAACCCCGTATAGACCGCGATTAAATCCTGAATCGCCGAGACCTTGGCTGAGATTATGATCTTGTCGGCGCCAAGTCCAAGTTCTTCGGCGCGCCGGGCCGAATGCAGGCCGGACTGGACCATCGCCTCATGCATCACGGCGCGGGCGTCCTTGGGTTCGGGCGAGGTGGCGTTCGCATCCATCAGGCGAGTCAGGAGTTCTTGATCGAGCGAGCCCCAATTGACGCCGATTCGCACAGGCTTGGCGTACTGAATCGCCATCTCGATGATAGATGAAAACTGACGGTCCTTCTTATCCTTGAAGCCGACATTGCCAGGGTTGATGCGGTATTTGGCAAGCGCTTGGGCGCAGTCCGGGTTTTCCGCCAGGAGCGTGTGGCCGATATAGTGGAAGTCGCCGACGAGCGGCACGTTGCAACCCATCGCGTCGAGCTTTTCGCGGATGACCGGCACCGCCTTGGCGGCTTCGTCGCGGTCGACCGTGATGCGGACGAGTTCGGAGCCGGCGCGCGCAAGGGCCGCCACCTGCGCCACCGTGCCGGCGATGTCGGCGGTGTCGGTATTGGTCATCGACTGGACGACAACCGGGGCGGCGCCTCCGACGATGACGCCGCCGACGTCAACAGCGATGGACTGGCGGCGTGGTGCGATAAGATCGGTGGCGGCGTTGGTCATGTAAGAGCTTTCGAATTGGATTGCGGCCCCGGCAAACCAGCAGCCGGCATCCTGCGAGTCAGATCAACCCTTCGCCGGTTCGAGCAGGCGGCGGGCGATGACCTGGGCCTGGATCTCGGCGGCGCCTTCGAAGATGTTGAGGATACGCGCATCGCACAGTACGCGCGAGACCGGATACTCCAGCGCAAAGCCGTTGCCACCGTGGATCTGAAGGGCGTTGTCGGCGGCAGCCCAGGCGACGCGGGCGCCGAGAAGCTTGGCCATGCCGGCCTCCAGATCACAGCGGCGGCCCTCATCCTTTTCGCGGGCGGCGAAATAGGTGAGCTGGCGGGCGATCATGACTTCGGCGGCCATCATGACGATTTTATTGGCGACGCGCGGGAAGGCATAGA
>LOEV01000103.1 GCA_001516065.1 Alphaproteobacteria bacterium BRH_c36
TCGAGCCACTTGCGGCGGACAACGAACTCTTCGCGGAAGTAGCCAAGATGCGCCACGGGACCGCCGAACGAAGTCAGGCCAAGGCGGAGGAAGACGAGAAAAACTTCCGCCACGCTTGATTTCTGGCTTGCCTCTTCGGCATGTGTCTCAGTCTCCATTTTTGCCCCCCTATTCGCACCATTCGACAAGCTCGCCGACCAGTTCTCTCAGCTTTTCCTTGGCGACGGCCAAGGCCTTCTTTCCCTTCGAGGTGGCACTGTAGAGGCGCCGGACCGACCTGCCGCAACGCTCTTTGCGAGACCGGAGGTAACCCTTCTTCTCCAGCCCATGCAGCATCGGATAGAGCGTACCCGGGCTGATGCGGTAGCCGTGGCGGGCCAGCTCCTGCATCATCCACTGGCCATAGATCTCTTCCTGGACTGCATGATGCAGCACATGCAGGCGGATGAAACCGGCGAGCAGGTCCTGATGCTCCATTGAACTTACGGCTCCCGTTCATCAATATTGCATTTCGATATCGATTGTCGATTAATAATCTTGGCAATCGCATCTCTGATCGTCCAGCACAGCAAGATCAGTGCGGCGCGATTTCGGCAGCAACCGCCGCCAGGATGTGCACGGAAAAAGAATTCATGCTGTCCGTTTTCCCTGTCAGATGCGGTGCGGCAAACCCGCATTGCTGATCTGGATGTCGCCGGCCCGCTTCGTACGGACCAACCCGCGGATGGGTGCCTCGTGCGTCTGGAGTCGACACGCGCGTTCGGCGACGGCGAGCGCTAGGGTGCGCAGTCAGCGGTGCGGAGGAGCGGCTTAGGCGGACCAGTCTACAGGTCGAGCCATCCGCGTTTCGCTGCATGATAGCCGAGAACGCCGAAGATGACGGCAAGACCGACGTTGAGCACGGCGAGCGCAGCGGTTGCAAGTACGAGAAAGCGGTCCACCTTCTCGGGGCCCGGCTCCTTGCTGCTCATCGCCAGCTCTGCACCGGCCATAAACAGGATAACCCCGAGTACACTTTGCGGAAACACGCGTAAGAGGAGGCTGATCGAATCCCCGAAGACGAGCGCCGTTGCCGTCAGTAGAACGCCAAGCATGACGGTGGCCCCGCCGGTCGTCGCGCCGAACCGGATGTGGCCCGCCATACCGCCGGCTCCGTGGCAAAGCGGAATGCCGCCTATTGCGCTAGACCACAGGTTCATGATGCCGGTGGAGACCGCGACCCGGTTTTCAGTGGTCGGGTGATTGGGGAACAAACGATTGTTCTCGTCCGTAATCGCGACCAGCGCGTTGCCGAATGTGAGGGGAAGCTGCGGCAGGGCGAGCAAAATGGTGCCGAGCCAGACGTCGCTCCACGTCAGTGCAGGCCAGGCGAGACTGGGTAGTTCGATTGTAGGGTTAATAGTGCTAAGTTCGGCTGCCAACTCAGGTTGCTCGATGAGCGCGATGGCGCAACCGATCAGGAGGAGCACAAGCATCGCGGGGAAACGCGGGCGACTAAGCATAAGGAGAGTGAGGGCAAGCAGCCCTCCACCGACCCACGGATTCGCCGACAACATGCGCAGCCCTTCGAGCATAAAGCTGAGGCCGAGTCCGAGGATGACTCCGAGAAGCGCCGGTCGCGGGATGATGTCTGCAGCACGCTTGGCAAGTCCAGTAGCACCGAGAATCAACCAGATGATTCCGGTGACGAGCCCGGCAGCTACGACCGCGGAGGCGGTCAATCCCGCGACGGCCGCCTGGCCCACGGCGACCGTCCCGATTGCCTTCATCGGCTGCACAGGGAACGGCGTACGGTACAACGCGCCGACGACAATAAGTGCCGCGCCCATGCCGAGCAGAACCGCAGCGCCGTCCATCTTAAGAATGACGATATAGGCAACAACGAACGGCACGAGCGTGCCTAGGTCGCCAAAAGCGCCGGCCAGTTCGTTGAGATTGTATCGGTTTCCCGTTTCGGGGATGCCTTCTTTGGTGCTCATGTGATCTCAATCATGTGACAACGCACGAATCCGGTTCATCATTCCACGGCCGCGAAGGCTGGGTCTCGGATCGGGCGCATACTCAGCGTGTTGCTCGTTGCCTAAAAATCCGCGGAGTGATCGCGGGTATCACGATCAAGTAGAATGGGGAAGTATCGAATGAGAATTCTCTCCTTAGCGACCGTTCTACTGTCCACGCTGCTCAGCTGGCCTGCGCTGGCACTCAATACCGTGGAAGTCGCGGCCGGCATCTATGCGTTTGTCGGCGAAAAGGCCCAGCGCTCACCCGCAAACCTTGCCAACAACGCGACCTTTGGTCTGATCGTGACCGATGAGGGGGCAGTGCTCGTCGACCCCGGTGGCAGCTGGAAAGGTGCCGAGGCGCTCGATACCGCCATCGGCAAGGTGACTGATAAACCGGTCCGTTACGTCATTAACACGGGCGGCCAGGACCACCGCTGGCTCGGCAACGGCTACTGGCGCAAGAAGGGCGCCACTATCATTGCTTCCGATGCTGCTGTCGCCGACCAGAAAGAGCGAAACTCGCTGCAATTGACGATGCTCGACCAGCTCATTGGCGCTCAGCTCGAAGGAACCGAGCCGGCCTACGCCGACGTGACGTTCGAGGCCTCGCATACCCTGACGCTCGGCGGCACCACGATCGAGATCCGGCACGCCGCACCGGCGCACACGCCCGGCGATGCCTTCGTCTGGGTACCGTTGGCCAAGACCGTCTTCACGGGCGATATTGTCTATACCGAGCGGATCCTTGGCGTGCTGCCCTTCTCGAAATCAAAGACTTGGCTCGAAGCCTTCGACGCCGTGGCGGACCTGAATCCGGCACACGTCGTTCCGGGCCACGGTGCACCGACGACTCTCGCGCGCGCAAAGGCCGACACCTACAAGTACCTCGTGAACCTCAGAACCAGAGTCGCCGAGCATATGGACGCCGGCGGCGACATGATCGGCGCTCCAAAAGTCGATCAGTCTGCTTTCAAGCACCTGGAGGAATTCGAGGCGCTCGCAGGCCGCAATGCCCAGGCCGTGTTTGGCGAGTTGGAGTTCGAGTGAGGATCGTTGACGTTTTGCGAGCAGAATCCGCGTAGACGCAGCGTCGATTGCACCACTCCTGTTGATCCCTTCCCGTCGAGTTAGTCCGGCTCTCGATGCGCCATCAGGTCGGAAGAACGTCTCTTTGTGGCCCGAACCACCATTTCGCTGCATTGCCGCAAGACTGTCGGTATCGGGGCGCGTCGACATTCCTTGGTCGGCGCACCTTCAATGTTTGGAGCCGGCACTTATCCTGACGGCCAGCATTGATTTGTCGACACGACCCGTCAGATCTCCGGGACACCAGCTTTCCGAAGGCCAGCCGTGTAGAGTTCGATTTGCTGCGGTAGCTTGATATAGAACAGCTTCTTCCTGGCGAACGCACAGGAAAATTTTGGCTTTTCTATAAAGAGTTCCTGAACGAGCTTTTCGGCTTCGTCCAAACGGTTCAAATGGGCAAGTGCCACCACCATGTGCGATGTCGTCCAATACTGGCAATTTGGAATGATACGCGCGCGCTCCGCCCATTCGAGGGCTGTTTCAAAGTCCCCTTTGAAGATAAGTGCCAGAGCCCCGTAGGTCAGAAAGGCCCATCTTTGCGGGTCGTTCGTACTCAACTCCAAGGCTTGTTCGAATTGCTTGATCGCTTCTTCGTACCTTCCTTCGTAGGCAAGCGAGTCGCCGAGCCCACAATAGGCGGCGGCAAACGACGGGTTCATCTGTATTGCGGTCTCGTTTCCCGAAATAGCCGAGCGATACTCTGTGCGAGCCAATTTGATCCGTGCCTGGAGTGCATAGAAGGTCGCGTTCTGGTCGTCTATTTCCAGCGCACGCTGGGTTGCGACAATCGCCTCGTCAAGTAATTCGTCGCTTGGTTCGGTGTCCCAATAGACCATGCCGATGACCGTCGCATAGGCCCACCAGGCGTAAGCTTCGCCGAAGGCTGGGTCTAGCTCGCAGCTTTGCTTGAGGAGACGCTGGGCTTCCAGATTGTCGGATGCGGTGAACTTGAAAAAGTGCGCGATACCGAGGTGGTAACAATCCCAGGCTTCAAGATTGGCAGGCCTCTTGCGAACGACTTTGCGACGCTCGGCGGCACCCAATTCCGGTTCAATACGGGCGACGATCGTATTGGTGATGGCATCCTGGACGTCGAAGATTTCGTCTAGATTTCGATCGTAGCGCTCGGCCCAAAGTGTCTTGCCGCTCGATGCGTCAACAAGCTGCGCGCTGACACGGATGCGGGAACCGCTTCGTCTGATACTGCCTTCGACGGCATAATCCGTACCAAGTTCGTTGCCCACCAATTTTATATCAGACGAGCGGCCTCGATAGGCAAACGCACTGTTGCGCGAAATGACATCGAGCCACCGGTGCTTCGACAGTCCTGTGATGAGATCCTCTGAAACCCCATCGGTGAAGTAGTCCTGCTCAGGTTCTCCCGATAGATTGTCAAAAGGAAGGACCGCCACGACAGGTTTTCGAGATGTAACAGTACCGATAACACTTGCAGTTTGAGGCTTTGCGACCGCCACTTCCGCCATGGAATGGTGGCCGGTTTCCAGCCTGGCTTCGTCGCGAATGCTTTCATAGAGCGCTCGCGTTTCTTTGTTTGGTACAGTGCCGAGTTCGCGCTCGGTCAGTTCCGAAAAATACTGATAGTGCTGGACAGCAGCGCTTCGCTGTCCAACACTTGTCAGTCCTTGCATGGCAATCTGGCAAGCGCGCTCGCTAAGTGAGTCGAGGGAGGCAAGTTTAACGGCTGTCTTAACAGCGCTGGCTGGTTCGCCCATTTCGAGCTGCAGTTCACCAAGACAAATCAAAGCGTCGGCTGCCCATTGACCGTAACGTTGTCGCTCGGCTTGAAGCCAATCATCAAACTGGGGAGTGCGGGTTATAAGTCCTTCTGCGATTTCTCCTCGCAAAAGACGCACAGCCTCGGCCAGCGAGGTTGGTGAAGCCTCCGCAGAGAGTTCCAAAAATTGTGTTGCGTCAATCGTGACTTTTTTAGTGTTAAGTCCGAGATAATCGCCGTCGAATATCAGCGCATCACTTGTCGTCACCTCAAAGATCCGGCGGAGCTTTGCAATGGCCTGACGCAGACTTTGCCGCGCCTGCTTGTCGAACCGGTTTCCCCATAAGAGCCCGACGAGCTTTTCGCGCGATGTGCCGCTGTCGCTGTTGAGGGCGAGAAAGGTCAGCAGCGCCTGAAGCTTGCTGCCTGGAACACTTATTTCCTTTCCTGTGCCGTCGGTTACATGCAAACGGCCTAAGATTTTGATGTTTAGCATGACTGTTCGCTAGTGCACGGGCAGGCTTCGTGCCAGGTCCATCGGCCTATGCGCGTGCCTGCGGGCATCGTTTCTACTGAAGACTTAATAGCATGTTTCGCGATTGCCTGTCCCCCAATGGACGGGATGGGCCATGTTTCGGTTTACGCGGTGATCCTGTGTCGCTGCATTTGCGAAATGGTCAGACCAAGCAGCGCAAGCGGGCGGAAATCACGGCCAAAACATTCAAACAGACGCATAATTCACGCTGAAGTCACGCTTGGCTGACCTTCTTCGAACGTCAGGATCACGCCTCCTGGGCAAGATGGTCACATCAACCACGCACGCGGGAGATTTACGATGTCACATTGGTTGGCAGCATTCGGAAGCGTCTTTTCTTTCCTAGCCTGCAAAGGCCTTCTGGTGCTCTTCGGGGCTATGTCAGCAGCCGGAGTGTCACTGTCGCTTGATGGCACAATCTGGATGTCGCTGATCGTGGCGGGCGCAAGCGTGGCGCTTGTTGGATTTGCTCTGAACTTACTTCGCCACAACAACCTATTCCCCTTGGTAATGGCCGTGATTGGTGCCGGAGCGATCTACTACTCGTATGGCGTTCAGTATTTCGATCGTGTGGAGACAGCGGGTTTGATCACCCTCTTGATTGCTGCGGTCATCGACTACCGCGCGCTGCGCAGCCGGGAGTTCAAGTCAGGACGCATCACGGCCTAGAGGACGAAATCTCCAACCGGCTGGCCTCTGGGTCTCGAAGTCCGATCCGGTCGGCCAACTTTTTAAAGAACAAAGCCAACTCGCTGATTTGGGATGAGCAGGAGAACATTATTATGGGCAAACTCTATTCAAGCATTCTGCAGACGATCGGCAATACTCCGGCGGTTAAGGTCAATAACCTTGCGTCTACGGACGTTAACCTCTACGTGAAGCTGGAGGCGTTCAACCCGCTTGGTTCGGTCAAGGACAGGCTGGCTCTCGGAGTGATCGAAACTGCCGAACGCGACGGCTCCTTGAAACCCGGACAAACGGTCATCGAGGCAACCAGCGGAAATACAGGCATCGGCCTGGCAATGGTGTGCGCCCAAAAGGGGTATCCGCTTGTCGTGACGATGGCGGAGAATTTCAGCATCGAACGCCGCAAGCTCATGCGGTTCCTTGGCACCAGGGTTGTGCTGACACCGGCCTCGGAGAAGGGCTCGGGGATGCTTGCAAAGGCCCGGGAGCTTGCCGAGAAGCATGGCTGGTTCCTTTGCCACCAGTTCGAGAATGAAGCCAATCCGGACATGCATTCCAAAACGACTGCCGAAGAAATCCTGTCTGACTTTGAAGGCGTGGGCCTTGATTATTGGGTCTCGGGATATGGCACGGGCGGCACCCTGAAGGGTGTTGCGCGGGTCTTAAGAGCCAAGAGCCCCTCGACGAAAATCATAGCATGCGAGCCGGACAATTCGCAGCTACTGGCCAGCGGGATCGCGCAGCAATACGCCGAAGATCATTCGCCGGCAGCAAGCCACCCGAACTTCCGGCCGCACCTCATGCAGGGGTGGACGCCCGACTTCATTCCGAAACTTGCAAACGACGTTTTACGGGATAGATTAATCGACAGGCTTGTTCCTGTCAGTGGCGCCGATGCCCTCGAGATGAGCCGATTGCTGGCGCGGAAGGAGGGGATCTTCTGCGGGATCTCGGGTGGCGCGACATTCGCGGCGGCTTTGGCAATCAGCAAGCAGGCGCCGGTCGGCTCACATATCCTCTGCATGATTCCCGATACGGGTGAACGCTACCTTTCTACACCGTTGTTCGAGGGCGTGCCCGCCGACATGTCAGATGAAGAAAAGGAGATTGCCGCATCGACGCCGCGTTTCCGGTTCGATGTTGCCGCTGAACCGGCGAAACCTGCGGTCGGTTCGAATGGGTCGACTAACGTCAAGCTTGAGGCGCGCGAATACATCGATCAAGCGATCCATGGAAAGGACGAACCGGTCGTCATGTTTGCTCTGGAGTGGTGCGAATTCTGCTGGTCGGTTCGCAAGATGTTCGGCGAATTGGGCGTGCCGTACCGCTCGATCGATCTCGACTCGGTTCCCTTCCAGGAGAATGATTGGGGTGGCGAGATCCGTGCCGCGCTCAAGGAACGAACCGGCTCACCCACGATCCCGCAGATATTCATCGGTGGTGCGCACATCGGCGGGTGCACCGAGACATTCGATGCCTATAACGATGGCCGGCTGCAAAAACTTCTGGAGCAGAGTGCCGTGCTGTTCGACGGCAACAAAAGCTTCGACGCCTATTCCTTCCTGCCGGGATGGCTGCATCCCAGGTGAGGCGCGCACTTGATGTCAGCCATTGGCAGGTGGCTGGCGTGCAACGACTGGAAATCCACGGCAGGTGCCTAATGATGAACGAAGCGGAAAAAAGAGCCCTTGAGTTTGCAGCACAGCAAGGTGCGTCATACCGCTGCTCGGGGGGATCCGACACTCCCCATGCAAGGGCTACCGCCAGCGACCTACGGAAGCTTTTCGATGTCGGTTTACCTGAAGAAGGTCGGGACGCTGACACGGTCATCGAAGACCTCGTCCGCGCAGCTGAGCCCGGTCTTGTCGGCAATGTCCGGCCCGACTTCTTCGCGTGGGTCATGGGCGGTTCGCACCCCGCAGGCGTCGCCGCGGACTGGCTTACGTCTGCTTGGGGGCAGAACTCGGCGATCTACCAGTGTTCGCCAGCCGCTGCCACAGCCGAAGAAGTCGCGGCCAAGTGGCTGCTGGATCTGATGAGGCTTCCCCAGCAGTGCTCGGTCGGTTTTACGACAGGGGCGACGATGGCAAGTTTCATCGCCCTGGCGGCGGCGCGCAGTGAAGTGTTGGCGCAGTCCGGGTGGGACGTGGAAGCAGATGGTCTCCAAAGTGCGCCCGCCATCAAGATTTTCATCAGTGAAGAAGCCCATTCCTCGGTGTGGTCAGCGTTGAGGTTCTTAGGCTTCGGGCGCAGCAACTATGTGGTGATTGGAAGTGATGACCAGGGCCGGATGCTCATTGACGAGCTATCGAGCCGGGTAAAGGAACATGAGGCGCCCAAGATTATTGTTTGCCAGGCCGGGCATATTAACTCCGGCGCTTTCGACGACTTTCAGGAGATTGCTAAACTTGCCGCCAAGCATGGCGCTTGGATGCACGTAGATGGCGCGTTCGGCCTTTGGGCAAATGCAGTGCCGCATCTGGCACACCTTTGTATGGGGGTGGAATTGGCCGACTCGTGGGCCGTTGATGGTCACAAGTGGCTCCAGGTGCCCTACGACTCAGGCTTTGCCATCGTAAAGAACACCGATGCGCACCGGAGGGCGATGGACATCACGGCGAGCTATCTAAATGAGAGTGAAGGAGATGGGCGCAATCCGACGCATTTCGTCCCTGAGCTTTCTCGCCGCGCGCGTGGGTTTGCGGTCTGGGCCGTTATCCAAGTTTTGGGCCGGCAAGGTGTTTGCGAAATCGTCTCTCGCCATTGTGCATGTGCGGCGCGGCTTTCCAAGATCCTGGCCGACGAGCCGGGCATCAAAATTCTCAATGACGTCTGCCTAAACCAGATCGCTTTTACGGTCAGCTCCGACATGCCGGCCGAGGATAGCGAGGCCATAACGAATGAATTCCTGTCCGAGATCGGAAGCGATCACGGACCATTTCTGCGTTCCGCAAAATGGAAGGGGCACACAATTGTTCGCGTCTCGGTCATCTCTCCCGACACGACCATGCAGCACATCGAGGAATTGGCACGGAGAATACTGTCAGCCTACAGAAGCGTCGCCTACTGCACAGTCCGTAGAATTTCAAAGCAGGGGCCGCCGAGTGTCCCAATGCGTGGACTTCGCCTGCCAACATAACCTACGCTTGGCAATCGATTTCAATTGGGAAGACGACGTTCATTGCAGTCGCGTTGCCAGTGAACCATTTTTGCGGCACCAGAGCCGCTTCTCTCGAATGGAAGATCGTGCGGATTAGAAATTGCGCTAAAACACTTGCCCCTGGTCAGTCTTGCGCCGCCCCATCATCGCACGCCCCCGCCGATATCTGCCTCACATCGCCGGAATCACGGTTCGCCCGATGCCTCCAGCCGGTTTTGCTACATCGGCCCTCAGTGAGATCGAAAACCAACTGCTTCTGGGTGTGAACCAGACATTCAATAATTATGTCGCGGCATCGCGTGTATTGCGGCGCACACCTCGACGCGCAGGCTGCCACAGTCGCGTGCAACATCAATGTTGCGCACCGGCACGATTACGGCAGTGGTCAAAATCCGCCTCTCGACCCAGTTCACCAGTCCGTCCGGTATCGCACCTACAGCGCCCGCCCGCCAATCGGGCGCGGCAAGCAATCACCTGCGGAACAGCGCCACATCCTTGTGAGGCTTAGTGATGGCAGTCAGGTCACGCCAAACCTGATCGTCAACATTGATAAGGATGAGTTTCATGATCGATACATTGAAGACGTCTGCCCTCATCACGCTTCTATTCACTGCCCTGGTGACAATCGCATTCCTCGCCACGCCATCTTATGCCGGGCCGCTGACGGGTGCACAGACCGCGGGGGCGACCCAGTCCACCGGCACGCTCGCGCCCATGACGGTCGCCGCGCGCAAAGGGCCGAGCGGGCTGAGCGGCTCCGCCGGGGCGAAGAAGCCGTGCAACGGCTCCACAACCTCGGAGTGCTGCAAAGGCCTGTCCTACTGCTCGTGCCTCTACATGCCAGGCAGTTCATCGGACAATCACCCGACCGCGTGCTTCAAGGGCTCGAAGCCCAGGGGCTGAAAACTCTGCAGTGAGCAAGGATCGCCGGCGGCTTCAGAGCCGCCGGTGTGATTCCTGGCGCATGAGGATGGTCCGCCCGCTCACCCGTCAGCGGCCGCAGGCGACGGCCTCTTCGGCACCGTCGTGGATCGACAGGTCGGTGATGGTGGGGTTCTCGCCGGAAAGTGCGTTGCCGGGGTCCCAGGCGACGTTTACGGTCTCGAAGCGCGAGCCCAACGCATCGTAGATCAGGAGGCGGCCGGCGAGCGTTTCGCCAGCGCCGGTGATTTCCTTCAGCACCTCAACCGCCTGCAGGGTGCCGATGACGCCAACGACGGCGCCAAGCACGCCGACTTCCGAGCAGTTCGCGACCGTGCCGGGCGGCGGAGCTTCCGGGAACAGGCAGCGGTACGTCGGGTAGGGCTTGCCGCCGGGGCCCGCTTCGTGGGGCTTGAAGGTCGTCACGTAACCGTCGAAGGGGCCGACTGCGCCGAACACCAGCGTCTTCCTGGCGAGATAGCAGGCGTCGGAAACGAGGTAGCGGGTGGCGAAGTTGTCAGAGCCGTCGCAGACGATGTCGTAGCCGGAAATAATATCGAGGGCGTTTTGCCCATCTAGGCGGATGGGATGGGTCTCGACTTTCACGTGCGGATTCAGCCGGCGAATCGCATCGCGGCCGCTGTCAACCTTCGGCTGCCCGACGTGGGGGGTGTCGTGCAGGATCTGGCGCTGCAGGTTCGAAAGGGAGACGACGTCGTCATCTATGAGGCCAAGAGTGCCGACGCCGGCGGCGGCCAGATAGACCGCAAGCGGCGACCCGAGGCCTCCGGCGCCGACTAAAAGCACGCGGGCGGCTTTCAGCTTCTGCTGGCCCTGTCCGCCGACCTCGCGCAGGACGAGATGGCGCTTGTAGCGCTCGATTTCTTCAGTCGCCAGGGTCATTTCTCATTTCCAGTGGGTGTTCCGAGGGCCGCAAGTTTGACGCCTCACCGGGCAAGCGGCAAGTGGACGCTGCAACCGCATTGAATATGCCGTGTTGCTGCGTCGGCAGTAATTCCCTATGTATACATCGATGCGGCAAATTGCTGCACAGCCGGGCTCGATTGGGCCAATCGCAACAAGGGACGGAAACATGTTCAGAGGACTAATCGTAACAGCGGCCGCAGGCGCCGTGCTGGTTGCCGGGGCTGCCCCAAGCGTGAAAGCGGCGGAAGCGCGAGACTACATTCTCGCAACCGCCAGTACGGGCGGCACCTACTATCCGGTCGGAGTCGCAATCGCGACCCTGGTCAAGGTGAAGCTGCAGCCGACCATGAAGATCGGCATGTCGGCGATCAACTCAGCGGGATCAGGCGAGAATGTCAAGTTGCTGCGAGATAACGAGGCCCAGTTCGCGATTCTGCAGGGCCTCTATGGCTACTACGCCTGGAACGGCAAAGGTCCGGTCGAAGCCGACGGGCCGCAAAAGGACATGCGCGCCGTCTCCATGCTCTGGCAAAACGTCGAGCACTTCGTTGTTCAGGCCGATCTGGCCAAGACCGGAACGATCGAGGACATGGTCGGATTGAAGGGCAAGTCGGTTGCGCTCGGCAAGAAGAATTCGGGTACGATCGGGTCAAACCAGGTGCTGCTCTCAAATCTCGGCATCGATATCGACAAGGACTACAGCCTCGTCCACGTCGGCTATGGTCCATCCGCAGACGCCTTGCAGAACGGTCAGGTTGCCGGAATATCGACGCCGGCCGGTGCTCCCGTCGGTGCGATCACGAAAGCCTTCGCTTCGCTGGGCGACAAGATCAAGCTTTTGGGCTTCACGCCAGAGCAGATGGAAAAAGCAGACGGCGGCCTTGGACTGTGGACACCCTATAAAATCGCCGGTGGAACATATCCGAGCGTCGATGCCGACGTGATGACGATCGCGCAGCCGAACTTCCTGGCTGTACGCAAGGATGTCCCCGAGGAAGACGTCTACCAGATCACAAAGACGATGTACGAAAACCTCGGTTTCCTCAATGCGATCCACTCGGCGACAAAGGCGATGGCACTTGAAAGCGCGATCGCGGGTCTGCCGATGCCGCTGCATCCTGGCGCCAAGCGCTACTTCGAGGAAGCAGGCCTTAAGATTCCCGAGAAGCTCGTCGCGCAATAACCGGCTGGCCGGGCTAATGTCCCGAGACTTGACAAATGGAGCGAACCAGAGGGCGGTTGAGGCGATTGGCCTCCGCCGCCCTCGTGGCATTGCTGGAACTTTCGGGGAGGCTGGCGGCCAATGGCGACTGAGCAGAACGAGGCAACGGGTTCAGGTCTAGACGTTCCGCAGTGGACCGGATCGACTAATGACCGAGCGATCTTCGTCATCGGCATCGCGCTTGCGCTGGTCCACGTCTACTTCAATATCTTTGGGGTGCTGTCCGGGCTGTGGCGCAACGCCATTCACTTTGCCGGCTTCGCATTTCTGTGCGCGCTGATCTACCCCGCGTTCGAGGGACGTTTTGCGCAGACCCGGGCTTTCAAATTCCTCGATGTCGCTTTCGGGCTGCTGGTGGCCGGCTCGGCACTTTATCTCATTGCCGCGGAAGACGCCGTGTATGCGCGGGGCGTACGCCTCAGCCCGTTGGAATGGACGGCTGGCGGCATTCTCATTCTCGGGGCGCTGGAATACACGCGGCGGACCACGGGCATCGTTATTCCGGTCCTCATCGTACTGGCTCTGACCTACGTGAGCTGGTGGGGACAGCACATCAGCGGCGTATTCCGCTTCGGCGGATTAAGCGTGGAGACGATCCTGTTCCGCTCGATCTACGGCGACGACGGCATCTTCGGCAACATCGCAAGTATCTCCTCCTCGTTCGTGTTCATGTTCATCCTGCTCGGCGCGTTCCTGCTACGCTCGGGCGGGGGCGCATTCGTGATCGACCTGGCGCGTTCGGTCGCCGGAAGACTGACGGGCGGGCCGGGGCTCGTCGCGGTTCTCGCCTCGGGGCTGACAGGCACGATTTCGGGTTCGGCGGTCGCAAACACGGCATCGACCGGGGTCATCACGATTCCGCTCATGAAGCGCGCCGGTTTCCCGCCCAAGTTCGCCGCGGCGGTTGAAGCTTCCGCGTCCACCGGCGGGCAGCTGATGCCGCCGATCATGGGCGCGGGCGCCTTCGTCATCGCCAGCTACACACAGATCCCCTACACCACGATCGTTGCCGTCAGCGTGCTGCCGGCGATCCTCTATTTCGCTTCGATCGCTTTCTACGTGCGCATCGAGGCGAAGCGGCAGGGCGTGCAGGCGGTCGAAGAGGACGTACCAGGGTTCATGGACCTTATGCTCGGCGGCGGGCTGCCGTTCCTCATCCCTATCGGCGTGCTCATCGCACTCCTCATCTACGGCTACACGCCAACCTATGCGGCAGGGATCGCGATCCTCGCCGTGATCGCCGCATCCTGGCTGACGCGCAATCCGATGGGACCAGTGGCCGTCCTCGAAGCCATGGCGCTGGGGGCGCGCAACATGGTGATGACTGCGGTGCTGCTGTGCTCGGTCGGGCTGATTGTCAATGTCATCGCCATGTCCGGCGTCGGCAACACCTTCTCCTTGATGATTACGCAATGGGCCGGCGACAGCCTCATCATCGCAATGGTGCTGATCGCACTTGCCTCATTGGTGCTTGGCATGGGGCTGCCGGTGACAGCCGCCTATATCGTTCTCGGGACGCTTTCAGCGCCTGCCCTGTTCGAACTGATCGCCAATCGGGAACTGATCGAAGCGCTAATGGCCGGCAATGTCGCGGAGGAAGCGAAAGCAATTTTGATGCTGGCTTCGCCGGAGACCGCAGCCCAGCTCGGAACGCCGATGTCGGCCGAGGCGGCGAAAGCGCTGCTCGACAAAGTGCCGGGCGAACTCATCGGGCCGGTGCGTGAAGCGCTCATTCCCGTGGCAACGCTGACGTATGCGCTTTTGTCGGCGCACCTCATCATTTTCTGGCTGAGCCAGGATTCGAACGTCACGCCGCCCGTTTGTCTCACCGCTTTCACGGCCGCCGCCATCGCCGGAACTCCGCCAATGGCGACGGGCCTGACTTCGTGGAAGATCGCCAAGGGTCTTTATCTGGTGCCGCTGTTGTTTGCCTACACTCCGTTCATTGGCGGCGATATTGCCGACGTTCTGAGAATTTTCGGTTTCGCGCTTGTCGGGCTTTACGCCTTTTCGGGCGCGATGCAGGGACACCTGGAGGCTCCGGTATCGTGGCCGCTGCGGATCGCTCTTGGCGTTTGCGGCGCGTTGTTGCTGTTGCCCTTGAACTTGTACCTGGACCTTGCCGCACTCGCCGCATTTGCAGCAATTTTGACACTCAATGTGCGCAGCCAAAAGTTGCCGTATCCTGTTTGAAGCGGCCGCAAATGGCGGTTAGGGTGCCCCACCCTGAAGCAAGAGGACGTTCCAAATGCACAGCCTGAAGCTTGCGGCGATTGCCGCTGTCATCGTCAGCGTCGCCGCGCCAGTGCATGCGCAGGATCGCAGGGAAGCCGGCGCGCACCAGCATGGGCATGGAAAGCTCGACATCGCAATCGACGGAGCCAAGGCCGGCTTCGACTTGCGCGTGCCGGGTGCGGACATCATCGGCTTCGAACATGCGGCCAACACGGAGAAGGAAAAGGCGACTCTCAATGCCGCCAAAGAAATTCTCGGCAATCCGCTTAAGATCGTCACGCTTCCCGAAGCGGCGGGCTGCGTCGTCGAGCAGTCCTTCGTTCACTACACGAAGGATCCCGAACACGCCGCCCATCACGAGAAAGAACATGGCGCCGGCCATCATGGGAAGAAGCATCACGGCGGCCATCACGACGGTCATCCCGGCCACCAGGACGGCCACGCCGAATTTCACGCCGGATATCAGTTCACGTGTCTCGCGCCCGAAAAGCTGTCAACGCTCACGCTTGGCTACTTCGATCATTTCCAGAATGCGCTTTCGCTGCAAGTCAGCATCGCCACGGCGAAGGGGCAGACGCAGTTCGACGCGACCCGGGATCGAACGACAATCGATTTCGGCGCCACGATGTAACCTGCGGGCGCTGCCCAAGCTATCGGGAGACCACCGATCAAGTTCGGCATAGAACGGAATCGCGCAGAGTCAGGCGAGGCTGCCGGCACACCGGTAGTGGCGATGAGCGCCGTGCGCTTCACATGGCCAGGACAGCCGCGCTTCAGACTCAGCATCGACCGGTTCGAAGTCGTAAAGGGCGAGCGGGTCCTCTTGTTGGGTCCATCGGGGGGCGGCAAGTCGACGCTCCTCAGCCTGCTCGCTGGGATCGTCAGCCCGCAAACCGGCCAGGTCGATGTACTGGGAACCAATATCGCCAAGCTGCCGGGGGCAGCGCGCGACCGCTTCCGGGCAGAGCACTTCGGCATCATCTTCCAGATGTTTAACCTGTTGCCCTACGGCACGGTGACGGACAATGTTCTGCTACCGCTGAGCTTCTCCCAGCAGCGCCGCGCCAATGTCGCCGCCAACGGCACTGCAGCGGATGAAGCCGCGCGCCTGCTGCTACGGCTTGGTTTGCCCGGCGACGAAATCGCCTGTCACCGCGCATCAAGCCTGAGCGTCGGCCAGCAGCAGCGCGTCGCGGCGGCAAGGGCGTTGATCGGGCGGCCGGAGATCATCGTCGCCGACGAGCCGACATCATCGCTCGACAGGGCCTGGCAGAAAGAATTCCTCGATCTCCTGTTCGAGGAGATCGAGGTGGCGGGCGCAACGCTCATCATGGTCAGTCATGACGAAACGCTGGCCGAGCTTTTCACGCGATGCGTGCGGCTCGACGACATCGCGACAATCGGGCGGGGTGCGCCATGATCGTTTTGCGGCTCGCCCTGCAGTCGCTGCGCGCGCGATGGCTGACGGCGCTTCTGTCGGTGCTCGCGATCGCCTTTTCCGTCATGCTGCTGCTTGGCGTCGAAAAGGTGCGTAACGGCGCCCGTCAGAGTTTCGCCGATACCATCTCGGGTACGGACCTCATCGTCGGCGCGCGCTCGGGCGGGGTGCAACTGCTGCTCTATTCGGTGTTCCGCATCGGCAATGCGACGAACAACATGACCTGGCAGAGCGCGAGAGAGATCGCGGCGCTGCCAGACGTGGCCTGGACGGTGCCAATGTCACTTGGAGACAGCCATCGTGGCTTCCGCGTGCTTGGCACGACACCGGATTTCTTCGCGCACTACCGCTACCGCGGCGACCAGAAGCTGGCGCTCTTTGAGGGACTCGTATTCAGCGATGTGTTCGAGGCGGTGATCGGCGCCGACGTGGCGACGGCGCTCGGCTACGAAATCGGTGACAGTATAGTCATCGGGCACGGGCTCGGTTCGGTTTCTTTCCTCGATCATGGCGATAAGCCGTTCCGGGTCGCGGGCATTCTGCAGAAGACCGGGACACCGGTCGACCGTACGGTGATTGTCGGGCTCGACGCGATCGAGGCAATCCATGTCGACTGGCAGCAGGGTGCCCCTGTCCCAGGTCAACGCGTCTCCGCAGAAGATGTGAGGAAGATGGATCTGACGCCGCAGTCGGTGACTGCCATGCTCGTCGGCCTGAACTCGCGGCTGGCTGTGTTCCGCGTGCAGCGGGCGGTGAACGAATACGCGGCTGAACCACTCTCGGCGATCCTGCCCGGGGCGGCTCTGCAGGAATTGTGGGGGCTGGTCGGCATCGCTGAAACTGCCCTTGCCGTCGTCTCCGCGATGGTCGTCGTGACCGCGATACTCGGCATGGTGACGATGATCCTGACGACGCTCAACGAACGGCGCCGCGAGATGGCGATCCTGCGCTCGGTCGGCGCCAGACCGGCAACGGTGCTCGGCTTGCTGGCAACCGAAGCCGGGGTCTTGACGCTCGCGGGGGCGGTGCTGGGAACGGGGTTGCTCTACGCCGTCCTGGCGACGGCCCGGCCGTGGATCGACCGTGCCTACGGCCTGAGCCTGCCTCTTTCGGCGCCGACGTCGTGGGAGCTGACAACGCTGAGCGGGATCGTGGTCGCCGGCGTCGTCGCGGGCCTCGGTCCTGCGTTCCTTGCCTACCGGCGCTCGCTTGCCGACGGCATGACAGTACGGGTATGACTCGAGATGCTGGAAATGGCGGGCAGCTTGGCTGCGTCCAATTCCTCAATACAGTGCAACAGTTTGCCGACCGCAACTGGTTCCCAAGCGCCTCCGCCGAAGCACCGGCCAAATTTTTGTTGTGTTCTGGATTCACAGTCGCTTGATGACCTTCGCCCGGAATCAAATGTTCGATTCAGAATACCAGAAACGGCCGAACGTTAGCGAAAGGGTTTCGACATGAGCCGCAGATCAAGCGCCATCGCAGCAGGCCTCGCACTCGCCTTCGCAGCAACCGCAGTTCTGCCGGTTCATGCCGAAGTGCGTGAGTTGAAGTGGGCCGACCTCGTGCCGCAGACCGCGGCCGCCACCAAGAGGCAGCTGAAGACCTTTTTCGGTCCGCCTGCCGGCGCCGCACTAGACGGCAAAGCCGCCTATCTCGAAAGCTTCGACATCCGCTCGCGCCCTGAGGATGCGGAGGGAGCGCCTCCGCCGCGCATTCCGGAAGGCAAGTTCATGTCGCGGCCGGCTCGCCAGACATCGACGGAACCGCCCGAACTCAAGACTGAACTCGACGGCCAGAAGGTGAAGATCGGCGGCTACGTCGTGCCGCTCGACTTCACCGCGACCAAAGTCACGGAATTCCTGCTGGTTCCGTTCGTCGGCGCCTGCATTCACGTGCCGCCGCCGCCGGCCAACCAGATCGTCTACGTCAAGGCCAAGGATGGCTTCACGGTGAAGGGCGAGTTCGACCCGGTCTACGTGACGGGCAAGATGTCGGCGAAGATTACACCGACCGGACTTGCCGAGACGGGTTACACGATCGAAGCGGATGCCGTGGAGATGCGCTGAGAGTTCCGCCCGGCTGCCGGCGGTCAGGTCCTGCCCCGCCCCTGATGTAGGACAGCATAGACAGCGACGCGATTGACAATCGTCAAGGATATTTTGTCCGCGATCGGTAGGAATTTCCGACATCGAGAGAGCCCGAACTATCCGAGGGAGACTTCGATGCGATTGCTGCTGACACTTGTCGTAGTCGTTATGGCTGGCCCGACGATTGTCGGATCGTTGATTATTCCTCTGACCAACCCCTCCTGGGGTTTCGACGGCGGGAAGCACTTTGCATATGTTATCGTCGCAGGCTTCCTGATCGCGCTACCGGTCAGCTACGTCATTGCCGGCATAATCGTGAAGGGCATTGAAACACCGGCGGGCAAGTAAGCCCCTCCACCTGCCAGTATTTTCAGCCCCACACGCGCTGCCGCTGCTTGCCTGCCCATCGCGACGTCACGTCCTGGACGCGAGCGGGATCGGTGAAAAGCTTCAAGCGACGGCGCAGATGGCCGTTCTCGGTCCTGGCCCTGTGGCTTTCCATCCGAAGTACATCGCCTGGGATATTGATCAACGTACGCCAACGCGGCCAATAGAGCCTCTCGATGGCCTGGGCCGCCCAGGCTTCGGCGCTTGGCGAAGCCTGAGTGACCCTGGGAGCACCAGTTAATTTGCGCCAGACTTCCAGTAAAGCGGTGACGGCTTCGCGATGGACCGGGTCGCGACAGCTCGACAATATTTGCGACCAGCCGAACCGCCCGGGGTTGCGGCCTTGCAGCATGATGAGATCGAGAACGTCCTTCAGAACGAGCCGCTGGATCGCATGATTGCGGTTGTGCAATTGCGCATGAATGAGCAGGTGCGCAATCCGGTGGCTCATCGCGGGGACGAGAAGTTCGGCGCCGTCGTACGTATGAAGCGTCGCACCGGCCATGACCGCCTCTGGAGAAAGTCCGAAGTCGTCGAGCCCGAAGAGGCGCGTATGCAGTTCCACCGAGAACGTGCGGCAAGGGCTGATGAGGGGCGGGAAGTGGGCTTCGAGCAGAGGATCGTACGTTTCATCCGCTGTCACGAAGCCGAGGCCGTTCATGGCTTCAACACATGCTGCCAGATCTTCTTGCGGCACCAGCAGATCCAGGTCAGACATGAAGCGCCATGAAGCAGGCCGTGGGCCATCGTCGGTCAGGAGAATAGCCGCGCCCTTTAACGCACAGGGGACGACGCCCTTAGCATTCAGCGCTTTGGAGATGTCGAATAACGCGTGCAAAAGCCGTGCATTGCGTTCCACATTCGCTCCGTGAAACGCTGCTAGGAAATCCTCTACATCGCCGGGCACTTCAACCGCCGGGGCGGCGTTTTTCAGCGGCTCGGCGAGAGCCTGCAGAACGAAATGCGCGCTGGCGAATGCAATCAGGCGGTGCCATGAGGCTTCGCGTATCCCGGCTCCATCGCCAGCACCGCCTTCAGCTCCCCGGAATCCGCCGCTCTCGCCGGACAGCGCTCTCAGCAGCGAAAAGGTCAAGTCGACTTCCGTGCGAGGGGATTTCATTTCACACCCGCCAGCATCTGCATCTGCACCGCTTCGAGGCCGGCCCGGAGGTCGGGGAAGGTCAGGCTCCAGGCGGGCGTTTCATTGACGAGTGCCGTCACAGGCTTGATCGACCGGTGCTCTCCGACGACCTCGCTGCCCGATTCGAGCAGCCGGCTCAGTGCTTCCTCCGGCCCGATGCGGGCGATCGAGGCTGCCCGGAATGCTGGGTCGAAGGTTGGAAAGACGAGTGCGCCAATGGGCACCGCGCCGTGGCATGCCGCTTCAGCCGGTGCGGGATCGACGTAACGAACAACGCGATCACCGACGTGGTGGACGCGGCAGCTTTGCAGCCGGGGGAACTGCCTCGAGAGCACACTCCAGCTCCCCTTCTTGACACTTGCGGCGAGGGGGAAAGGCGAGACGGCTCGTCCGTTCGGTTGCAGGGGGGTTAGGTCGTCTGCGAGATAGGTGGCGCCCGTTGCGATCAGCGCCATCATCAAGGTCGTCTTGCCGGAGCCCGTCGCGCCAGCAAGGATTACCGCGCGGCCGGCGATCGAAACCGTGGATGCATGCAATAGCGCGGCGACCGTCTCAGTCGGGAGCAGCGCCATCAACATGGCCTGGAGGCAGATCCGGCGAACGACAGCCCTGTCAAGACCCGTGGCAATGGCTACTCCGTCGCGCCAGACTGCGAAGCTGCCAGCCTGCCCCGGCACGACGATTTCAATCTCTGGCGCACAATTGCAGTCTGCCTGTAGCGGCTGCAAGGCGGCGGCCAACAGGCCGGACAATTCTTCGTCCTCGCATTCGAGACGGACGGCTGGCCCGCCTTCGAGCCGATAGACCGAGTGCAACCCTGCGTTCTGCGGCGCGTGGAACGCCGGCGGGACGATAGGGGCGGCAGCGCGCTGCTTTGGGCCATCGAGAAACCCCTCCGAACGCAGCTGCGCCAGTAGCATTTCCTTGTGGGAGGGGTCGCGGTCGATAGAAGGATCAGCATCGTGCGGGCTGAACAGCGGCTTGAAAGCCTGAGTATCGACATCGTCGATGCAAGCCAGAAGCAATTTCGCCGCGCTCTCGTTGATGAGTGCGAGTGCTTTGTTGTCGCGGCGGAACAGGCAGAAGTTTTTACCGACGTTGACGAGTTCGGTTGACGAAACGGAAACGTCTGATGTTGCTTCTCGAGCCATCAGCAGCCGGAGTGGCCCGCGCGTTTCAGGCCAAGTTGCCATGCGGGATTACCGCAATCCGGCGTCGCCTGGCTCTTGCCGCTCGTCAGCACGAGCATGGCAGGCGCGAGGCTTGCCGCATACACGCTCATCTTGAGCATGGCAGCGCGCCGGGCCGCATCGGGCTGGTCGTTCGTTTCCAGGGCCGAGCTTTCGAGGCGCGGCAGGTCGTCGTCCTTGTCAGACTTGCTCATATCCGCATCTATCCTATTGGTTCGGAAAGGATAGCGAAAAAACTAAACAACTGTTAAACGGTTGTCTGAAAAAGCCGGGTCCGTAAAAGGCGGAGCCAGCCACTCGAGCGAGGGAGCGCTGGGGTTGCCCGGCAAATTGCGCTGATACCGGGGGCCTGCCTTGGGTCTTGTTGACCTCATGGATTAATTCATCGTGCCGGTCAGCTGTTGGTGCTGTCCCGGCCAGCTCGAAGACTTCTCTTCGGGCAGATTGTTTTTTTGGGGGGCACTTATGATCACAGACAGAAACCTATGATGCGCGTTCCAGGGCGCATCCTTCCGGCCATCGTGATCTCCCAGTTTGCAGGCACCTCGCTTTGGTTTGCCGGGAACGCGGTTCTGCCCGATCTGCAACGCCGCGGTGGGCTGCCGATCGAAGCGCTGGGCGACATGACGACCGCCGTACAGCTCGGATTCATCGCCGGTACGTTGACGTTCGCATTCCTTGCAATTGCCGACCGCTATTCGCCGCGACGGGTTTATCTGATCTGTGCGCTGCTTGGCGCCGCGTTGAACGCGATGACGGTACTTGCCGGTGCGGATCTCTGGCCGCTTCTGCTTTTCCGTTTCGCGACAGGATTCTTCCTTGCGGGAATCTACCCGGTCGGCATGAAGATCGCTTCAGGCTGGTTTCATCGCGATCTCGGCAAGGCGCTCGGCTTTCTCGTCGGTGCCTTGATGCTCGGCACAGCGCTGCCGCACCTCATTCGGGCGATTGGCCATGACCTGCCGTGGGAAGGCGTCATGCTGGCGGTCTCGGCGCTCGCTGCGCTCGGCGGCGTTCTGATGTACGTACTGGTCCCGGACGGCCCCCACCTGAAGGTTGGTACGCAGTTCAACTGGGGAGCGTTCGCTGCTATTTTCCGGTCGGCCGACTTTCGCGCGTCGTCGTTCGGCTACTTCGGGCACATGTGGGAACTTTATGCCTTCTGGGCGTTCGTCCCGGTCTACCTTGCGGCTCACAGCGCCAGCTCGCACATGAATGGTTTCAATGTCTCGCTGTTATCGTTCGCGGTGATCGGTGCGGGATCCATCGGTTGCATCGCGGGAGGTTTCGCCTCGCTGCGATATGGCAGCGACAAGGTCGCATTCGCGCAGCTCTCCGCCTCAGGCGTCTGCTGCCTGCTGTCGCCCATCGCCTTCTGGTTGCCGGAACCGGCTTTCCTGGCATTCCTGATTTTCTGGGGCATTGTTGTCGCTGGGGATTCTCCACAGTTCTCGGCGCTCAATGCCCACTATGCGCCGCCGCTGCTCGTCGGCTCGTCGTTGACGATCGTCAACTGCATTGGATTCTCGATTACCATCCTGCCGATCCAGCTGATCAACAGCGTGATATCGCAAACAGGAGCGCAATCGGTGTTCCTACTGCTCCTGCCCGGGCCGATTGTGGGCCTGATGGCCCTATCAAAGCTGGTCCGAAACAGAGCGAAATGATCAAGCAGCTGCTGAAGCGAAACGACCGGCAGGTTCTTCACGTTTGAGATGACAGCCAGATCTTCCACGATAGCAGCTCGCCATAGCGGAAGCAGTCAGTGTTGCTTCAGGTTGCTGGCGATCAGCAGCGGCGACCTGCCGAGGCTGAGGAGCCCCTCGTCATTGAGCCGTAGCGGCGAGCGAGTGGCGTTGTCGCGTTCGGCCCTCAACTCGTCTTCCAGAAACTGCAGTTCCTGGCCGGCCGCGTTCAACTGGGCAATCACCTCCTCGGTCGGCTGGTGGCGGACGGCGACCAGGGCCCACAGGATGGCGGCGCGCGTCCCGGACTTGCAATGGGCGAATATCGGCGCCGGCAGCTCGACCAAAGCCCGCTCGAAGCGATCAATAGCGTCGGTTTCGAAGATCGCATGATTTTCCGTCGGTGCATGGATGTAGCCGAGGCCCGCGGCGGCCGCCTGACCGGCGGCCTCTTCAGACCGGAGGAACTCACCGTCTTCCGTATCCGGACGCGCGTTGATGACAGAGCGGAACCCAGCCTCGGCGAGGCGCACGATATCGTCCGCTGCGATCTGCGGACCGATGGCGAATTGCGCCGTGAGAAAATTGGGCTTGAACACGCCGCTGCCGCCTCATTGACCGCGCGGATCATGCACCGCGTGACGGCAGACCCGGATTTCTTGCATTGTTTTCGACGATCTCCGACTATACCTTTGCGTTCCGTCTTCGAGAACAGTCAAGACGATGGGAGGGCAAAGTGCTAGACCGCGCGGACGCAGAAATTCTCAGATTGCTCCAACCGGACGCAACAGTGCCGGTTGCCGAAGTTGCCAAGCGTGTCGGCCTGAGCGAGCAGGAGTGCCAAGACCGAATCAGCAAGCTCGAGGCCGACGGCGTCATCAAAGCGCGCGTCACACTACTTGATCCGCGGAAGGCTGGAACAGGTGTCACGGTTTTCGTCGCCATCACCCTTCTGGAGCACAGCCAGGAATGGCTCGATCGTTTTCACAGCGCTGTCCAGGAGTTCCCCGAGGTCGTGGAGTTCTACCGGATGAGCGGTGCGGTAGACTATCTTCTGCGCGTTGCCGTCGCCGACATCGACGGCTATGACGCCTTCTACAAGAAGCTCATTGCTATCACCAAGGTCAAGGACATCAGTTCGACGTTTGCGATGGAGCAGATCAAGTTCACAACCGTACTTCCGCTGCACGCCGGCAGCTAAAGGCGATCACAACAGCCAGATCGACGCAAGCCCCAGAAATGCAAAGAAGCCGATGACGTCGGTGGCTGTGGTGATGAGGACGCCGGACGCCGGAGCGGGGTCCAGGTCATAGAAGTCGAGCAGGATCGGCACGAGGATGCCGGTGACGGCGGCGACAAGCAGATTGACCACCATCGCCGCGGCGATAACGAGTGCCAGCGGACCGGAGCCGAACCAGTAATAAGCGACCGCCGCGCTGATCACCGACAGGATCAAGCCGTTGGCCAGGCCGACGATGGTTTCACGCGTAATGACCCGCTGGGCGTTGAGGCGGGAAAGCTTGTTCATGGCAAGCGCGCGCACGGTCACCGTCATGGTCTGGGTGGCGGCATTGCCACCCATTGAAGCAACGATCGGCATGAGTACGGCGAGCGCGACCATCTGCTCGATGGTCGCGTCGAACTGCTGGATGACGAGAGAGGCAAGGATCGCGGTCCCAAGGTTGATCACCAGCCAGGGCACGCGCGAGCGCACGGTCCAATAGACGCTGTCGGTCAGCGTTTCGTCGCCGACGCCGCCGAGAGCCAGCATATCCTCCTCGGCCTCGTCCTGAATGACGTCGACGACGTCGTCGACAGTGATGACGCCGACGAGGCGATCGTTTTCATCGACAACCGGTGCGGTCATCAGGTCGTACTTGCGGAACTGGCGGGCGACGTCCTCCTGGTCCTCGGTGGCGAGGATCTGATAGCGATCAGGGTTCATGATTTCGCTGACGGGAACTTCGCGCTTCGTGCGCAGGAGGCGGGACAGCTGCACCGCGCCCAACACCTTGAAGCCGGGGTCGACGACGAAGATTTCCGAAAACGTGTCGGGGAGTTCCTCACTCTCGCGCATGTAGTCGATGACGCGGCCGACGGTCCAGAAGGGCGCGACGGCGACATATTCCGACTGCATGATGCGGCCGGCGGTGTCTTCCTCGTATTCGAAGTTGCGCTCAAGGGCGGCGCGGTCCTCAAAGGAGATCTGCTCGAAGATTTCCTGGCGGTCGCTTTCCTCGAGGTTTTCGATAAGGTAGGCGGCATCATCTGTGTCAAGTTCGGTGACGGCTTTGGCCAGAAGTTCATTGGGAAGCTCTTCGGAGAGGTCGTCGCGGACGGTCTCGTCGAGTTCGGAGAAAACCTCGTAGTCGAAGTCATCGCCGAGAATGTTGATGAGGCTGACACGGTCATCGCGGTCGAGAAACTCGATGGCTTCGGCGAGATCGGGGGCGCGCAGGTCGGCTGTCAGAGACCGGATGGTTTCCCGGTCGCCGGATTCGATCGCCGCCGAAATGGCGCCGACAAGCTCGCTGACGACTTCGCCGCGCTCTTTTTCAACAACGTCGTTGGCACCGTCTGTCTTGTCGACGACTGCCTCTTCTGAGTTGGGATCCATGTGCTGCCGGCCTTCCGTCCGTTCGTCGCCAAACTCTGCTGCGCTGCAGCATAAGCCGCTGACGTTCGTCAATAATTCAAGCGCTGCGTTACCATACTTCTGAGGCAGCGGCGCATCACGCACGCTGGAAAGTTTGGACGAGTGTCCCGAAAAGCTGTGTTTCGTTCAGACTTCATTCGTAAAGTGCGCATTAGGAGCTTATGAGCCAAGGGCGAACGGCTCGGTTTAGAGGACGGGGGGAATAATGCGGGTTGTAGGAACCTTCCTGGGCGGGGCGCTGCTGACGGCGGCAGGCTTGGCACTGGCCGGGGCCGGCGTGGCGCACGCGGACAACGACAAACCCGCATGCTCGGACCGCAAGGGTATTCTTGGCGTGTCGCGAGTCGTGGAAATCGACACCGCCGGCGGCCGCCGTTTCGGCAACATGCAGTATAAGGACATCGATTTCCTGAAGCCCGGCGAAATCGTGCTGACGTTTGACGACGGGCCGTTACGAGGCAAGACCACGGCCGTACTGAATGCGCTCGAAGCGCACTGCACCAAGGCGACGTTCTTCATGGTCGGGCGCATGGCTCTCGTCGACCCGGCGATGGTGCGCGAAATCGACAGGCGCGGCCACACAGTCGGGACACATACCTGGTCGCACAAGATGCAGGGCAGCCTTAGTCAATCCAGCGGCGAGCAGGAAATCGAACTTGGCGTCAGCGCCGTCGCGCTGGCTCTTGGAAAGCCCGTGGCGCCGTTCTTCCGATTTCCCTACCTGAGCGATCCGGCCCGCATGCAGGCACACCTGAACGACCGCGACCACGGCATCTTCTCGATCGATGTCGATTCGCTCGACTTCCGTACCCGTTCCGGATCGACCGTGATGCACCGTGTTTTGAGCGGCCTCAAGCTGCACGGGAAAGGCATCATATTGATGCACGACATCCAGCGTTCGACGGCCGCGGGCATTGCCGACCTGCTCGATGCGCTGGCCCGAGAGGGTTACAAGGTCGTTCACCTCGTTTCGAAGCGGCCGGCTAAAACCTTGAAAGCCTATGACGAAATGGCCCAGAAGGAGGCAGACAGGCGCAAGAAGTACGCCGATTCCAGGCCTCTGGCCGATCGTTCCATCGTCTGGCCAGTGTCTTTGGCGAGCGATTTACCAACTGTCGTGCCGCTCAAAATTGAACCGCGCGGGCTATTCAAAGGTCCCCTGCCGGAGCGCTCCGGGCTGACCCGGCCTCCAGTCGAAAAGCCGCGGCAGTCGGACCCGGACGACGAACGGCGTGCGGATGCTTCCGTGCAGCCGCAGACTCCCGAGAGCCCGGCGACGCTCAAAGTGCCCGTCGAGGAGGATTGGCGCAAGGAAGTCTTCAAGAACTAAGCATTCCTGGATGGTGTGTATGGCTCACCGGACGAATACTTCGGCCGTCCCCGACTGTCCTGGCTTCTCCCTGGGCGCGACGCTGGCCCGCATGGCGCCCGGGCGCCAAAGACACTATAGTTGAATCCTGGCTGGTTCGCCCTATTTGTTGCGTTGCGCCATCAACCGGCCTTTTCGCAGGATTACCTGGGTCCTGGTTTGCATCGTCGCCCCGGCTGACCGGCCCCAGCTGCGGGCCGCGCCGTCCCAGGTAATCAACCGGCGATCCAAAGCAAGGCAGCCAAACAGGAGTTGCATGCGCACAGCACTGGTTACCGCCCTGGTTCTTGGACCCCTTGCAGGCTTGGCATCCGGCCCGGCCACGGCGGCAGAGTGCGCGTTTGCGGAGACAGCCGTTGGACTGGAGCGGGTGGTCGAAGTGGATGCCTCCGGGGGGCCGCTGTTCGGGGTTTTGACGCACCAGCAGCATGAGCCGACATTCCTGCGCGACAAAGAGGTCGTCTTGACCTTCGATGACGGACCAAGCCCCTGGGTGACGCCGAAAATTCTCGATACGCTGGAACGTCACTGCACGAAGGCGACGTTCTTTTCGGTTGGCAGGATGGCGGTGTCGTACCCGGATATGGTGCGCGAAGTGCTTGCCCGCGGTCATACTATCGGCGGCCATACCTGGTCGCACCCGCGGCAGTTGCCGAAGATGAAGCTCGATAGCGCCGAGGCTGAGATCGAACGTGGCTTTGCCGCGCTCGAGGCGGCCACCGGCGGCGGCATCGCGCCGTTTTTCCGATTCACGGGCCTCAACGATTCAGCGCCACTGTTGAAATACTTGCAGAGTCGCGGCATCGCGACGTTCTCAGTCGACGTCGTATCGGATGACAGCTTCATTGCCAGCCCCGACGAACTGGCGCGCATCACCTTGCAGCGTCTCGACAATCGCGGCAGCGGCATCTTGCTTTTCCACGACATCAAGCCCGCGACGGCCAAGGCATTGCCGGCGATCCTCGACGGCTTGAAGGAGCGGGGCTACGGCGTCGTGCACCTGCGCTACCGGACACCTGTGGTCGCCCAAGCCGAACTCGTCCAGGGGTTCAAGGATCAGGTCGCCGAGAAACTTGCCAAAAGCCAGCGCACGCCAAGGCTGATGCCGTTCTACGGAGCGATCTCCAAGTTGAGCGACGAACGAGGGTCGGCGCTGGCGGCGGCGGCGCCCCCGGTGAC
>LOEV01000104.1 GCA_001516065.1 Alphaproteobacteria bacterium BRH_c36
CGCCGCGCGGCACGCGCGCAAAAGGCGAGACAACGTTCCGCGAGGGTCGCCCGCCGGCATTATGCTCGCAATAACTGGAAGCGGCAGGCGCTGGGCGATTCGCTCTACTGACGCGGGCCGGTGCTGCAAGCGAGGCCCCCGATTGCGCTCCTAATGCCGCCCTCGAAGATCGGCGCGTCGGCGTGTTCGATCGCGATTGCGAGTTGGCGCTCGTCCCGCACCGTCCAGGCGAACACGGGCAGGCCTTCCTGCCGCAATCTGCTGGTTGCCGGGGTCGCTAGCGCGTCGACGTGGTAGGCGGCAAAACTCGCACCGCATGTGTCGAACGCCTCCAATCCCGCCAAGCGGGCAGCCCGCGCCGCTCCAAGCCGCTTCACCGCCTGAGCGTCAGTTGCGAAATCGGCCGCCACAATTCCCCTTGGGATCGCCGGCGCAAGTTGCGACATCACTGCCATCAGTTCAGGTTCGAATGACATGACCGCCAGCGGCCCGCGGTAGGCAGAAGCCAGATGCGCAACCTCGTTCAGAAAGTCCGTGTCGGCGCCTTCCCAGTCGTCCTTCAACTCCACAAGTACCGGCACCCGCCCGCCGACGAGCGCCAGCAGCGCTGCAAGCGTCAGGACCGGAGTACCATCGGGATAATTCAGCGCGGCGAATTCTGCGGCGCTTAAGCTGGAGACATTCAAAGGCAGTCCGAGAAGGCGCTGGCAATCCGCATCGTGATAGACAACCGGCATGCCTCTCACCGCGGCGCGAACATCGCACTCGATTCCAAAGCCGCCGGCGATCGCGGCTTCGAACGCCGGCGCGCTGTTTTCCAGAACTCCCCGTTCGGCGTCGTGCAGCCCCCGGTGCGCCATTGGACGCACGAACGTTGCGCGGTCGAGAACCGCCATTGCCATCGGCTGCTAGGTTTTCGAGACGCGCAGCACCGCATCCACTTCGACCGCGCATCCTAACGGCAAACCGGCAACGCCGACGGCAACCCGGGTATGGCGGCCGGCCTCGCCGAGCACGTCGACCATCATGTCGGAGGCGCCGTTGATGACCAGAGGGTGGTCGGAGAAGTCCGGGGTCGAATTGACGTACCCGGTCAGCCGAATGACTTGGGCGACACGGTCAAGGCGGCCGAGAGCGGCTTGCGCCTGCGCCAGGATGTTGAGCGCGCACGCGGCGGCCGCTTCGCGACCCTGGTCGACTGTCAGGTCGGCTCCAAGCCGCCCTGAAAGGATCGAACCGTCGCCGGCCCTCGAGATCTGCCCGGAGACATACAACAGGTCACCGGTCAGGATGTAGGGCACATAGTTGGCGACGGGCGCGGGCGCCGGCGGCAGGGTCAGATTGAGGGCAGAGAGTCGGGCGAGAACAGCATCGGTCATTGTTTCGGGCCTTCGGTCTGGCGGATTGAGGACGTATCCTTGGCTAACACGGGGACACCGCCCTGTGCGAGAGCTCTTTGCGCCGGGCGGCATCTCGTCGTAGGTTTAGGGCTGGTGAATCCGGCGCCCGCGCTGGAACGCCCGCAAAATCAACTGGAGAACGCGATGCACACCTCTCTGCCCCGGCTGACCAGTGCGGCCACCCTCGCCCTTGCGATGGCGGCCCCAGGCGCCTGGGCAGGTGGCGTCGGGCTTGCTCCTCATCAGGCCGTCTACGAGATCTCGCTTGAACGAGCCTCGACCGCTTCGGGCATCACCGAGATGTCTGGCCGGATGGTTTATGAATTGGCCGGTGGCAGTTGCTCCGGCTACACGCAGAACATGCGCTTCGTTACCCGCGTCACCGACCGTAACGGCACCTCGATCGTCAACGACCTGCGCACATCGAGTTGGGAGGCGGCAGCCGGCGACAAGATGCGGTTCAACCTGAGCCAGTACCGCGGCAAGGAATTGACGGAGACGACCGAGGGCACGGCCGGGCGCGAACCGGGCGACGCCAAGGTGGAGGTCGAACTGTCGAAACCGGCCACGCGGGCGCTGCAGCTCGAGGGCAATGTCTATTTCCCGATCCAGCATTCGATGGCGCTGCTCGAAGCCGCGCGCCAGGGCCGCCATCAATTCCCCGCCCGCCTCTATGACGGATCCGAGCAGGGCGAAACGGTATTCGAGACGAATTCCTTCATAGGTAATGCTCTGCCGAAGGAGACCGCGCTGACAGGTGTTCCCGAAGCGCTGCGCGGCGTTGCGGGAATTGGCCAGATGCACGCCTGGCCGGTCGCCATCAGCTACTACGAGCCCGATGCGCGCGGCACCGATGCTGCGCCGAGTTACGAACTGGCCTTCCGTTTCCACGAGAACGGAATTTCGAGCAACCTGCTGATCGACTACGGCGACTTCGCCATTCGCGGCAAGTTGACCGAGCTGACGATGCTTGATGCCGACAAATGCAAATCCGGCCAGTGACGCAGGACGACGGCCAAGCCCAATGCCAAAGCCGAGCCTAATCCCAAAGCCAAGCCGCACCGCGCGCGCCGCCGGAATCGCCCCAGTGCGGCGGCAGGATGCGAACGCTCGGCGTGTCGGTGAACAGCAAAGGCGCGATGCGCTGCGGAAGCTCGCAGTATAAATGCGGCAGGTTGGAGAGCCCGCCACCAAGCACGACGACGTCGGGGTCGACGATATTGATGACGTGCGCCAGACCGCGGGCGAGGCGGTCGCAATGGCGATTCAGCGCCGCCTTGGCATCGGCATTTCCGGCTCCGGCCAGCAGCGCGATCGTTTCGGCCGCCAGCGGTTCCTCCCCGTGAGCTGCAAAATCCCTTGCCAGCGCCGGGCCTGACACCCAGGCTTCCATGCAGCCGCGCCGGCCGCACCAGCACAGCGGTCCGGGAATTTCTCCAGGCTCGGGCCACGGCAGCGGATTGTGCCCCCACTCGCCGCCGGTCCCGCGCGGGCCATCGACAATCCGCCCGCCGATGACGAGGCCACCGCCGACACCGGTGCCAAGGATGACACCAAAAACGGTGTGGGCACCGGCGCCGGCGCCATCGACCGCTTCGGAGATAGCAAAGCAGTTGGCGTCGTTGGCAAAGCGGACGGGGTGCCCGAGTGCTGCCTCGAGGTCACGGTCGAACGGCTGGCCGTTGAGCCTGGTCGAATTGGCGTTCTGCACCCGGGCGGTTGCCGGCGACATCGAACCAGGCATGCCGACACCGACGCTCACAGCCGCCTTTGTGCCGCCCGCGCCGAGCGCCTTTTCCATGAGGTGCGAAACGACACCCGCGATGGCCGCGATCGTCGCTCGGTAGTCGTCGCGCGGTGCGGCGATTCTCTTGCGCATCACTTCCCCGCCCGCCGCGTTAAGGGCGATGCCCTCGATCTTTGTCCCACCAAGATCGATGCCGATACGGATGCGATCGGCCGCGGGACCGGCCGGCGCGTGACCGGTTTGGTCGCTCATCAAGGCCAGTCTCCGGACCCAAGGGCCTCGCGCCCGGCGAGCAGCCGGTGCGCGTCGCCGACATGTTCGGGAGCGATCCGGGAGCCGCTGACGAACATCAGCAGCAGCGATTCGTCCTCCAGGAGATGCCCGAGGACAGCCGCCAGGACGTGAGGCTCACCCGCGCTTGCGCGCAGCTCGGCAGGTCCGATTCCGGTGAGGCTCAAGAACCGGCCGAGTCGCGGTTCGTCCTCGGCGAGAAAATGCAAGGCCTGCAACGCGATTTGTTCGGCTTCGTCCACAGAATGCAGCGCAGCGGGACGCTTGGACATGGGTGTTTAACTTTCTTTCATCGCCAGGTGTTAACTCTTCCGGCGCCTTAAATTGTTGGTTACTGCTGCAAGTGCACTGTGTCGTTGGTCACCATTCGCGAGAATCGGTGCAGAACGCTGGGGGGCAGCACAGGCAACTCATGATGACGTATCAGCAGACAGACGTCCTCGTCGACAGGTTGAAGCCGGAGAAACGTTCAATGGCGAAAAAAGTCCTGATCGTTGAGGACAACGAGCTCAACATGAAGCTCTTCCACGATCTGCTCGACGCGCATGGTTACGTCACTGTGCAGACCCGCAATGGCCTCGACGCGCTGTCGCTGGCCCGCGAGCACCGGCCAAATCTTATCCTGATGGACATCCAGCTCCCCGAGGTCTCGGGCCTCGAAGTGACGCGGTGGCTGAAGGAAGACGATCAGCTTCGCGATATCCCGGTCATTGCCGTGACAGCATTCGCCATGAAAGGCGACGAGGAGCGCATCCGTTCTGGAGGCTGCGAAGCCTACATATCGAAGCCGATTTCGGTGGCGAGTTTTCTCGACACCGTCCGCCAGTTCATAGGCCCCGCATGAGGGATCGTCCAACACGACTTTAGGAAGTGTTGGCCTAAGAGAAATCCGGTCGAAGTTGGAGTGAGCTGAAATCATGAGTGCCCGCGTTCTCGTCGTCGACGACATCCCCGCCAACGTGAAGCTTCTCGAAGCGCGTTTGTCCGCGGAGTACTTCCATGTGTTGACGGCCTATTCAGGGATGGAAGCGCTCGACATCTGCGCCAACGACCGCGTCGATGTCGTGCTTCTAGATGTCATGATGCCCGGAATTGATGGCTTCGAAGTCTGCCGCCGCCTGAAGCAGTCCGCCGCGACCCAGCACATCCCCGTCGTCATGGTTACCGCCCTCGACCAGCCCTCCGACAAGGTGCAGGGACTGGAATGCGGCGCTGACGACTTCCTGACCAAACCCGTCGACGACATCGCCCTCATCACCCGCGTCAAGAGCCTTGCCCGGCTGAAGACGCTGAACGACGAGATGATGATGCGGGCCGCGACGGGCCGCCAGCTTGGTGTTTCCGAAAACGCCGCCCTTGAGCGTGCCCTCTCGGGCGATTTCGGCCGTATCATGATCGTCGAAGACCATGCCCGTTCTGCGCAGAAGCTGCAGCAGGTCCTCTCCAAGCATCACGACACCGTCGTCGAGTCCGATTTGTCCCGCGCCATCCAGCAGATCAAGGAAGAACCCTTCGATCTCGCTCTGATCTCCCTGAGCCTGAAGGACGGCGACGGTCTCAGCCTGTGTGCTGAGTTGCGCGCCAATGACGCGACCCGCCATCTTCCAATCATCGTACTGATTGACCATGGCTCGGACGCCCGCCTGCTCCGCGGGCTGGACAGCGGCGTCAACGACTATCTGATGCGGCCGATCGAAAGCCACGAGCTTCTAGCCCGTGCGAAAACCCAGATCAAGCGCAAGCGCCACACCGATTATCTGAGAAACCGCCTACTGCAGAGCGCCGAACTGGCCATTACCGATGCTCTGACCGGGCTCTACAACCGCCGCTACCTTGACAGCCACCTCACGACCCTGATCGAAGATGCCCAGGACGGCAGCCGCGAACTATCCGTGATGATGGTCGATATCGATGCCTTCGGCGAAGTCAACAACATCCAAGGCCACTTCACGGCCGACGCCATTCTCGTTGAATTTGCCAAGCGTCTGCGCCGCAATATCCGCGGGGTCAATCTCGCCTGCCGGATGTCGGGCGACAGCTTCCTCGTTGTGCTCCCCGATATGCCCCTGGCGCGCGCCAATCAGGTTGCCGAGAGGCTGCGCACACAGATCGCCGCCGAACCGTTCCTCAACGAAGCGTCCGAGCGCATCCGCTTGACGACCAGCGTCGGCATTGCCGAGCTGACTGGCCGCCAGGACAACGCGCAGTCACTCCTGAAACGGGTTCGCACGGCATTGTCCAACGCCAACCGGCGCGGGCCAAACCGGGTCGTCGCTGCCGCTGCTTAAAGCTGGAGCGCGGTCACTTTGCGCGGGTTCGCGGACGTGCTATTCAAGTGTGCTTTTCAAGCTGCGCTTTTTTTCGTGGTCCGTTCGAAGCGGCGGCATCAGGGTGCCGTTCCAACCACGGTTAACCATATTGCGCCCGAGTCATGCCTTATCCGCGCCGGTATGCGGCCCTACGAATCGCAGGTGTGGCCGGACCAGCAGTGTCAAGCAAGAACTTGCATCGGTTCTGTCCCAGTGGTATTCGCATTAGCTTGAGGGGAAAACGCCTTCGCGTTTGGAATGAATTCGCACCTCTCGTGCCGGCATGAAGATCGTCGGCGAATTGAGGTGCAGCAGAGCTCTCGTGGTGTCAGGGCCGCCGCATCACCTGCCATTACGAGGGATTGTGAACGACGCAGCGGCCGGAGTGGCCTCCTCAATAGGCTGCAGTCGTAGTTCACACCAGACGGATCGGTCGAAGCCCTCTTTGACCGTCCGTTTGGACCATCAGGCCAGGGTTCGCACGTCCCGGGGCAACCCCGCGACTGGGATTACGCGGACCCTGGCTTTGACTTTCCAGGCTCCGGCCCCTTCACTTGATTTTGTGTTCCTTGAACTCGACGTGCTTACGCACGACAGGATCATATTTCTTGAAAACCATCTTTTCAGTCGTATTACGCGGATTTTTTTTGGTGACGTAGAAAAATCCTGTGCCCGCGGTGGACAGCAGTTTGATCTTCTGGACGACGGGCTTAGCCATGAGGAGTACCTCGGGTACGAGTTGACTGGTCGATCGGCCATTGAAAAGGCCCGCAAAAGCGGGCGCGACCGTCGAAAGCGTGTTTTTTGGATCGGTCGCCGGAACATGACGTTGCACGCCCCGGCTGTCAAGCCAAGCTTTGTCCCGGTAATGCCGCATGGTGGCGCATGGCAGGTAGACGGTAGGGGCGCGGCCATCACCGCAGCAGCACGCGCTCGAACACCCCTCCCCTGAAATAGTAGAACGGCACCGCCCAGTCGCCCTGACCGGCCGCTTCGGCAGCCAGGTATTCATTCAAGTCTTCAACCACAGCGCGCGTGATATTGGGCACGTCGAGCGACCTTAGCTCTTCGATCGTGAACCAGCCGAGATCGCGCAACTCGTCATCGGGTGGCGGGACCGTCTTGGCGATGTGACCGGCGTCGACGAGGAAAAATCGCGTATCGTAGCGGCGCGTGCGGCCCGGCGGAGTGATGGCGCGGGCCAGGAACGTCAGCGGCGTCAAGGCCGGCATGACATCTTCTGCAAAAAAACGGGTCCACGTGCCCGGATCGCCTGTGACACCAGCTTCCGCATTCGGCGGTGCGCCGGGCTGTCCGATCAACAATCCGGCTTCCTCATAGGTTTCCCTTAACGCCGCCAGCGCCAGGCCTCGCGCCCTGAGCGTGCTTGCCCCGCCCTTCATGTCGATCAGAAGTTTGGCCTGGCAGCGATCGCCGAGCTCGTCGGCTGCTGGAACAAAACGGTCCGCCCTATCCGCCCGCCCGCCTGGGAAGACGAATTTGTCAGGCAGGAAGATCTGGCTTGGCCGGCGCCGGCCCATGAGAATACGCGGGGTTTCGTTGCGGTCGATAACGATGAGGGTAGCCGCATCGCGCGGCTTCGAATTTTTCGCTTCGTGCTTGGCTCCGCCGCACTTGGGTTGGCTGGGCTTGGGTTGGCTGGGCTTGGGTTGCCTGGGAGTGTCGGGCGGAACGGTCATGGTGCCAACTTGCAGGAATTCCAGAGCATATTCAGCAAGAGCCTGCCCCCGGGAAATCCATGAAAAGTCAACGCGATCTGTCCCACAGCCGAACTTGATGGGGCTGGGCGCAGAGGCTTCTTGTCAGGCTTCCGGTTGCTTGCCGGCCACATCGAGACCGAAAACCTCATCGTCCACGCCACTGAAGCCGTGCATGCGCCACGCCCATTGCAGCCCGATCAGGGCACCCTTGATGCGCGGCAGCAGCCAAAGGCTCATACCGAGGATCATCGGCGCCCAGAGAGCCGCATGCACCCAGAGCGCGGGGGCGAACAGGTCTTCAACAACGAGAACCAGCGCCACCACGATGTGGCCGACGATCAGCATGGTGAAGTAGGGCGGCGCGTCGTCGGCGCGCTGATGATGCAACTCTTCTGCGCACGAGGGGCAGGCATCGTTGACCTTGAGGTAGCTCGAATAGAGCTTGCCTGAGCCACAGGCCGGGCAGGCTTGCGCCGCTCCGCGAAGCATCGAAGTTTGAACCTGGCGCGGCTCCGCCGCCGGTTCGGTACTGTTTTGAGAGATATGTATCGCCATGGATAGTATTTCGCCCGCAAGTCCGAATTGGTCAAGGCGCCTTTTGCGCGCACGGCATTGCGCCGGCCTATTTGCGCCCGCGTCCCTTGAAGCCGCCCCCGCTCCGGCCGCC
>LOEV01000105.1 GCA_001516065.1 Alphaproteobacteria bacterium BRH_c36
GCCGGCGCGGCGGGCCGTGGCCCCACCGGCAGCGAGACCGGTTGAGGCTGTGATCGCCACCTGACCGGCGGCGGTGTCTTCCAGAGGACAAATTCCCGGCGGGGAGACCGGGATCGCGGCTGACACCGCCTACACCCCCGCCTTCGCGCGGGCAGGTTTTTGCTGAACATGCTTTGGCGCGGCAATTGCGTCACGGGGCGCGGTATTTAGCGCGAGTTGTTGGCCGCCGGCACTCGTCAGTACGTTGCCAAACTGGCAGTGTCCCTTCCCAGTCACACTGGTCTTGTTGTGTCACGGGCGACGTCGCAGCCACGCGCGGAGGAAGACATGTCGCGGTTCGCCAGGATCACGATTCCGACACCTGCATTAAAGATCGGGAGACTGCACCGGCGAGGCCATCGCAGGGCTTGGATGATTTCGTGCTTGTTCGTCACCGTGCTCTTGCACGGGTTGGCATTCGCAGCCATTCCGGCCTGCGCTCAGAGGGGCGTCCCACACATCGAAGAGCAGAGCCTCGAAGGCGGGCATTATACAATCGCCGTCCATACCAGCGGCATCAAGGATTCACCGGAACCGCAGGCGATCGTGAACTTCGTCGAGCGCCGTGTTCGCGAAATCAATACCGCCGGCGGGGTGTTGGGCCGGCGCTTAAAGGTGCGCTACTTCGATGACGACAACGATGACGCCAATACGCGCGGCAACGTCCGCGATACGCTGGCCGATCCGCGCCTCATCGCAACCATCGGCATCTGGAGTTCGTCGCGCGGCGCCAAAGTCATCGACGACATAGGCAGGAGCGGTGTCCCCTTCATTTCCGAAATGTCGGTTGAATCCCTGTTCCGACTCTATCCCAACGTCTATACGCTGGCCCAATCGGTGCGCGAGGAAGTCGACGTCTTCCTCGCGCTGGCCAAGAAGAACGGCGTGCGGCGCATCGCTTACGCCGGCTTCATCGACGACCTTTTCACCAATGCCTACCTGGCGCATCTGGTCGATGCGCCAGATGGCCCCGGCGTCGTCTCGACATTCTGGGAAACGGAGGCCACCCAGATCGCCGAATATGACCGGGCTATCGACGCCTTCGTGAACTCCGGAAGCGAGATGATCGTTTTGGCACTCGGTTCGGAGATCGGGGCAAGATTCCTGAAGCGCATGCATGAGCGCCGGGTCACGCTCCCTGTCTTCGTCTCCTATGGCAGCATTTCCAAGGTGATTCAGAGCAAGGAGTGGGGTGGGGCGTATGCGGGCAACCTCTACGAGTTGTCGTCCGGCGGCGTCGCCAACCTCAATAACGAACGCATCAAGGAGCTGGCGCGCGATCTGGGTGTTCGCACCGAACCGGGGGAGGATGGTGGGAGGGTCTATACGCCGCGCGACCTCGGCTACGGCGCGCGCTATGCCGACCTCGTTCAACTGATCGTGGATGGCGCGGCCGGCCGACTCGATCCGGCTGCGCGTCCGGGGCAGGCCATCACGGGGCTGGACGTCAGTCTCAAGGCGGTGCGCAACCGCATCGCCGGCGGACTGGCAAGCCTGCGCGAGGGACGGCGCTACTGGGAGGGGAAGGCGCAGTACTGGTCGTTCAACGAGAACCGGGCGACATCGGAGCGGTCCATGCTGCTGTGGAGTACACCGACGCAGTCGACGCCGGTGCTGCATCCCACCCAATTCATCAGGATCGACGGAAAAATCACGGAAGTGCCCGTCCTTTATCTGCACCTCGACATGGTGAGAATGTTCGAGGTCGATACCAACCGGCGCACATTCGATGCGGAATTCTATCTGACGCTGCGATCCAAGGCCGACCTGCCGCTGCAGGCCATCGACTTCACAAACGCATTTCGCACCAACGGTTTCACCGAGCCAATCCGGGAACGCCTCGTCGCAACCTTCGAGGACGACATGGCTGACGGACTGGGGCGACGGCGCATCTACCACGTAACGGGCCGCTTCCAGTTCAAGCCGGATCTGGCCAAGTACCCTTTCGACCGGCAACTCCTGACGATTTCGTTCCAGCCGGTCGACAAGGGTTCGATCTTCATCCTGCAGCCACCGGCCGAATCCTTGCGCAACAAGGGCTTCGATGTGGAGGACTGGAAGTTCCTCCATCATTACGTGGGCACCACCGATCGCATCATCACCTCCGTCAGAGGGCACGACTTGGGCGAACACGTTATCCCGTTTTACAACTTCAACTATACCTGGATCATGAAGCGCGAGGTCGTCGACTATCTCGTCCGCGTGATCGTGCCGCTCGGTTTCATCCTGGTCGTCGCCTATCTGGCCGCCTACATCCCGCGGCGCGAATTCAACGCAACGATCGCAATCCAGGTGACTGCACTGCTGTCGGCGATCGCGCTCTATTTCGCCTTGAACCAGCCCAATTCCGACGACGTCACGCTGTCCGACAAGATCTTCGTCAGCGCCTATGCCATCGTCTCCTTGATGATCTCGCTTTCGATTTTCGAAATCCATGAAGCCGGCGATGGCGAAAACATCGAGCGCGGCAGGCGCCTGACGACGCTGCGCAAGGCGCAATTGTTCGTCGTGCCGTTCCTCACATGCGCCTTCATCGGCTGGTTGATTGCATCGGCGGCGACGGATCGCAGCATCGCAGACGGTATCGCCGAGACGGTCCGCTGGATGGCGCTGGCTATCTCGGATTATACGGGCAAGTGACCAACGCTGCGGGAGATAAAGAGCGGCGAAAGGCGTCAGAACTTTCTCGCTGGAGCGGGAACGCCAAGCTTAGCCTTACGGCTGGCCCAGCGGGTCGTGGGGATGGAGCGATCAATCGGCTTGTATGCGGGCCTCAGGGCGAGAGAACGCACTGGCTCGCCGCGTGACAGTCGCTCGACCGCGTCGGCAGTGTCGATTGTCGCGGCGTCCTCAGACGCGCCAGCCATTTGGAACATTTCAAGGGATGGAGGTTCAACTGACTGGCGACCGGCCAGCATAACGAGTCCGAGCGCCACGAAAGCCGCTATGCCCGCAACCCAGACACGCAAGACGCGAGCATACCGCAATCGCGGTTGCGCCAGCCGTTTCACACCTCCGCCTTGCATCGGTCTCTCCGAACCGGGCTGCCAGTGATTCGGACCCGGGTCGGACAAGAATGACGGTTGCAGTGTAAAGAAAATATTAACGCACGCACCAGCATGCGACATGCACGTGAGAGGGGCCGCGAGCAGACCGCTAGAACGCGCCGCTCCATTGCTTCGGGAGATCCATTTTCTCAGTCTTCCCGGTAGACCCGTTCGCGGCGCTCGTGGCGTTCCTGAGCTTCCACTGACAAGGTCGCGATCGGGCGGGCATCCAGCCGCTTCAATCCGATCGGCTCGCCGGTATCTTCGCAATATCCGTAACTGCCGTCGTCAAGGCGGGACAGCGCTGCGTCGATCTTGGAGACGAGTTTGCGCTGGCGGTCCCTGGCGCGCAGTTCAAGTGCGCGGTCGGTTTCGGAGGTGGCACGGTCGGCAAGGTCGGCGTGCTGCTGGGACTGGGCGTTCAGCTCAGCCAACGTCATGCGCGTTTCATCTATTATGTCTTGCTTCCAGTTCTGCAGCTTGCGCCGGAAATACGCGCGCTGTCGGTCGTTCATGAAAGGCTCGTCGTCGCTGGGGCGGTAGTCGTCGTCGAGCACGATTACCGTCGAACCGGCGCTCTCGTCCCCGGCCGAACCGGTGTTCTTTCTACCGGCCTTCTGAACAACGGTTCGTTTGCTCATCTATGCCTCCAAAAGGGGCGGAGGCGCCGCTTGTTTGTCGGCGCGCTCGACCTTGGACCTTGTTATCCTCCGCCGCTGCGTGGTCCCCGTGCAAGGTGGGAAGCAATCGTCGCGAGGTTTGTCAATGTCAGCTTGTGGTGGGTATGTATGCGGCGCGGTGCCTATGTCAAGAAACTCCAGGAATTACCGGAAACTAGCTCGTGGAAACAGCTGCGGTGCGGGTTTACGGCATCGCTGGATCGAATAGGTTGCACATCAACTCCGAAAAGCGTCGCAAACCGCATGAAGGCTTGCTGTGCGCTTATTTGTGCCACCCAAGGTTGTGTCTGGATTTTGCTCCTGGACTTCTCCCGATGACAGAAGACGCTGACCCTGCGGCCGCATTGCGACCCAGCCACGTCGGCAGACCTTGTCTTGGTTTCACTCCCGGCAGTAGAAGGCGCCCACCCCGAAGGGAGCGGCGTCTTTTTCTTGCGTGGCGAGAGTGCTAACACCGCGCAACCGATCATCTGTTCGAAAACGGGGACTTATGAAATTCCAGGGCACATCGCGCTATGTCGCGACCGACGACCTGTCCATCGCCGTCAATGCTGCGATCACGCTGGAAAGGCCACTCCTGGTCAAGGGCGAACCGGGGACGGGCAAGACAGTACTGGCCGTCGAAATTGCCGAGTCGCTCGGCGTGCCGCTCATCGAGTGGCACATCAAGTCGACAACGAAGGCCCACCAGGGACTTTACGAATATGACGCCGTCTCACGCCTGCGCGATAGCCAGCTCGGCGACTCACGAGTCGGGAACATCTCCAACTACATCAAGAAGGGCCGGCTCTGGGAGGCCTTTGAAATGGACGGGCGGCCAGTGCTGCTTATCGACGAGATCGACAAGGCCGACATCGAGTTTCCCAACGATCTCCTGCAGGAAATCGACCGAATGGAGTTCCACGTCTACGAAACCGGCGAGACGATCAAAGCGCGTAACCGTCCCATCGTCATCATCACCTCCAATAACGAAAAAGAGCTGCCAGACGCCTTCCTGCGCCGCTGCTTCTTTCATTTCATCAAGTTCCCCGACCCTGAGACGATGAAGGACATCGTCGAGGTCCATTTTCCGGGCCTGAAACAGCGCCTTGTCGCCGAGTCGCTGCGCGTCTTCTATGAATTGCGCGACGTACCGGGGCTGAAAAAGCGGCCGTCGACATCCGAGCTGCTCGACTGGATCAAGCTCCTCATGAACGAGGACATCACGCCTGAAACGCTCCGGGAAACGGATCCGCGCAAACTGATACCTCCGCTGCACGGGGCACTTCTGAAGAACGAGCAGGATGTGCAGTTATTCGAGCGGCTGGCGTTCCTTTCGCGGCGGCGGGCGGACGATCAACGCTGAAGCGTGAACAGGCGCGCGCGCACGATGGAGTTGCGGCTGCAAAAGCCCGATCGCCATGTGGTTGAGACCATCCAGCGAGGTTAACTGTTGAGGTGAAGCTGCCAATATTGTCTTCCGACCCCGTCGCGGCGCTCTCGCGCGTCGGCATGGCCGTCAGCGATTACCTGACCCCGACGATCCGTCTCGGAGTGACCGGACTTTCGCGGTCCGGCAAGACCGTTTTCATCACGGGACTGGTGCGCTCGTTAAGCGGTGCGACGCCGCAGCCCCCGTTCAAGCGTGTCGATCGCATTGCCGGATTTCGTGCCTACCTCGAACCGCAGCCCGACGACGATATTCCCCGCTTCGCCTACGAAGAGCATCTCGCCGCGTTGTCGTCGGATCCGCCAGTCTGGCCGGAAAGCACTCGTAAGATCAGCCAATTACGGCTGACCCTCGAGTGGCCGGGCCAGGATGCGATCCGCGGGGCGTTCGGCCTCACCCAACGGTTGCATATCGATATCGTCGATTATCCAGGCGAGTGGCTGATCGACCTGGGGCTTCTCGGCCAGAGCTTCGAGACGTGGTCGGCGGATGCGCTGTTCACGGCTGGAAGCGCAGGCTTGGAGCCCTACGCGAAAGACTTTCTGGCGTTCCTGGAGCGCAGCGACATCACCGGTCCACTCGATGAACAGGTCGCCATCGAAGGCGCTAGGGTTTACACCGACTATATTACGCGGGCGCGTCGGGCCGACCCGTCGAGGGCGGCCCTGGGGCCCGGCCGGTTCCTGCTCCCCGGCGACCTTGAAGGTTCTCCGCAGTTGACCTTTTTCCCAGCCCGCAAGGCGGTCATCGAGGGGGCTTCTGGAAAGCGCGGTCCGACAACCGGCGATCTCCTGGCGAGACGGTATGAAAAGTACAAGAAAAACGTCGTTCAGCCGTTCTTCGAAAAGCACTTCAGCCGGCTCGACCGGCAGATCGTGCTGATCGACGCCTTGTCGGCGCTGAACGGCGGCGGGGAAGCCCTTGCAAACCTGGAGCAGGGTCTCGACGGCGTGATGAGAGCATTCCGCCCCGGGGCAAACAGCTGGCTGTCTTTTCTGCTGGCGAGGCGGATCGATCGCATCGTGTTCGCGGCAACGAAGGCCGATCATATTCATCACACTTCGCACGACCGCCTCGAGGCCATTCTGGAAAAGGCGGTCTCGCGTGCCGCACAACGGGCCAGCAGCGCCGGAGCCGGATTGCGCTGCATCGCGATGGCGGCATTGCGGGCGACCGAGGACGTGGACAGGCGGGACGGCGCTTCGACTTATCACTGCATCCGCGGTGTACCGATCGCAGGCGAGAAGGTTGACTCGCGGCTGTTCGATGGCACGCGGGCAGCGGTGGTGTTTCCTGGAGATCTGCCGGCCGATCCACTCGATGCCTTCGACACGGCCAAAGCGACGCCCGAAAACTACCGGTTCGTTCGCTTCCGCCCGCCACAACTCAATGATAACCGCGCGAAAGAAGGGAAAGACGGCAGCCGGAACATTTGGCCGCACATCGGGCTTCAGCGCGCTTTCGCCTTCCTGTTTGAGGATCAGTTGCCATGAGCCCTGACGACAAAGGCCGCAAACCGCGTGTGTTTGAAGCCGACGATCCGGCCATCAAGGTCTCGGCACGACAGCCGGGAAGAGAAGACGACGAGGATGGCACCGGAAGCCGGGCGGCGAGCGAAGAATCGGATGCCGGCGCGGAAAGCGGGCTTGGCGATGCAGCGGGCGGGGCGAGCGCTCAACCGCCCGGGGGCGCGTGGTCATTCGGCTGGTTCAGTGTGTTCCTTTCGGCTGTCCTGGGGCTTGCGGGACTCGCGTTTTCGCTCTGGTACACGCGTTTCGTCTCGGTCGCGGTTCTCAGGGACGATTGGGTCGGCTGGATCGCGCGCGGGCTTGCCGGCATCGTTGTCGTCGGTGTTGCCTATTTCGTCCTGCGTGAACTGATCGGCTACCTGCGGCTCAACCGCCTCGGGCGCCTGCGCAGCGATGCCAACAAGGCGAAGATCGCGGAAGACTACGATCTGGCCCGGCGAACCGTGCGGCGGCTCAAAGCGACCTTGGGAGGGGAGCGCGACATGCGCTGGGAGCTCGACCGGTTTCGCGAAGAGGAGCGCCACATGCGGGACGCAAATGCGCTGCTGGGGCTGGCCGACCGGATTCTTCTGGAAAAACCGGACCAGAAGGCCCGCCAGGTCATCTATGAGTCCTCGCGGCGCGTGGGCATTGTCACCGCCGTTGTGCCGATGACCTTCATCGTGATGGCATTCGTTCTGTTTGAAAATTTGCGGATGGTGCGCCGACTGGCCGGCATCTATGGCGGCCAGCCGGGGTTCTTCGGCGGACTGCGGTTGTTCTCCTGGATCATCGGGCATATCGCGGCCACCGGGGCGATCGCGCTTACTGACGATCTGTGGGGACAGTTTCTGGGGCAGGACATGCTGCGGCGGGTTTCTTCGAAACTCGGCGAAGGCGCCTTCAACGGTGCCCTGACCGCCCGCCTCGGAGTAGCCGCGTTGTCGATCTGCCGGCCGCTGCCGTATATCGAGGCCAAGCCGCCACGGGCCCGGCACATCTTCTACCAAGCTTTTCCCGACCTTAGGCCGGATCTGGGCAAACGCGCTTGGAAATCTCGGGAATAGGTTGCAACGCGCGATTCCCGGCCTGACTCCGAATCAACACGCGTGGCAGGCGTGCCACAAGGAATCATCAATGCGACAGTCGTTGCATCCCAAAGATACCCAATGCTGAAAAATTCTGCATAGATGCCATTGGAGATCGGCGAATTAGTCCATTCGCGTGCTGGTCTGCCGATTGATTAGTTTGGTTGGGTTGTGAAGCGTCAAAATCGTTGGTTGCTTTCGGCCCGTTCCGTTAGACGGGAGTAGGGGAATGAAAAAGAATAGCCTATACGCCCTCGCCGCCGCGGGCCTTCTGGCCGGCTTTGGTGCGACGAGCGCAATGGCCGCAGATCTTGGGGGCGACTGCTGCGCAGACCTCGAGGAACGGGTCGCAGAACTCGAAGCCACAACCGCGCGCAAGGGCAACCGCAAGGTCAGCCTGACGATCTCCGGCTTCGTCGCCCAGCAAGTCGTTGCTTGGGATGACGGCCAGGAGAGCAACGTCTACGTGACGGACACCGGTTCGGTGTCGATCGGCACGCACTTCGCGTTCTCTGGCGCTGCTCAGATCACGCCGGACACCAGCGCAGGCTTCATGATCAAGATCGAAGCCATGAACAACGACTCGCTGACTGTCGGCCAGAACAGCGACGAGGGCCCAAATGCCATGAGCATCCTGCAGGGTGGCGGCGGCAACGCACTGGCCCTCGAAAGTGCCTATTGGTTCTTGAAGAGCAACACGCTGGGCCGCGTTTCGCTCGGTCAGCAGTCCTCGGCTGCGGATAACCAAGCCATCCTGCCGGACGGTTCGGGTTCGCTGGTCCAGGCCAACTACGTTATGTATGACGTAAACGGCTTCACCACACGCGCTGGCGGTGGATATACCGGCTTTACCTGGGGTTCGCTCGCAAACTGCCAGGGCCTGAATGGCTATGGCGGCGCCTTCGGCGACTGCGACGGTGTTCCAAGCAACAATGTTCGCTATGACACCCCTACTTTTGCCGGCTTCTCGGCATCGGCTTCCTGGGGTGAAGACGACATGTGGGCCGTTTCGGGCCGTTATGCCGGTGAGTTCGTCGGCTTCAAGGTTGCCGCGGCCATCGCCTATCACGAAACGACGGACGAAACTGGCACGGCCGGCCCAGGCGTCCCGACCATGCTTGCAGCACGTAACAACGGCGGCCTCGACATCGGCCACTTGCAGACCGGTGCCTACATCGAGCACGTCCAGTCCGGCCTCTTCGTCTACGGCGCGTATGCCCAGGCTTACAATGACACCACGGCATCAGTTCGCGGTGCTGGCCAGACGAACCCGGACGGCGAGATGTGGTACATCAAAGCCGGCTTGAAGGGTCAGTGGACAAGCCTCGGCGGCACGACGATCTACGGTGAATACGGTCGTCACGACGACTCCTTTACCGCTGGAATGTACGACGCCGGCGTGAACGCCTCGGAACTCGAGCAGTATGGCATTGGCATTGTGCAGAACATCGATGCAGCCGCCATGCAGATGTGGCTCTCCTGGCGCCACTACGAAGGTGACGTGACGTGCGCCAATCAGGTGGCCGGCAGCTGCGCAGGCCTCGGCCTCGGCACGGGCAGCAACAGCCTCGAAGAGTTCGACCTCGTGAAGTTCGGTGCTCTGATCGCCTTCTGATCCGGCTGTCGAACTTGAATTCTAAGAAAGGCCATCCCGGTTACCGGGGTGGCCTTTTCTGTTTTGCGGTGGCGTCCGGCTCGACACCGCTAACCCGGTGCGGCCGGTTCAGCAGCCCCTGGGCCATTTCGGTTTGGTCGCTTCCACAAATATCGAGCTCTTCGACCAACGTGCTTGCCGACCATTGACTGCGGCCGCCGATCGCGGCCCCGATTGCCTGGCGAAATGATTTGGACGGCGTTCAGAAGGATCGGCACCCGTGTGCTGCGCCCACTAAAACAGTGGGGATTGCCTCAAAAACAGTGTACTTCCGGCACCACTCAGAGTTTCCGCCCCCATCGCATCCAGCAACGGGGACTGTCGCGCGGCTGATTTCGGGCTCCATCCACATCATTTTGCAGCGCAGACGCCGGGAACTTTCAAATCTGTGAAAGTCAGCAGCAGATGACACTTTCTCCGTAATATTTTTTTCTGACTTGGTGGTTCCGGGTTTTGAATTCTCACATTGGCAGCTTTTTACAATTTTTCATCTAAATGATCCGCTCGCGAATTTGTAACCGCTCTGCACAATGCGTTGCAGCATTGACACACAAAGACTGCTCAACCTGCCCTGCAGCAACGATCAATTGTGGCCCCTATGCGAATCGATCAATTTCTGGGCATGCGGCTCAGTCCTAGCGTTCATCGCCGCGCTAATGTGTGCGGCCTTTTAGTTTCGCGTGCTGTTCAGGCGTCCGCCAACAAGTAGACAACGCAGACTAGGAGATAGTCGATGAACAAATACAGCCTGAGCGCCTTGCTGGCGGCCGGCCTTCTGGTGGGCAGCCTTGCAACGGGGGCGCAAGCTGCTGACCTCGGTGGAGACTGCTGCGCCGATCTTGAAGAACGTGTCGCCGAACTCGAAGCTACGACGGCCCGCAAGGGCAACCGCAAGGTATCGCTGACGGTGTCCGGCTTTGTCGCCCAGCAACTCGTGATCTGGGACGACGGCCAGGAGAGCAACGTTTACGTTACCGATACTGGTTCGGTATCGATCGGCACGCACTTCGCCTTCTCGGGCAAAGCGCAGATCAACAGCGAATGGTCGGCTGGCTTCCTGCTCAAAATCGAAGCCATGAATAACGACTCGCTAACGGTCACCCAGAACAGCGACGAAGGCCCCAACGCCATGCTCATCCTGCAGGGTGGCGGTGCTGGTGTGCTCGCACTCGAGAGCGCCTACTGGTTCTTGAAGAGCGAGCGACTTGGCCGCGTCAGCGTCGGTCAGCAGTCGTCTGCCGCAGACAACCAGGCGATCCTGCCCGACGGTTCTGGTTCCCTGGTGCAGGCAAACTACGTTATGTATGACGTGAACGGCTTCGTTACCCGTGCAAATGGCGGTTACACCGGTCTCTCCTGGGGGAGCTTCGCAAACTGCCACGCGCTCAACGGTTACGGCGGCGCATTTGGCGACTGTGACGGCGTGCCCAGTAACAACGTGCGCTACGATACGCCTACCTTTGCTGGCTTCGGTGCTTCGGCATCGTGGGGTGAAGATGACATGTGGGCGCTTTCGGGCCGTTATGCCGGTGAGTTCAGCGGCGTGAAGCTGGCAGGTGCTATTGCCTACAGCCACTCCAGCGATGAAACCGGTACTGCCGGTCCTGGCGTGCCAACCATGCTCGCAGCCCGCAACAATGGCGGTCTTGACATCGGTCATCTGCAGTTGGGCGGCTACATCGAGCATGTCTCGAGCGGCCTGTTCTTCTACGGTGCCTATGCTACAGCCTTCAACGACACCACCGCTTCGGTTCGCGGTGCCGGCCAGAACAACCCGGACGGGGACATGTTCTACCTCAAGGCGGGTCTGAAGCGTCAGGTCTTCGCGATCGGCTCGACCACGTTCTACGGCGAATATGGTCAGCACAACGATACCTTTACTGCTGGCATGTTCGACGCTGGCATCAATTCGACCGAACTTGAACAGTACGGTCTCGGTGTCGTCCAGAACGTCGACGCTGCTGCAATGCAGTTGTGGGTCGCCTGGCGTCACTACGAAGGTGATGTGACCTGCGGCGCATTCGGCGGCTGCGGTGGCGGCATCAACTTCGGCAGCAACGATCTGGAGGAATTCGACCTCGTCAAGTTCGGTGGTCTGATCAACTTCTGATCCGTAAATCCGGGGTCCCACGCATCTCTCCAACCGCGTTGGACTTCAAATCTCCATTTCCAGGGAAAAGCCGGCCTTCGGGCCGGTTTTTCTTGTTTTGGCTGGCGACTATGCATTTCAAGGCGTCGGTTGGCTTGGTCGCGACGTTGCCTGATGCTAATCCAACGCTCTGGGCTGTGTTGGCCTCAGCCGATTCAATCGAGCGGATGACGAGATGTTCGTAACCTTCTTCAACGAGCTCAAGGCGGCAAAGCTGCCGGTCTCCCTGCGCGAATACCTGACGCTTATGGAGGCGATGCAGGCTGGGATTGCTAGTGGCCGGGTGGAGGATTTCTACTATCTGTCACGCGCGGCGCTGGTGAAAGACGAACGCCATCTCGATCGCTTCGATCAGGTATTCGGGCAGGTGTTCAAGGGGCTCAGCGGTCTACAGGACGGCGCCGAAGCCCAGGTCGAGATCCCGGCCGAATGGTTGAGAGCCATGTCGGAGCTGAACTTGAGTCCCGAAGACATGGCGCGCATCGAGGAACTCGGCGGCTGGGACAAGATCATGGAGACCCTGCGCCAGCGCCTGGATGAGCAGAAGGGCCGCCACCAGGGCGGCAGCAAATGGATCGGTACGGGCGGCACGTCGCCGTTCGGCGCCTACGGTTACAATCCCGCCGGTGTCCGGATCGGCCAGAAGGAAAGCCGGCATCGTCGCGCGATCAAGGTCTGGGACAAGCGCGAATTCCGCGACCTTGACGATGGCGTCGAAGTCGGCACGCGCAATCTCAGGGTGGCGCTGCGCAAGTTGCGCAAACTGGCGCGGCAGGGGGCGGCGGAGGAATTGGATCTCGACGATACGATCCGGTCCACGGCTGAACGCGGTTTTCTCGACATCAAAATGCGGCCTGAGCGGCGCAACGCTATCAAAGTGTTGATGTTCTTCGACGTCGGCGGTTCGATGGACTGGCATGTGAAAATCGCCGAGGAACTGTTCTCGGCGGCGCGCAGCGAGTTCAAGCACCTGGAGTACTATTACTTCCACAACTGCCCTTATGAGGCGGTCTGGCGCAGCAATGCGCGGCGACGCGCGGAAATGCTCGCAACTGCGGATGTGCTCAACACTTATCCAGCCGACTACAAGGTGGTCTTCGTCGGCGATGCCTCGATGAGTCCCTACGAGATCGTCGTGCCCGGTGGTTCGGTCGAGCACATGAACCAGGAGCCCGGATCGGCTTGGCTGCAACGCATCACGGATGCCTATTCGAGCTGCGTGTGGCTCAATCCGGTGCCAGAGAAGCATTGGGACTGGACGCAATCGGTCGGTATCGTGAGGACGTTGCTGTCCGGGCGCATGTTCCCCTTGACGCTCGACGGGTTGGAGCGTGCCGTGCGCGAGTTGCAACGCTGATGCATCGGCAACGCCGGCAGCTATCCGGCTGCGGTTCTTCTCACAGCCTTTATTCCGGCCAATTTGCGCTCACAGCTAATTCGCGATGCCGATTGACCGGTGCCCAAAGGTCGGGCAATCCTCATCTTGAACAATGGTTTCGATTCCGGGGGTTTCGGACGATGACTCTTCGCCTTCGCGCTCGCGCCGCCTTCATTGCTGCCACCACCTTGCTGGCTGCAGGATGTTCGTCTGGCCCGGGTATTACTACCGGCTCTCTCTTCGGCGGCTCAAGTCAGGCGGCCGCTCCCGTCGCTGCACCCGACAACAATACCCCGACCGGACGAGCGCTTCATGTTGGTACGGTCGCTGCGCGTGCCTCCAAGTGCGGCTATAACTTCGACGCGGCAGCCCTGAAGTCGAACTACCTTGCAGCGGAAGCCGCCGGCGGGCTGGCAGTCGCCGACCTGACGAAGGTCGAGCAGATTTATGACACCGGCTACCGTGGCGTGATGACTGCTGCTGCCAGCGAACCCGATTACTGCAATGGGAAGCGGACAGCCGCCATCAAGACCGACCTCACCAAGGTGCTGGCTGCCGATTTTTCGCCTCCCCCGGCACCCAAGGCTGGCAGCGACGGTGGTATGTTCGGCAACTTGTTCGACCAGGATGTCGTGGAGGACAAGGGGCCCCAGTTCGGCACCGGCGACTGGTGGGATTCCCAGCGCGATAACAGGCGCTGATCGTCGCCGACCAGGTTTGAACCAGCGCTCGTGCAGCAGCTCCTCTACATCGAGACAGTCCTGAAACTCAGTGGCGGCCTCGTCCTGCTACTGTTGCCTTTGACGGTATGCAGCGTGTTCGGTTTGCCCAAACCGCAGTCCGGCTTGTGGCCGCGGCTGCTCGGCGCGGTTCTCATCGGAATCGCGGGAGCGACCTACATCGAGGGAGCCACCACGGTCCGCGGCCTCGGCATGGCCGGCTGCGTTGTCATCAACATGGTAGCCGTGGCCGTCATTCTGACGCTTCTGATATTGGGGGCTGCAGGAACAACGCAGCGTGCGCGCTGGATACTGGCGCTTCTGGCGCTCGCTTTGTCAGGCTTGAGCTTCCTCGAACTCGGGCAGATCTGAACGGCTTGGCACCGGAGGCTGCTCAAGTTTTGAACTTGGTCTGGGCGAAGGCCTTCGCGAGGGCTGAAAGCTTGTTTGCCAGGTGGGCCTTTAACAACCGGCTGACCCTCTTGCCATCGCGTGCCGCAAATGCGGACAGAATCTCCTCATGTTCGGCAACCGCTTCAGTCCAGCGCTCCTTGGAAAGATTGGCCATATAGCGGGCGCGGCGCACCTGTCCGCTAACGGTGCGCAACAGGCGGGGGAGGGCGGTGTTGCCGGACGCTTCCAGGATGAGCTGGTGGACTTCCTCGTTGACGCGGAAGTAGCCCTTGCGGTCTCCCTTTTCGAACATCGCCACCATCCGGGCGTGGAGCGCGGCGGCGCGTTCAATCTGGGCATCGCTCGCATTCTGGCAGGCGAGTTCGCCGGCGAGGGCTTCGAGCGCGCCCATCACCGGGAATGCGTGCTGCATGTCTTCCCAAGTGACTTCGGTGACGGAGGCGCCCCGGTTCTGCATGAGCTGCACGAGACCCTCGGTCGACAGGATCTTGAGGGCCTCGCGGACAGGGGTGCGGGAGACGCCGAACTGCTCGCAAAGGATCTTTTCCGAGATCTTTTCGCCGGGCCTGAGTTCGCCATGAACGATCGCGCGGCGCAGCTTTTCGGCGAGGTCTTCGTGAAGCGCGCGCCGCTCTATTGGCGCGATGGCAGAGGTGCCCATGAGCGGTCTTCCTATTGCTGGTTCAATCGGGCAGGCCTGTAGAAGCTTCCAGAAGAAGTCGCGCGACATGCACGGCCTGACGAGCGGAGCCATCGGCAATCTGATGCCGGCAGGACGTGCCGTCGGCGATGATGACGGTCTGCGCATCGGCCTCGCGCACACGAGGCAGCAGCGCCAGCTCGGCCATTGCGACCGACGTGTGATAAGTTTCCGACTGATAACCGAAGGCGCCGGCCATGCCGCAGCAACTCGTTTCGATCAACTCGATTTCGAGATCTGGGATCAGTGCGAGCACGGTCTGCACGGGGCTCACGGCATTGAACGATTTCTGATGGCAATGCCCGTGCAGGAGAGCCTTTTTTGCTGCCACAGGCCCGAGTTGCAGGTCGAATTCGCCGACCTCGCGTTTCTTGCAAAGGTATTCTTCCAAGAGCAGCACCCGGCTCGCCAGATCTTCGCTCCAGGCATCCCCGAGCAGGGCGACAGCTTCATCGCGGAAGGTGATCACGCAGGAGGGCTCGAGACCGACGACGTAGCCGCCGTTCTCAAGGGTCGGCCGGAAGGCGGCGATGGTGCGGCCGAGTTCCTGCCTGGCTTCATCGGCAAGGCCTGCTGAGAAGAAGGTGCGGCCGCAGCACAGCGGGCGGCGTCCGTCCTCTTCGCGGGGGGTGGCGTGTGCGAACCTTATTCCGGCGCGCTCTAGGACCGTTTCGGTCGCGCGCAGGTTTGCGGGTTCAAAGTAGCGGTTAAAGGTGTCGGCGAAGAGCAATACGTCGGCGTGCCCGGGGCGCGATCGGGTTCCTGCCGGTCGGTAGGCATCCGCGTGCCATTGCGGCAGGCGGCGGTTGGCGCTGAGGCCCAGCATCCGATCCGACAGGACCGCGGCACCCGGCAGCCTATCGCGCAGGTTCATCGCCCAGGGAACGCGCGAAGCAACCTCAGCATACCGCGGCAGGTAGGCGACGAGGCGGTCGCGCAAGGAAATCCCGTTCTTCTTCGCCCGCCGGGCCAGCACCTCGATCTTCATCTTGGCCATGTCGACGCCGGTCGGGCACTCGCGGCGGCAGGCCTTGCAGGAGACGCACAACGAGAGGGTCTCGGCCATCTCGTCGGAGGCGAGCGCGTCTGGACCGAGTTGGCCGGACATGGCGAGGCGGAGCGAATTGGCCCGGCCGCGCACGACATCGCGCTCGTTTTCCGTGATCCGATAGGATGGGCACATGACGCCGTCGCGCATTTTCCGGCAGGCGCCATTGTTGTTGCACATCTCGACCGCGCCCTGGAAACCGCGTCCGGCGCCGTAGTGGCCCTTCCAGTCGAAGACCGTGTCGAACTCTGGCACCTGGTAGCCGGGGCCGTAGCGCAGCAGTCGGCGATCGTTCATGCGCGGGGGACGTACGATCTTGCCTGGATTGAGCAGGCCGTGCGGATCGAAGCGGTCCTTCACCCACTCGAAATTCTCGACCATGCGTTCGCCGAACATTGTGCGATGGAACTCAGAACGCGCGATGCCGTCGCCGTGTTCGCCCGAGTGGGAACCCTTGTATTCGCGCACCATATCGAAGGCCTCTTCGGCGATGGCGCGCATGGCGTTGAGGTCGGTGTCCAGCTTCAGGTTGAGCACTGGGCGGACGTGCAGGGTGCCGACGGAGGCGTGCGCATACCATGTGCCGCTCGTACCGTATTTCCTGAAGATACCGGTCAGGCGGTCGGTGTATTCGGCGAGGTCCTTGAGTTCAACGGCACAGTCCTCGACAAAGGAGACGGGCTTGCCCTCCGACTTCATCGACATGACGATGTTGAGTCCCTGCTTGCGCACCTCGATGATCTTCGACTGGAACGCGGGATCCGTTGCCTTGACGACGCCGCCGTCCTTCTTCCCGCGATCGCCCCAGCGGAATCCGAGATCGGCCATCAGGTCGTCGAGCGCATCAAGGCGGCGCAGGTTCTCCTTCTGGTCGGGTTCGGCGAATTCAACGATGAGAAGGGCTGCGGGATCGCCCCTGACGAAAGCGTCGACCACAGGACGAAACATGGCAATGTCACGGCCCAGCCGGATGATGTTCGAATCCACCAGTTCGACGGCCGTCGGGTCGAGCTTCACGATGTGCTGGGCTGCGTCCATCGCCTCGTAGAAGGTCGGAAAGTGGCATACGCCGAGCACCTTCTGGCGCAACACCGGCGACAGCTTTAGACTGATCCTCTCGCTGACCGCGAGCGTGCCTTCGGAGCCGACCAGGAGATGGGCCAGGTTATTGCCGGCATTGTCCGGAAGCAGAGCATCGATGTTGTAGCCGCCGACCCGGCGGATGACGTTGGGAAAACGTTCGCGGATTTCGGCTTCCTCGCGGCGACCGAGGTCGAGCAGGTCGCGGACGAGTTCGGCGGGAATTCCGTTGGGCGAACTATCAGAGACCTGGCCGAAATGGGCGCGCGTGCCATCGGCCATCAGTGCGTCGACTGCAAGGACGTTATCGCGGGAAGTGCCATAGCGGATCGAACGCGAGCCGCACGAGTTGTTGGCCGTCATGCCGCCGATGGTGGCGCGCGAACCCGTCGAAACATCAACGGGATACCAGAGCCCGTGGGGTTTCAAGGCGTCATTGAGGTGGTCGAGGACAAGGCCCGGCTGCACGTCTGCGGAGCCGGCCGCGGTATCGACCGAGAGAAGCGCGTTGAGGTGCCGGGAGAAGTCAATGACGATGGCTTCATTGACGGTCTGGCCGCACTGCGAGGTCCCCCCGCCGCGCGGCAGCACGGGGACGCCTTCGCACCGTGCGATGGCAAGGGTTGTCTCTACGTCCTCGAAGCTTTTCGGGATGACGACGCCGAGCGGCATCATTTGGTAGATCGAAGCGTCAGTGGCATAGCGGGCGCGGGTGAAGGCGTCGAACAGCACATCGCCCTCGATCTCCCTGGCCAGCTTTTTCTCCAGCCCTGGAGCCACCTCCATCGTCTGCACCGCCATTGACAAGCCTCGCCCGTATGTATGCATAATACATAATTACGAATTCGCTGCGGTGGCAAGCATGCTGACAAGAGTGGGGTCATGGTTGCAATCGAGTTGCGCCGGCGTCACCGGCGGGCGATGGCCACCCGCCTTGAAGCGCCGGCCGCAAGAGCGAAGTTCAGGGTGCCACGGCCTGACCACGTCACGTAAAGAAGTCGACAAGACCGATAACGGTCGAACCATAACAATCGGGAGGATCTCACCATGAAACGCACGACATTGTTCGCCGCGGCCGCATTTGCGGCCTCACTTGCAACGCCGGCTCTGGCCGACAAGCTCGTGTTGAAATTCGGTCACGTCGGCGAACCCGGCTCGCTGTTCGAGACCAGCGCCAATGAATTCGCCCGCTGTTCCAACGCAGCCCTCGGCGACAAGGGCGAAGTCCAGACCTTCGGCTCCTCGCAGCTCGGCAAGGATAAGGAACTCCTGCAGAAGCTGAAGCTCGGACAGGTGACGTTCGCACTGCCGTCGTCGGTGATGTCTTCGGTCTCCGAAGAGTTCGGCGTCTTCGAAATGCCCTACATCATCAAGGACCGCGACCACATGCGCCGCGTCCAGGCCAAGATGATGGACAGCGTCTTCCAGCCTGCGGTTCAGGCCAAGGGCTATGAGATCATCGGCCTGATGGAAAACGGCTTCCGCCACATCACCAACAACTTGCGGCCGATCAACAAACCTGAAGACCTCGCCGGCATCAAGCTGCGCACGCCCAAGGGGACATGGCGCGTGAAGATGTTCCAGCTTTATGGCGCCAACCCGACGCCGATGGCGTTCTCGGAAGTCTTTACCGCACTGAAGACCGGCGTCATCGACGGGCAGGAAAATCCCTACGCGCAGATCTGGTCGGCCAAATTCCAGGAAGCGCAGAAGTACCTCTCCATCACGGGACACGTCTATACGCCCGCCTACGTGCTCACCGCCAAGGACGAATTCGCCAAGCTGCCCGGCGACGTCCAGGCAGCGTTGAGACAGTGTGGCAAGGAGAGCCAGGACTTCGTTTACAAGGAAGCCGCACGGCTTGAGACGGAACTTCTGGAAAACCTAAAGAAATCCGGCATCGAAGTGAACGAAGCCGACAAGGCTGCCTTCATCGCAGCTTCGAAGCCGATCTACGACGAGTTCTCTTCAACCGTCAAAGGCGGCAAGGAACTTATCGAAGCGGTGCAATCGGCCGCCAACTGATCTCCAACAATTTATGCTTTCAACGTACGACGTTTGCGGGCCGGGTTCATCCCCGGCCCGCGATGTCCCGTCCGGGCGCCAGCTCCGACATTGAGGTTTGAGCGCGATGATCGCCAGTCTTAGCCGGACCCTCGAGTGGATTCTCGAATCCATCACCGTGGGTCTCATGATCTTTTTGACGATCGTCGTCATCGTCGCCGTCCTTTTCCGCATCAGCGGCAACTCGCTGTCCTGGTATGACGAGGTCGCGGAAATCTTCCTCGCCTGGATCACCTATTACGGTGCCGCACTGGCCGCTCTCAAGCGGCGCCACATCGGCTTCGACACAGTGCTGCTGGCGCTGCCGCTCTATACGCGGATGGCGGCGCTCATCTTCGGCGAAGTCGTTGTCATTGGCTTCTTCGTCATCATGGCCTGGGCCGGCTGGCAGGTTCTCCAAGTGCTGCAAGGCGACTACCTGGTGTCGCTGACCTGGGTTCCGGTGCAGATCACGCAATCGGTCATTCCAATCGGCGCGGTGCTGTTCATCGTCTGCGAAGTCCTCAGCCTGCCGCAGTACTGGCGGATGACGGCCAGGGGCAAGTCGATCGAGCACGCTGAGATCGAGGAAGAGGTCGAGACCGAACTCAAGAAGGCGGGGACGAACTGAGCCATGCTGATCCTCTTATGCTTCGTCACCCTTCTGGTCCTCATCTGCATCAACGTGCCAATCGCGGTGGCACTTGCGGTTGCGGCCATCGTCGGACTGCTCGCTACGGAGGGAACAGGCAGCCTCGTCACCGTCGCCCTCGACATGTACGATGGTTCGACCAAATTCTCGTTGATCGCGATTCCGATGTTCGTGCTCGCCGGCGCCCTGATGAATGCGGGCGGCATCACCGACCGGTTGATCAATTTCGTCTCGGCGCTGATCGGTTTCGTGCGCGGCGGTCTCGCCATGGTCAACATCGGCGTATCGCTGTTCTTTGCCGAGATCTCGGGTTCGGCGGTGGCCGATGTCGCCGCCCTCGGTTCTATCCTCATCCCGCAGATGAAGAAGCGCGGATACTCGGCTCCATTCGCGGCGGCTGTCACGTCGTCGTCGGCGTCGCTGGCGATCATCATTCCTCCGTCGATCCCGATGATCCTTTATGCAACTTCCGCCAATACCTCCGTCGAACAGCTGTTCGTGGCGGGTGTGGTGCCCGGCCTGCTCGGTGCTGCCGGTTTGATGCTGGTCGCCTACATGTTCGCCGTAAAATACAACCTGCCGGTCGAGGAAGCGTTCAATACCAAGCGTGTTTTCGAGACCTTCATGGACGCGCTTCCAGCGTTCACGCTGCCTATCATCATTCTCGGCGGCATCTTCGGGGGATGGGTCACGGCAACTGAAGCTGCCGGTCTCGCGGTCATCGCGGCGCTCGTGGTCGGGGCTTGGTATCGCGAATTCAACTTCCGGCATCTGCGCCGCGCGATGCTGGATGGCGGCATGCAGACCGCCGTGGTGATGCTGCTGGTTGCTGCAAGCGTTCTGATGGGCGGGTTCCTGACGCGCGCGCAGGTGCCCCAGCAGCTGGCGCAAAGCATCCTCGATTTCACCTCCAACCAGTACGTCATCCTGGCGATTCTCAACGTCTTCTTCCTGATTATCGGATTTTTCCTGCACTCGGCGGCGGCGATCATTCTCGTGATCCCGATCGTCATCCCGCTGATCAATGCCGCCGGGATCGACCCGGTCCACTTCGGTCTCGTCGTGACGCTCAATCTGGCCATCGGCCAGCAGACGCCGCCGGTGGCAAGCGTTCTCATCACCGCTTGCGCGGTCGCCAGGGCAAACATATGGGAAGTATCCAAGGTCAACATCTACTTCGTCGGTGTGCTGTTCGCGGTGCTCATGCTGTGTACATACGTGCCGGTCGTTCCCATGTTCCTCGTCGAGTACTTCTACCGATAAGGAGCTGCGTAGACCGCCTCGCGAATCGGGCCGCACGTCGCTACCAGGCAGGAAAAGGAGTTTGACATGTCAGGTCCGCTTTCGGGTTGCCGCGTCATCGAACTCGCACACATCATGGCCGGGCCGGTAGCCGGATTGATGCTGGCCGACATGGGCGCCGACGTCATCAAGGTCGAAAAACTCAACGGCGACGACACGCGCCGCTTCGTGCCGCCGACGATCAACGGCGAGAGTGCCGCCTTCCTGATGATGAACCGCAACAAGCGCGGTATCGTGCTGGACCTCAAATCGGAAGCGGGCAAGGCGGCGTTGAAGCGGCTGGTGGAAAGCGCGGATGTGCTGATCGAAAACTACCGGCTCGGTACGATGGAAAAGCTCGGCCTCGGCTACGAGCAGCTCAGCGCGATCAACCCAGGACTCATCTATTGCGAGGTGTCCGGATTTGGGCGCACGGGCCCTTATGCACATCGCGGCGGCTTCGATCTCATCGCGCAAGGCATGTCGGGACTGATGTCGATCACCGGCGAAGGGCCGGGCCGCGAACCGGTCAAGGTCGGCGCCCCTGTCTCCGACATCACGGCCGGCATCGTCGCGGCGATGGGTATTGCGGCAGCCTACGCCCACAAGCTCAAAACCGGCGAGGGGCAAAAGGTCGACACCTCGCTCTTCGAAGCCGCGATCACGCATACCTACTGGCAATCGGCCATCGCCTTCGCCACCGGCGAGGCGCCGCACGCAATGGGGTCCGCACATCCGCTCAACGCGCCCTACCAGGCATTCAAGACCGCCGATGGCTGGATCAACATCGGGGCTGCCAATCAGGCTAACTGGGAGAGAACGCTGGCGCTCATAGGTGCGCCCGAACTCAACGACGATCCCAGATTTTCATCCAATGCGGTGCGTATCCAGAACCGGGAAATCCTGGCGGATCTCCTCAACGCCATCGTGCAGCACAAGACGACCGCCCAATGGCTTGCGATCTTCGAGGAGGGCGGCGTCCCCGCCGGACCGGTGTTGACAATCACGGAAATGCATGCCGACCCGCAGGCTTTGCACCGGGACATGATCGTCTCGACGCAGCACCCCGTCGCCGGAGAGGTGAGGACTATCGGGCATCCAGTCAAGTTTTCGAAGACGCCGGGTGGAGTGGAAAAACCTGCGCCGCTCATGGGGCAGCACACCCGTAAAGTCCTGGGAGAGGCCGGCTTCAGTTCTGACGAAATCGCAGCGATGATTGCCAGCGGAGCAGCCGTCGCCGCCGATTAACCCGCAGTCACGGCGAGCTGCCGGCAGGACGAGGTTGTGATCAAAGTGTCTTCGGGCTGCCACGCCGGTGAGAGTGCCTCGGGAAAATACACCACTGGATGTTTCGGTCTGCCGCGCGCCGGGCTATGGATGCCCAGCCAGTAGCGCAGCAGAAGAATTCGAACCCGCCATGTCCCGCACCCTCGCCAGCGCAGAGCCCTCTCCCACTTTACGAGCGGCCCCGCGACACGATGCAGCCGGCTTCAGACCGGATATCGAGGGCTTGCGCGCACTCTGCGTCGGGGCGGTGGTTGCGTTTCACGCTTTTCCAGCGATGCTTCCAGGCGGCTTCATCGGAGTCGACGTCTTCTTCGTTATCTCGGGATTTCTCATAACCCAGCTCCTGCTGCGCGAAATCGAAGCGACCGGCCGGATCGACCTCGTCGATTTCTGGGCGCGCCGCATCCGGCGGATTCTTCCGGCGGCGACGCTGGTGCTGTGCGCTACGGCAGTGATGGCCCTGTTCGTATCGAGTATAGATGCGCGCCTCCTGGGCCGCCACCTCATCGCGGCGGCGCTGTTCTATTACAACTGGCGCCAGGCCGGCGAGGCAGTCGACTATCTCGCGCAGGACGACCGCGACAACCCCCTGCTGCACTACTGGTCGCTGGCGGTCGAGGAACAGTTTTATCTGTTCTGGCCGCTGCTGCTGGCGGGATCTGTGCTGTTGCTCAAGCGGTGCGCGCCGCGCCAGGCGGCCGGTGCCGTGATCGGCTTTATGATCGGCGTGATCGCCGTTGTATCGCTGATCTATTGCGTTGCGGTCACATCGTCGAATCCTGCGCTGGCGTTCTTCGACACGTTCGCGCGCGCCTGGCAGTTGCTGGCAGGTGCAATGGCTGCCGTTGTCGCGAACGGCGTTGGTGATCATCGACAGAGGGTGTCGGGGGCAATCGGGGTCGCCTGCATCGGCGTACTCATTGCCAGTTGCCTCGTGATTTCCGAGCGGACCGCATATCCCGGCGTAGCCGCCGTCGCACCGACCCTCGCCGCTGCCCTGCTGCTCTTTTTCGGTGGAGCCCCGGGGACATTGCCGTCGACGATGTTGTCGGCGGCCCCGCTTCGCTATGTCGGCCGCATCTCCTTTTCGTGGTACCTCTGGCACTGGCCGCTGATCGTCTTTGCTGGCATGAGCGCAGCGGGGACCGGCGAGGCGCCAGGAGAACCTGGAAGCGCGCCGGCGTGGATCGCAATCGCGGTGTCTTTCTCACTGGCGGCTGCGACCTACCAGTTCGTCGAGCGGCCGTTCCGCCACAGCGCCGCCCTCAAGGCATCCCGGCCAAAGACGTACATGATCGGCGGGCTTCTGATTGCCGCCGGCGCTGCGAGCGGGCTGGCGATGAAGGCGTTCGGGCCCGACGCGGTGGCGCTCGGCAACGGCTCGTTTATGAGCCTGACGGCGATCAAGCAGGATCGTCCGGTGATCTACTCGGACCGCTGCCTGTTGCGCTTCGTGGACGTCGATTACGCGTCCTGCGTGTACGGTGCCAAGGATGGCGCCAAGTCGGTGGTGCTATTTGGCGACTCGCATGCCGGCAACTGGTTTTCGGCGCTCGACATAGCCGCCGAGAAGCAGGGCTGGCGGCTGCTGGTGCGGATCAAGGCATCGTGCCGTCCAATCGAGGCGGCGCAGGTTCATGGCAACGGCCAGGCTTATCCCGAGTGCGAGGCGTGGCGCCGGCGCGTCATGGCGGAACTAAAGGGGACGAAGCCGGATCTCGTCGTCGTGTCGAGCATGACAAATCCGCTACCGGCGGCAAGCGAACAAGTCACGTTTAGCCAACTGGCGAGCATCGCACCGACCGTCGTCATGCGCGACACGCCAGTGTTGCCGGAAGCGCCTGGGGACTGTCTGAAGAGGACCGGGAATGCCGGCGAATGCGTCTGGCGCTTCGAGGATCTGAGATCACCCAACAGCTATCCCAAGACGCAATCGGCGGAGCTGCCAGCAGGCGTGTCGATCCTGGACGTCAATCCTCGCATCTGCCCGGACGGCGTGTGCCGGGCCGTGACCGATGGGCGGGTTCTGATGTCGGACAAGCACCATCTGTCGGACAGCTTTTCGCACACGCTTGCCGGCGAATTCGTGCGACTGTTGGCGCCCACCGGAAAGTGAAGCCGGCGCGAACGGGGGCGGCGTTAGACGTCGCTGTCGCCGACGGCTGCCAACGCATTCGAACGGTACTCGCGCCGATAGACGACCCAGAGGACCCAGCTGCAGGCCGCAATGAAGATCAGCGGATGCAGGAACCAGCCGAGCCCGGCGATGGCGAAGTAAATGGTCCGAAGACCGTCATTGGTGTGCGTTGCGGCGATGGAGGCAAGCCGCGCGGTCTTTTCGATGTGGCGTTCGCCCAGCGCGAGATCCTCGCCGCTCCAGGCCGGCATGGCGCCGAGCATGATGCCGAGGTAATGGGTCAGCCGGAAGGCCCAGGCGAACTTGAAGAAGGCGCGGATGACCAGCGCCATCATGAACATGATCTTGAGTTCCCACATCACAATCGCCGTCTCGCCAACGAAGGGAAGCTGTTCGAGGCGGATCTTGACGTTATCGGCGGCCCCAAGCATTGCCGCCAATCCACCGAGAACGATTACGGTGGTGGAGGCAAAGAACGCGGTCCCGCTCGACAGCGACGTCATCAACTGCGCATCCATGATGCGGACATCACGATGCAATGCAGCCCGCATCCATTGCACGCGGCGCAACTCGACGGCGGCAACGAGACCGACCTTGTGTTTCAGCGGGCCATACTTCACCGCCCAGCCATAGCCGAAATAACAAACGGCAAACCAGGCGATGGCAGCATAGTCGAGGATATCGATGGCGCTTAGTGGCATGGCTTGACCTTGCGCCGATTCATACCTGTTCGGATGGAGTGGCGTGGACCATTACCGGACTCACGCGGGTGCGCAGACATAGCGGTGCTGGATCACGCCGGGGACCGCTCTGACATCTTCGATAATCTTCCAGTTTGCCGCCGTGATCATGTCTTCCATCGTCGACTTGCGATAGCGCGCGCGCAGCAGGGGTTTGTCGGGAACCTCATCGAAGAACGGTTTGATCTGCTCGGCATCGACGAAGCACGAGAACACAAGACGCGCCTCAGCCGCCGCATAGCGGCGCAGAATTGCCAGAATCGCCGCGGTGTCCTGCGGTGCCAGATGGGTGATGACAGAGAACATCGTCAGAATATCGAACGGCTCGTCGGGAAGTGGCAGAACCGACTGCGGCGTCATCGCCTCGCCCTTCGGGTTGTACATGTCGTTCTGGAAGGGTACCGTTGCGAACATATAGCGGGCGTCGCCCGCCAGCGCCTTGCGCATGTGATCGATCATGGCCGTGTAGACATCTAGTCCGGTGTAAAGCGCCTGCGGGCTGTCACGCTCGTAGAGGGCCTGTGCCATCTTCACGCCGCAGCCGAAGTCGAGCCAGCGAGCGCCGGCAACCGGCCGGGCTGCGTCAACAAGTTTCATGATCTCGAAAGCTGACCTGAGGGAGGCGGCCTCGTCGTCGCGCAGTGCGCCACGGCGGAACTTCTTCGGAACCGAAAGCTTCACGGTTGCCATACTGGTTGCCTTCGATGCCAAGCCTCACCCAATTCGCGGCGACGTTGCCGGGGGCACCCGGCATTGTCAAGCGGCGGCAGCGAGCGCGGCATTTGGCATGTGGACCAGTGTTCGGGATGCACATTTGCGTCCACCGCTTCATGTTGCATTCGCGCGATTCCGATAGAGGGCGCCACCGCGCAACGCTATAAACGGAACCGGAGGCTATCGAGAACAAGCCGGCCGGACGCATATAAAAGGACCACCAGCGTGACATCGATCAACGCCCGCATCGCCAGGGAACTGAACATCCAGGTGGGGCAGGTGGCGACTGCCGTGGAATTGTTCGGCGAAGGATCCACGGTTCCCTTCGTCGCCCGCTACCGCAAGGAAAAGACCGGCGGCCTCGACGATACGCAATTGCGGACCATCGAGGAGCGGCTCGGGTATCTGCGTCAGTTGGAGGATCGCCGCGCGAGTGTCCTGCGTTCGATCAGCGAACAGGGCAAACTCACAGACGAATTGCAGAAGGCCATCGCGGCCGCAGAGAGCAAGGTCGAACTCGAAGATCTCTACGCGCCCTACAAACCGAAGCGGCGCACGAAGGCGCAGATCGCGCGCGAAGCCGGGCTCGAAACCCTCGCCGACGCGCTGCTTTCAACGCCGGCACTCGATCCGGACAAGGAAGCGGCAAAGTTCGTCAATGCCGAACTGGGTTTTGCCGACGCCCAGGCCTGCCTCGATGGGGCTCGCGCCGTCCTGATCGAGCGAATCGGTGAGAACGCCCGGCTTGTCGGGGCGCTTCGCGAATGGCTTTGGAATTCCGGCCGGCTGTCCTCGAAAGTCGCAAAGGGAAAAGACACCGAGGGGGCGAAGTTCTCGGACTACTTCGCCTTCGACCAGTCGATCAGGGACTTGCCGTCGCACCGGGCGCTGGCGCTGTTGCGCGGGCGCAACGAGGGTTTCCTGAACCTTGGCCTCGACGTCGCCTGCGAGCCCGGCAACACCTATCAACCCGCCGAAGCCAAGATCATGGCGGCCTTCAACATCGGCGATCGCCGGCGTCCCAGCGATTCCTGGCTTGTCGAGACGGTCCGGCAGGCCTGGAAGACCAAGCTGCACAAGTCGCTCACGACGGATCTTTTTGCGCGTTTGAAAGAGCGCGCGGACAAGGCGGCCATCGACGTGTTCAAGGCCAATCTCAAGGACCTGCTGCTGGCCGCACCAGCCGGGCCGCGCATCACCATGGGACTCGACCCCGGTATTCGCACAGGCGTCAAGGTCGCGATCGTCGATGCGACGGGCAAGCTGTTGGACTTCGCCACCGTCTATCCGCACCCGCCGCGCAACGACTGGCAAGGGGCGCTCGCAACGCTTGCGGCGCTGTGCATGAAGCACAAGGTCGCGGTCATCGCCATCGGCAACGGCACCGCGAGCCGGGAAACCGATAAGCTTGCCGGCGAACTGTTCAAACATCTCAAGGACCCAAAGCCGATGCGGGTCATGGTCTCTGAAGCCGGTGCGTCGGTCTACTCGGCCTCCGAACTTGCCGCCAAGGAATTTCCGGACGTCGATGTCAGCATTCGCGGCGCAGTTTCCATTGCGCGGCGCCTGCAGGATCCTCTCGCCGAACTCGTCAAGATCGATCCAAAGGCGATCGGGGTAGGGCAGTACCAGCACGACGTCGACCAGTCGGAACTGGCGCAGTCGCTGGATGCCGCAGTCGAGGATTGTGTGAACTCCGTCGGCGTCGACATCAACACCGCTTCCGCGCCGCTTTTGTCGCGCGTTGCCGGCCTCAATGCGGCGATCGCCAAGAACATCGTCCTGCACAGGGACGACAAGGGGGCCTTCAAGAAGCGGACGGACATCAAGAAAGTTGCGCGGCTCGGCCCGAAGGCGTTCGAGCAGGCGGCGGGATTCCTGCGCATCATGGACGGACCCAACCCGCTCGATGCCTCCGCCGTCCACCCGGAGGCCTACAAGCTTGTCGAGCGCATCTCGGAAGCGACGAAGAAACCGTTGAGAGCCATGATCGGCGACGCGGCGTTTCTGCGTTCGCTTGAACCCCAAAGATTTGCCGATGCGCAATTCGGCGTTCCAACCGTCACCGACATCCTCGCCGAACTGGAAAAGCCCGGCCGCGATCCGCGCCCGGAGTTCAAGACGGCAAGTTTTGAAGAAGGCGTCGAAAAGATTTCCGACCTCAGGACCGGCATGATGCTCGAAGGCGTTGTAACGAACGTTGCCGCCTTCGGCGCCTTCGTCGATGTCGGCGTACATCAGGACGGGCTCGTGCACGTCTCCGAACTCGCAGACCGCTTCGTCAAGGATCCGCGCGACATCGTAAAAGCCGGCGACGTCGTGCGGGTACGGGTCAAGGATGTCGACGTGGAACGCAAGCGTATCGGCCTCACCATGAAGTCCGGGGCCATCGAAGCAAGCGCGAGCGGCGTCGCACAAGCCAAGCCGGTCGGCGGCAAGCCATCGGGCCGGAGCGGCGGCAACCAAGCGAGCGCGCCGCCACCGAAACCAC
>LOEV01000106.1 GCA_001516065.1 Alphaproteobacteria bacterium BRH_c36
GTCGCGCGTTAATTGACCGGCGGTGCGGCGAGGCCGGTGTCAATTAAGGCGTGATAAACGCCTCACGAAGTCATTGATGTTGCTAGTGGCCCTCATGTCGCGCCTAAATCGAACGAGGTTGCGGCTATGATGCGATTTAGGCGCGACGGGCCACTAGGTAGAGAATCGGGCGCGCGGTTTTCCAAGCACCTTTGTCGCAACACCAGCCGTCGGTTTCTTCGGTGTTGTGGATTCACCAAAGCGTGGTGACGTTCCGCGGACTTGCCGGGGCGCTTCTGAAGTGTTCGCCGCATGTTCGCGCTGTGTGTGACGTTGCATGCTTGGCTGCGGCAGGAGACCGCCTATGCACCGCTCAAGCCTTGCCCGCGAGCGCCATCAGGCCTTCGCGGTAGTCCTCTGCAGTTGCGGCGGTATCAGCTAGCTACGCCCGGACCGGGTGGAGAACTTCGGACCGACGTTTACATCTAGTGATGCCGCAATGCGCGGGGCATCAAGGCGCTGGCCCGCGCGCGGCTGTTTGGCGGCGCGGACAATGTGCAAGTCCGGACCGGCCTGGGGACAAGTACGATAGAATGAAGATTTGGTCCGATAATGGTGGCCGCCGGGCCGCAGACACTCAAATCGGTACTTTTGAAACGCCGTCTATTTCGCCGATTGCCTGCTCGGAGACGCCCAATGCGATTTCCTGATCCGTCGCATCGCGCACCGTCAGTACATTTAGCGTGAAGATCACATGGCGGCCGCATAGCGGGTTGTTGCCGTCCACTGTCAGTGTTTCACCATCCATGCGCGTCACGATGAAGTTCCGGTTCTCGCCCTGGTCGTTCTGCATGACGATGGTGGTGCCGACTTCGCGGTACTCGGCCGGGACGTTTTCGATGCGGTCGGTGAATACAAGCGACTCGTCACGGGGGCCGTACAGCTCATTGCAGTCGATTGGGACTGCGAGGGTGTCGCCGGCGGACTTGCCCTCAAGCTGCTCGAGGACATGGGGTGCAAGCACGTCGTTGTGTCCGTGGACATAACCCAGCGGGAACTCGACTGCGGTGAAGACCTGCCCGGTGTCGCGGTCCGTCACCTGGTAGGTGAGCTCGACGAACTTGTTGTCCTGGATTGTATCGTTCATGAAACCTGCTGAAGCTGGTGCGCCGTATCAGAAGATAGTCGCGCCGAAAATCCTCACCTCTTCCCCATCGTTGCCCAGGACAAGCCGGCCCAGCCATTCGCCCGGCTTCTTTGTGCTGCGCTGGCGATACAGCACGGTGACGTGTTCACCCCTGCGAATGATGCCGAGACAATCGATCTCTTCGGACAGGTTGCGCGTCAGCTCGCTGGTCGTGAATTGCCGACCGGCCTCGATCTCATTGAAGGCCAGCATCATCGAAGCCGAGAAGTGTTTGACGAACTCGCCGTAGTCACCCTGGTTCGAGTGCCTGACGAGATCGCTCCACAACGGATGGGCGATGGCCAGGATTTCTTCATCGCTCTTTTCGGTGATGTTCATAATTGGCCTTGTAATTGAGAGCATGCTCCACGCCATGCGCCCCAGCCCTAGCAGTGCGGGACGGGGCCGGAATTCCAGGAGATGCAAGACGGCAATTGAACGTCCAGGCTCGGTGTTGAAGCGGCAAGATGCTGCCGCTCCAACACATTCAACGCCGAACCATTCAATTGATAGCCGAGCGCCGATTACTCGGCGGCAGCGGCTGGCTTTTCCTCATCCTTATCGACCAGATGATAGCAGGGCGCCTTCTCCATGGTGTACTCACCAGTTTTTGGATCGCGGCGCGAAACCGTCAGAACGTGCCAGTTCTCATCGTCGAGCTTCATGGCGTCGCCGCGGTAATAGTAGCCCGGCCAGCGGGTTTCCTTGCGGAACAGCGTGTGATGCGTGACGCACTCGGCCGTCCGGTGACGGTGCTTCAATTCCCAGGCGCGCAGCAACTCATGCAGGTCCTTGGCTGCCAGACAGTCAAGATCCTCTTCCATGATGTTGAGCTTCTTGAGGCAGATATTCAGCAGCTTTTCGTTCGTCATGTAGTTGACGGTTACGCCGCCGCAATATTCGTCCATCAGTTTCTGGAGACGATCAAGGCCCTGCTTGGGATGGATGTAACTTGGGCTCACAGTGCCCGCGACGATCTCGTTGCGGTAGACCTTGTAGCGTTCTAGCGGCGCGAAGATCTCTTTCTTGCGTTGCTCGATCTGATCGTCGGAGACGCGGATACCCTGCGCCTTGCCGTCATCGATGTACTTGCAGGCGGCCTTGGCCGCCAGACGGCCTTCGGTGAACGAGCCGGACGAAAACGCGTGCGGCGTGCCGCCCACGGCATCGCCGGCGCCGAACAAGCCTTCGACCGTCATCATCCGGTTATAGCCCCAGAAGTATTCCGGCGGAGAGACGTCCTCGGGACCACTGGCCCATCCGCCGGCTCCGGTCGCGTGCGACCCCATGACATAGGGCTCCGAGGTGGTCAGTTCCGGGTTCTCGCTCTTCGGGTCCACATCAGTGGCCGCCCAGAGCACCGCCTGGCCGACGGTCATGCCGAGGAAGTTTTCCCAGCCAACCTCTTCGAGATGGGGGTCCTGGAAGGCGTGCATGGTCACCATGTGGATGGGACCACGTCCGGCGTTCACTTCGCTGATCAGGGCATGGTTGCGCAGACAGGTCGGGATCGGCCGGTGAGTCCGGTGCGACACTTCCGGGTCGAGGTACTCCTTGCCGACCATCTTCTGCAGTTCCGGAAACCACTTGGATTCGTACTCTTCACCGACGCCGTTCTGGGTGTAGGTCTTCAAATGCAGGAAGTAGGCGCCAACCGGGCCGTAGCCATCCTTGAAGCGGGCCAGGACGATACGGTTCTCCATCTGCGTCATCTTGGCGCCGGCGTCGATCATGAGACCGTAAGCCGAGCCGGACGACCACGGCGCATACCAGACGCGTCCGGCACCTTCGCCGACCGAACGCGGCTTGAAGATGTTGGAGGCGCCGCCGGCAGCGACAATGACCGTCTTCGACTTGAAGACGTGATAGTCGCCCGTGCGCACGTTGAAGCCGACAGCGCCGGCGACCCGGTTTTCCTTGGCGTTGTCCATCAGCAGATGGGTGACGCAGATACGGTTGAAGACCTTGTCGGCGGATTTCTTGGCGGCCTCGGCTACGATCGGCTTGTAGGACTCGCCGTGGATCATGATCTGCCAACGGCCCTCACGCAGATATGCTCCGGTCTTCGAGTTCCGCATGATCGGCAAGCCCCAGTCCTCGAACTGGTGCACGGTGGAATCCACGTGCCGCGCCATGTCGAACAGTAGGTCCTCGCGGACCATGCCCATCAGGTCGATGCGGGCGTAGCGAACATGATCCTCGGGATTATTCTCGCCCCAGCGGGTGCCCATGTAGCAGTTGATGGCATAGAGGCCCTGCGCGACTGCACCCGAGCGGTCGATGTTGGCCTTCTCGGCGATGATTATCTTCTTGTCCTGGCCCCAGAATCTGGCTTCCCAGGCGGCACCCGTGCCACCGAGTCCCCCGCCAACGACAAGAACGTCGATATCATCTTCCACGACGGTCTTGTACGCCATCAGTAGTATACTCCCTGTTTCAGTTTCAGCCCGGCTTTCTGGAGCGTGTGCAGGTCACCTTCATCCATGCGAATGTACTTCGGTTCGCTGTACAGAAGCTGGCTGTCGCGCATATCCTTGTTGGGTCCGGCGACTTCCTTCAACTGTGGAATGCCTTCGCCCCAGGGCTTTGTTGTGATCGGCGAGACGAAGTTCTTCTCTCTTCCGTCCCGGAACTTGATGCGCCAGGAAATCGTACCCTTTTCCTCCTCGCGGCGAACCCGGACGCTGTGGCCAAGCGGCGCAAAGTCGGCGTAACCGCGCGCGTCGATGGCGTTTTGAGGGCATGCCTTCACGCAGGAATAGCATTCCCAGCACATGTCCGGCTCGATGTTGTAAGCGCGCCGATAGGTCGGGTCGATGTGCATGATGTCCGAGGGGCAGATGTCGACGCAATGTCCACAACCGTCACACCTCGTCATGTAAACAAAGGTTGGCATTCGCTATCCTTCTAAACGTTCGAGAGTTTTTTTCAATTTGTCGCTCAGTAGTGACGCGGCTGTTCGCGCTTGATGCCGAGTCCCATGTCGAGCGGGGCATCTTTCAGAAGTTCCATGGAATGTCTGTCCCGGGTTGCAGGATCCGACCGGTCGGCCGGCGGGGGCAGGTTATCAAGCGTGCCGTTGGCTACAGCGACGCGTTTCTGGAAGGCGGCGGCCGGCTTGAAGAACATGTGGGAGAACTTCGACCAAGGCACGGATCCAAACAGCACCGTTGTGGCGATCAGGTAGAGGACGAGGAACAGCGTGGTCCACGAGCTGGCAACCGATTGCAGGTAAGCCCAGATAAGGCCGAACGTCACGCTTGCCAGCAGCGATAGGATGAAGAGGTCGGCGCGAACAATGCGAAGCGGGTGATTGCCTTCGGCGGCGACGTCGACTCTGATGAAGAACCAGAACCAATAGCCGCCAACGCAGACCATCAAGGCGCCGAGCGTCCACAGCACCGGCCAGATCGCGGGGGTTGGGGTCGCGGGGGTCGGGTACGCGAACACCATCACGATCGTCGCTACGAGATAGATAATGAAGCCGTACATGGTCAGAAGGTGGGCCATGCGGCGGCGGGGGTTGCAGAACTCGCCGGAGGCGAGAACGTCGTGCATTGCCGTTTGCACGCCGATCGAGCGCATGGCTGAGCTATCGACAGTCTTGATGCCGCGTTTCTTTGACTTCTTCCAGTTCTCGAAGAAGTACTTGGCACTTTTCTTGTGGTAGACGTCATACAGCGTTCCGCATGCAACCAGAAGGATCATGGCGACCACGTAGGCCTGCATGAAGCTGGGTGGAATAAGCGCTGAAACTTCAGCAAAAGGATTGCTGCCGAACATTATTGCCCCACTGATGTCTAGTTCCCAAATTGCTCAAGCCTGCTCCGGCCGACCGGAATTTCTCCGGCCTTCTGTTTACCGTAGCAGGCTTGAACGTCCAGCCGCCATGATAGAAATTATTTGTCTAGTGTCGAGAGGTTTTCGAAGCAAACTTTTGCGAAGCTTTATCAATAAGAAAAGAGTTTTGTTCAATAATGGGTGTGGCAGGATATTTGGTTGCCCCGGTTGTGCGATAATTGCAGGTTGCGGGGGGTGGCGCGGCAATGACGGCGAGGGGGGGTGGCGAAGGGCGCTTGCTTCGTCTAGGGGTGGCCTTCGAAACGGATTTGGTCCGGCGTCGCGGGCTTGGACAAAGCGTGCGACGTCGATTTTTCAGGAAGGCTGCCGGCGCTAAATGCGGATAGCTCAGATCTCGGACACGCACATCTCGCTCACCGTGCCTTCGCGGTCGCTCGACCTTGCGAGATGCGTCGATCAGGTCAACGCACTCGATCCGCTTCCCGACGTGGTCGTCCATAGCGGCGATATCACGCACGAGGGATTGGTCGAAGAGTATGAAATTGCCAAGCGCCAGCTTCAAAGGTTGAAAGCGCCGTTCTTCGTCCTGCCGGGGAATAAGGACAATCGCGAGGTGCTCATGGAAGCGTTTTGCGGACCGGCCATTCCGCGAAACGGCTTTCCATTCGTGCAATACGCCGTCGATAATTTTCCAGTGCGAATTGTCTGTGTCGACACGCTAAGCGTTGGAAGCAATAAGGGGGATGTTTGCGCTGACCGGCGCGAGGATCTCGAAGGGCTGCTCGCGGCGGGGGGAGCGAAACCCGCGGTGGTCTTCATGCACCACCCACCTTTCGACGTTCCCGGCATTCCCGATCCGTTTCAGTTCCTCAGCAGGGGCAGCGCTGAAGCAACCTTGGAGGTGCTAGGGCGGCATAAATCAGTCCTCGGTCTCTTCTGCGGTCATATCCATCGCCCGTTGTCCACAGAAGTCGCCGGGATGCCGGCGCGGGTGATGACTGCGGGTGCGCTCGACTTGCGCAAGGGCAAACAGGAGCCGGTGAGCGAGGAAACGCCACTTTTCGAAGTGCACGATCTGGATTGACGGCAATTGTACGGACCCAGCCGATTTGGCGTGGCGTGCGCCATCAGGGCATGGGCGCCTCACTCGGTGTCGGAGGGAGCCGTCGACTGAGAGCGAACATTTCCTGCAATCAGCTTGAACCGGCATATTCCATTTTGCGCAGGCGCGAATACAGCGTTTGCGGTTTCATGGCGAGCAACTCTGCGGCTCCGTTGGGGCCCGCCACGCGACCGCCGCTCGCATCCAGAGCGGCGCGAATGTTGCGTTCTTCCAAATCCTGTATTTCCGTCGCTGTGAGGATCCTGCCGCCGTCCCCTGCAACGGGCAGTTCCCGCGTCAGCTGCTTCGCTTTGGGACCCGCCGGCAGATTGAACATCAGCCTGCCCTGGCGTGCCAGAATCGCCGCGCGCTCGATGACGTTTTGCAATTCGCGCGCGTTGCCCGGCCAAGCGTATCGTTCAAGCTCTTCGACATTGGCCCGCGACAGCCGCGGTTCGGGCACGTTAAGGCGCTGGCAGGACAGCCTGAGGAAATGCTGGGCCAGCAGCGGGATATCGTCGCGCCGTTGGCGCAGCGGCGAGCACTCGATCGGGAACACATTAAGACGGAAGAACAGGTCTTCGCGAAACCTGCCCTGCTCGACCTCGGCCTTGAGGTCGCGGTTGGTCGCCGCGATGATGCGCACATCGACTTGCCGGGTCTTTTCCTCCCCGACCCTCTCGAAGCTGCCTTCCTGGAGCACGCGCAGCAGTTTGGATTGCAGCTCGAGAGGAATCTCGCCGACCTCGTCAAGGAACAGCGTTCCGCCGTCGGCAAGTTCGAACCGGCCGACGCGGTCGCGAATAGCGCCCGAGAACGAGCCGCGCACGTGGCCGAAGAATTCGCTCTCGAAAAGTTCGCGGGGAACGGCCGCGCAATTGACACGGATGAGTGGGCGGTCCTTGCGCCTGGATGCCTGATGGATGGCGCCGGCAACGAGTTCCTTGCCCGTCCCGCTTTCGCCGGTGATGAGCACGTTGGCAGCTGTCCCCGCCACGACATCTATTTGGCGGATTATGCGCTGGATGGCTTCCGAGCGTCCAAGAATCTCGTTGTGGTTCGATTGGGTCAGGATCTGTTCCTGCAGATAGGCGTTTTCCTTTTCGAGGCGCTCGCGTAACGCCGCATTCTCGCTCAGCGCGCCGCGCAGGCGTTCTTCGTCGGTCTTTCGTTGCGAGATGTCGCGAAACACGATGACGGCGCCGGCAGCTTCGCCGTTCTCCAGAAGCGGCGTCGAAGTATACTCGACACGCAGCGGCTTTCCGTCCTTTCGCCAAAAGCACTCGTCGTCGACAGTGGTGATCTTGTTCGACCTGAAGGCATTGTAGATCGGGCATTCATGGACGGGATAATGAGAGCCGTCGGAATGCTTGTGATGCACCTTCTGGTGCATTTCCCGCCCGATCAATTCCTCAGCCCGATAACCCAGCATGTCTTCGGCGGCCGGATTGACGAACGTGGTGATGCCGTTCGCGTCGACGCCATAAATGCCTTCGCCGGCCGCCGACAGGATCAAGTGGTGCCTGCGCTCGATCTCGCGAAGAAATCTCTCGGCGCGGCGCCATTCGCTCAAACCCGCGCGATGCATCGTATCGGCTTCGTCGTCTATGCTGCGCCGTTCTTGCGCATCGACGTCTTGAATGGACATCAATATCAGCAGCGTGCCCTCGAGTGTTTCCGCGACAAGGCAGTGCTCCAACGCCCCGGCATCATCGCGTGCGCCAACCGGCCGCAATGCGCGCGTCCAGGCAAACCGCTGGTTCATTGCCTGCTGTGTCGCGACGTGCAGGTATCCAATCGTATCCTGCTCGAACAGGTCGCTGAACTTGATGTGGGCGAACCCCTCGCTATCGATGCCGAAATGCCGTTCGGCCGCCCGGTTCGCAATCAGCACAGCATTTTCATAGGGCGAGACCAGGAGATGCGGCAGGGGGTGAGCTGCAACGCAGGCTGCCAGTCCGTGCAATGCAGGCTGTTGGAGAACTCCGAGCGAAGCTTTCGTTTGCGGTTGCTTGGCAGATGTCATGGATTGCTCCTTGCGTGCACGGGCGATGGCGGAAGGTCTGGACGTTATTATTAAATTACATAACCGATCGTATGATATTTGATAAATTATTAGAACACATAATTTCTTCTAAGGCTTGCTGGCTGCACAAGTCACTGAAACTACGTGAAAAAACGTTATCGGGCTAATTGGCACGCGAGTTGCTATCCATTAACTATTGGCGGCACCTCCGCCAGAAAAACTACTCCAGGAGGGTAATTGAGATGGTGAGCAAAAGCCTCGGCAACCCCTATGACGGCGCGAGCGACCTTCGTCACGGATCCAAATGCAGCTGCGAAGCCTGCTGCGACCATGGGCTTCACGCACACGGCGAGCATGCTGAAAAGGACGCCAGAGCGCACAATGCTTCGGCATATTCTCACGGCAGCCTCGATGCGACCCCATCGAGCGAAGAAATTCTTGAGCGCGCCATCGAGAGTGCCGTCGTCCGCTCGATCTTTGGCCACAACGAACTGTCCCGGCGCAGCTTTGCTTCCATGCTCGGGGCGTCGACACTGGCGGGCGTCATCGGTTCGGTATTCCCGATGGAGCAGGCAAAAGCCGCCATCCTCGACAAGCTCGGACCGCCAGAAAAAACGAAGCTGAAAGTCGGCTTCGTGCCGATCACCTGCGCGACGCCGATCATCATGGCGAAGCCGCTCGGCTTCTATGAGAAGTACGGCCTCGACGTCGATGTCATCAAGACGGCCGGCTGGGCGGTTGCCCGCGATAAGTCGCTCAACAAGGAATACGACGCCTCCCACATGCTGACGCCGATGCCGCTCGCCATCACCATGGGCGCCGGTTCGACCGAAGTGCCGTTCTTGATGCCGGCGGTGGAGAACATCAACGGACAGGCCATTGTTCTTCACAACGATCACAAGGACAAGAACGACCCTAAGATGTGGAAGGGCTTTAAATTCGGCGTGCCCTTCGAATACTCGATGCACAACTTCCTTCTGCGCTACTACGTCGCCGAAGCCGGACTCGACCCCGACAGGGACATCCAGATCCGTGTCGTACCTCCACCCGAGATGGTCGCCAACCTGCGCGCAGGCAACCTCGATGGCTATCTCTCTCCAGACCCGTTCAACCAGCGCGCCGTCTGGGAGAAGATCGGCTTCATTCACATCCTGACGAAGGAGATCTGGGAAGGTCACCCCTGCTGCGCCTTCGCCTGCTCGAAGGAATTCGCCGACACCCTGCCCAACACCTACGGCGCGCTCCTCAAAGCTCTCGTCGATGGAACGCAGTTCGCCCACAAGCAGGAGAACCGCAAGGATATCGCCAAGGCCATCGCGCCGGCCAACTATCTCAACCAGCCGGTGCCGGTGATCGAGCAGGTGCTGACCGGCAAGTATGCCGACGGCCTCGGCAACGTGAAGAACGTGCCCGACCGCATCGATTTCGATCCCTTCCCCTGGCATTCGATGGGCGTCTGGATCCTGACCCAGATGAAGCGCTGGGGCTATGTCGAGGGCGATATCGATTACAAGGGCATTGCCGAAAAGGTTTATCTCACCGGCGACTGCGCGAAGGTCATGAAGGATCTCGGCATGCCCGTGCCGGATAAGACCTACGAAAGCTACACGATCATGGGAAAAGTCTTCGACCCCGATAAGGCCGAAGAATACGCCAAGAGCTTTGCGATCGGGCGGGCCTCATGAACGGGATCGCGCTGTCGGACAATACGAAAGCGTTCCTGCTGTCGATCGCGTTGCTGGTGGCGATGCTCGGCATCTGGGAACTGGCAACGCCTGCGGTGAAATCCGCAGGCGAACTCACCGAATACGAAATGCTGACCGGGGGCGGTGGCGAACAGGCACGCGTACCGCCGCCGTCGCAGGTCATCGAAAAGGCGGTGAAGGAGCTGTCGAATCCGTTCTACGACAATGGGCCGAACGACAAGGGTATCGGCATCCAGCTTGCCTACTCCCTGTACCGGGTGCTGTCGGGCTACTTCCTGGCCGCCCTCATCGCCATTCCCATCGGCTTCCTGATCGGCATGTCGCCGATTGCCTACAAGGCGCTCGATCCGTTCATTCAGGTGCTTCGGCCGATATCACCGCTGGCCTGGATGCCGCTGGCGCTGTTCGTCATCAAGGACAGTCAGGCCTCCGCCATCTTCGTCATCTTCATCTGCTCGATCTGGCCGATGTTGATCAACACGGCGTTCGGCGTGGCGAATGTGCGCAAGGACTGGGTCAACGTCGCCAAGACCCACGAACTTGGCCAGCTGAAAACAGCCTTCCTCGTCATTCTGCCCGCCGCGGCGCCGACGATCCTGACAGGTATGCGCATCTCGATCGGTATCGCCTGGCTGGTGATCGTCGCCGCCGAGATGCTCGTGGGCGGTACGGGCATTGGCTACTACGTCTGGAATGAGTGGAACAACCTCGATCTCACCAGCGTGATCTTCTCAATTCTGATGATCGGCATCGTCGGCATGATGCTCGATACGGTGTTTGCCTACATCCAGCGCGCCGTTCAGTTCCAGGAATAAGAACTCTTCGAAAACGGAAAGAGGCACATTGTGACGAAGCCATTCATCCAGATATCCGGCCTGTCGAAGCGCTTTCCCGGTGCGAACGGCGGTGAACCGCTGACGGTATTTGAAAACGCGAACTTCTCAATCGAGAAGGGAGAATTCGTCTGCATCATCGGGCACTCGGGCTGCGGCAAGTCGACGATCATGAACATCCTCGCCGGCCTCGATACGCCAACCGACGGCGGCGTCATCATGGGCGGCAAGGAAATCTCCGGGCCAAGCCTTGAGCGCGGCGTCGTCTTCCAGAACTATTCCCTGCTGCCGTGGTTGTCGGCTTTGAAGAATGTAACGTTCGGGGTGCGGGCAAGGCATCCCGACTGGTCTCGCGCCCAGGTTTTCGAGCACTCGCAGAAGTACCTGGAGATGGTTGGATTGACGGGCGGGGCCGAACACCGCAAGCCGGCCCAGCTATCAGGCGGAATGCGCCAGCGCGTGTCGATTGCCAGGGCGTTTGCCATCCGGCCGGAGCTGCTCCTGCTTGATGAACCCTTCGGTGCACTCGATGCGCTGACGCGCGGCACGATCCAGGACGAACTGACACGCATCTGGTCGGGCTCCGAACAGACCGTGTTCATGATCACCCACGACGTCGACGAAGCGATCCTGCTTGCCGACCGGATTTTGTTGATGACGAATGGTCCGTTCGCCCGTGTCGCCGAAAGCGTCGTCATCGACATCCCGCGCCCGCGCGAACGCGCCGAGATCATCCACCAGCCGGCCTACTACAAAATCCGCAATCATCTCGTCGAGTTCCTCGCGCGACGTTCGAAACAGCTGTCCGGCGTGCGCGATCATGGCGGCGAGCCGCCGGTCACCGTGCGCCCTGGCGCAGAGGACCCCGACGAACAGGAGCGGCGACCCGCGAGCCGTCCGCAACTCGTATCGGTCGCAAGCTGACACCATCAGGTAAAAACCATAAAGGAGCCATCATGGACAAAGTCGAAGTCACCGAAATGATCCTGTCGAAGAAGAAGCAGACCGGCATCACCTGGGCGAGCATCGCTGATGCCGCGGGCATGTCGGAAGTCTTCGTCACCTCCGCCTGCCTCGGCATGAACTCGATGCCGCGCGACAAGGCGGACAGAATCGTCACCTATCTCGGGCTGCCACAGGAAGCCGGCCCGGTGCTGGCCGAATTCCCAACCAAGATATTCGATCAGGCCGTGCCGACCGATCCGTGCATCTATCGCCTCTATGAGATCGTCGGAGTCTACGGCCATACACTGAAGGAACTAATCCAGGAAAAGGGCGGCGACGGTATCATGAGCGCCATCGACTTTGAGATGTACGTCGACAAGATCCCCGATCCCAAAGGCGACCGCATCGAAGTGAAGATGTCCGGCAAGTTCCTCCCCTACAAATCGTGGTAGCGGGACGGCGAAGTTCGAAGGCCCGGCGATCCTCCTGCGGGCCTTCGAACCTGTTCTCTTCAAACCTGCTGGCTTCAAACATTGGCTTCGAAAGCACCCGGACATGTCACGCCCGCCGTTTCCACCGTTCACGCTCGAGACCGCCAAGGTGAAGGTACGCAAGGCGGAAGATGCCTGGAACACGCGTGACCCGGATGCCGTGGCGCTCGCCTACACCGAGGATACCGTTTGGCGGAACCGGGCCGAATTCCTGCACGGCCGCGACGAGGTGCGCGCTTTTCTGAAACGCAAATGGGCGCGCGAACTGGATTACCGACTGATCAAGGAGATCTGGGCCTGCCAGGACAATCGCATCGCGGTGCGCTTCTGCTATGAGTGGCGCGACGATGCCGGAAACTGGTATCGTGCTTACGGCAACGAGAATTGGGAGTTTGATGAAGCGGGGCTGATGCGCCGGCGTATCGCGTCCATCAACGACGTTGCCATGAAAGAAAGCGAACGCAAGTTCTTCTGGCCGCAAGGCCGCCGCCCGGACGAGCATCCCGAACTCAGCGATCTGGGACTGTGAAGGGGAAGCTACAGCGGTAAAAAAGCCCCGGAAGCAGATGGCTTCCGGGGTCGATATTTTTCTCTTGTAGTTGTGGCTGGCGACGACGCGCCGCGATTCAGAGATCCTTCAGAAGCTCCTTGAGGTAATCCTCGCGCCGCTGCCACATGGCCTGCACTTCTTCACGGTTCATGATCTTGAGCGGTGAGCCGCCGGCCTTCATCTGCTTTGCGACCTTGGGGTCCTTGAACATTTCAGGCACGGCCTTGGCAAGCTTTTCGATGACGTCCGGCGGCGTGCCCTTGCGGACCATCAGGCCGCGGAAGTTCACCGATGAGTCGTCGACATCGAAGCCGGCTTCCTTGAACGTTGGGACGTCGGGAAGGAACTCAGTGTTTCGTTCATTATCCGCGATCGCGAGTATCTTCAGCGAGTCCTGGCTGCGGAAGGCGTCGGATAAATTGTTGACGCCGGCCATCACTTGGCCGCCGATCACCGACTTCAACGCCGGAGCACCGCCCTTGTGCGGTACATAGGCCAGCTTGACCCCGGTCGCTTTTTCCATTTGCAGGTAGGCGATATGGTGGCCGACAAAGAGGCCGGCACCGGATACGGTCACCTTGCCAGGGTTCTCCTTGGCGTAGGTGACGAGATCGCCGACTGTGTTGAACGGGCTGTCCTTGCCGACGACCAGCACTGCTGGATCGGCGCCCCAGTTGGCGATCGGCTCCAGATTGTCGATCGTGTACTTGGTCTTGAACTTGATTGACTGGGCGATGAAGTGGGGGATGTTGTAGGCGGCCAGTTCATAGCCGTCCGTGCCGCCGCTGGTTGCAAACGCGCTCCAGCCGACCTTGCCGCCCGCGCCCGGCTTGTTGACGATGACGATTGGTTGCCCGAGATACTTCTCATCGCCTGCCATCATCGTCACGATGCGGGCCTGGAAGTCGGTAGCGCCACCCGGGCTGTAGGCGACCATCACGCTGACCGGGCGGTCAGGATAGTCGGCTGCAACCGTGGGCCCTGCCAGGGCGACCGTCGTCAAGGCAGCCATTCCTAGAATCAAGCGTTTCATTGTGTCGTATCCTTCTTCGATTGTTTGGATTTAAGAAACTTACCGGGATCTGCGCCCCGTTTAAATGAACAGTCCTCGCGGGGTCTGCACGCGAAGACCCATTGCGAAGACGACGTAGATGAGCGCCATGAATCCTACCGTCACCGCGATGCGTACCAGCCAGGTTGAAGGTTTTTGATGCGAACTTGGGTCAAAAAGCGTGTAGAGCGTGAAGAAGGCGAGGGTGGCGGCGGTGTAGAAGCCCAGGGTGGGAATCGCAATCAAGACGTAGGCGAGCATCAGGGCGATCGCCGGCGCGATCATTCGCAATTGATGAAGGCTCATCCCAGCGCCGGTCCGGTTCGCCCCGCGCGCGGCACGAACAAGCGCCAGCGCCGCAAGGCCGACCATTGCGACCGAGATCAGCTGCGGGAACAGATAGGGCTGTGGGTCCGACACGCTGAAACTGACAAAAGCGACCCACAGGCCGAGTGCCAGGATGATGGCGGCGGCGATGGTCTGCTGCAGGCGTCCGGCGACGTTTTCACTCATGTGGCGATCTCCCCAAGTGAGTCGAGCCGACGCATCCGGATCTCGGTAGCGACCGAGTAGAAAATCGACAACACGACGAGCGAGATCAGCACGAGGTTCATCGTGCCGAGGCAGAAGTAGGAGAACATCCCATCGCCAGCCTGGGCGATGATGCGCCCCTGCACGTAGTTCGACTCGGCGATCGGTCCCAGGATTACGCCGAGCACCAGCGGAGCCGGGCTGAAGCCGTATTGCTGCAGGAAGTACATTCCGATCCCGAGCGCCAGCATAACGACGACGTCGGACTGCGAGTTTTGCACTGAGTAGGCCCCGAACACGGCAAGCACCAGGATGCCGCTCGCCAGGATCGCGGGGGGAATGCGCACGACGTGGGCTGCAAGCCCGGCAATGTAGAGCCCGAAGATCATCATCAGGAATTGACCGACGAGCAGGGAGTTAATAAACGCCCAGGCGACGTCGGGGTGTTGGACAAACAGGTTGGGGCCCGGAAAGATGCCGTGAATGAGGAGGCCGCCGAGAAGCACCGCTGCCGTCGGGCTGCCTGGAACGGACAGCGTGAGCAGGGGAACCAGGGACGGTCCGACCATGGCGTTGTTCGCCGTCTCCGCGGCGATTACTCCTTCGGCCTGTCCGCTCCCAAACTTTTCCCTGTCAGGTGAGAAGCGCCGCGCCTGATCGTAGGACACGAGCCCGGCGATCTGCCCCCCCGCCCCTGGAATGAGTCCGATGATGACGCCGACGATGCCGCCGATCGTCAACGCGCGCGGATGACCCAGTGTGATGCCGACGGATTTCCAGACGCTGTGCGGCTTGACCTCGACCATCTCGAACGTGCGCTTGTGCCGTCCGCCCTCAAGCATCTCGATCACCTGTGGGATCGCGAACAGGCCGATCAGCGCGGCGATGATATGGACCCCGCCCTCGAGGTGCTCGGAAAAAATGAAGCGCTCGACGCCCTGTATCGAGTCGTATCCAATCATCGCAATCCAAAGTCCGATGCATCCCGCCAACAGTCCCTTTACGACCGATTTGGAATCGAGCGAGCCGATGATCGTGACCCCAAGTATCGCGATCCAGAACAGGTGGGACGGGCCGAAGCTCAGGGCCCATTGCGCGAGAACGGGCGTCAGAAAGATGAGGACAAGAACGCCAAGGACGCCGCCGATGAATGACGAGATGAAGCAGAGCTGCAGCGCCTTCGCACCCTCGCCTTTGCGCGCCATGGCGTAGCCGTCGAGCGCCGTCGCGATATTGGCGGGCGCTCCCGGGATCTTCAGCAGAATGGCGCTGACCGCACCGCCAGCCACCGTTGCGGTATAAGCCGCACCAAGCAGCATCAGGCCCTGCGCGGGGTCCATATGGAACGTGAAGGGAATGAGCAGCGCCACCGCCATGGTCGGCGAAAGTCCGGGGGTCGCGCCGAGAAGCAGACCGCCTATCGTGCCTGCGCACAGAATGGCCATCGACGACAGCGTGAACACCGGACCGAAGTGATACAAGAACTCCATGACGTATAAGTCGCCTTAGAAACGTTTCCTGGCGGCGCTCATTTTTTTTTGGACGTCGACGTGACATCCGGCGCCAGCCTATTCCATAGTGCTAGCTAATGAAAACGCCTCTGCAAACGTTTTCATTGATGATTGGAAAATATAGAGTTCGTGTCTATTCGGAGGATCTTGCATGGCGCGCCGCCTGTTTCGCAAATGCATCCCCGGGATCGTCGACGTCGCAAAGCATGCGAGCGTTTCGCCAGCCACCGTGTCGCGCTATTTCAACTCGCCCGAAGTTGTCCGCTACGAGACGCGAAAGCGCATCGAAGCGGCGATCGAAGAACTCGACTATGTTCCCAACGGCGCGGCCCGCAGCCTCAATCGCGGTGCCAGCGGCACCATCGGCCTGATCGTCCCGACCATCGACAACGCGATTTTCGCCGAGCTTGCACAAGCCTTCTCAACATCCCTGTTCCGCCACTCGCGCACGATGCTGATCGCGGCGCACGGCTACGATCTTGCGCGTGAGGGCGTGCTCGTTGAATCGCTGCTTGAACATCGGGTCGATGCGCTGGCGATCGTCGGACTGAAGCATGAAGAGCAGACCTTTGAGATCCTCGATAAGCGCGACATTCCAGCGGTCATGCTGTGGAACTACCGTGATCGCCAGTCGTTGCCGTGCATCGGGGTCGACAACCGCGAGGTCGGTCGTGTCGCAACAGAGCACCTCCTCGAACTTGGCCATCGCGACATCCTTTTCCTGTTTGCGGAATTGCGCGGGAACGATCGCGCCGCAGACCGCCGCTCAGGCGCGCTGGCGGCAATGGCCACCGCTGGCGTCGAGGTTCCCCGCAACCGCCGCGTCGTCAGCCCCTATGACGTTCAGGCCGCAAAGGAGCTGGCCCTAAAGGCGCTGACCGCGACGCCGAGGCCAACGGCGATTTTCTCGGGCAACGACGTCATCGCGCTCGGCGTGCTGTTTGCTGCGATGTCGCTTGGCATCCGGATTCCCGACCAGCTCTCAGTTATCGGAATTGGCGACTTCCGCGGCTCCTCGGCCGTTGAACCAGGCTTGACGACAGTGCGCATTCCGGCCCGCAGGATCGGACGTCGCGGCGCCGAAATCCTGATCGAATTGCTCGAGTGGCCGTCTGGCCATACCCGCCCCGACGAGCGCCTGCCTGTCGAAGTGCTGCAACGTGGTTCGACAGCGCTTATCTGAGCTGCCGGTTGTCCGGTCAGTTGACGACCTGTTGCGCCATCGCTGCCTGTACGGCCGGGCGCTGCGCCATTCGCGCCATGTGGGCTCGTACGCGCGGATGCCGGTCGGCCGGCACTCCGTCGCTGTCGAGCCAGCGCGACGCCATGAACAGATAGGGATCGCAGATGGTGTAGGTATCGCCCATCACCCAGTCGTCCCGCAGCATGCCGTTCTCAATGAGATCGAATGCGGCACCGAGAGTTTCAGGCACCTTGCGCTTCATGTCTTCGATGGAGGAAGACTCGTCGACCCATCGATTGCCGCGCATCTTGTGGGCGTGTGCGACATGGACCGTGGCACAGATGTAGGCGTTGAAGGCCTGCACCTCGGCAAAAGCGAACGGGTCTGTTGGCGCCAGTCCGGCTTGGGGGTGTGTCTGTGCGATGTAGGCGAGTATCGCGGGCGTCTCCGTCAGGATGCCCTGGGCGGTGACGAGGGCAGGAACCCTTCCCTTCGAGTTGATGGCGAGGAACTCCGGTTTCAGTTGTTCGCCGGCGGAGAAGTTCAGCCGCACGGCTTCGTAGGTCGCGTCGACGTCTTCAAGGGCGATGTGGGAGGCAAGGGCGCATGTACCAGGGGCGTAGAAAAACTTCATCATGAAACGACCTCGTGGGGTGACGATCAGGCGGGCCAGATTCGACGCGCGACAAGCGGCGAACCTGGAATCGGTGCTTGGGACTTCGCGATGCGTTCGGCCCATTCGGTCTTGGGCGGGTTTGCGGCGAACCCGAGCGCGTCATCGATCGACTCGAAGCCTGCAAAGGTCGCGTGCTTCATTGGTCCCGTTGTCGTGAGAAGCTTGCCGACGAAGCGGAATCCGGGATGTTCCTGGAGCGCCGGCCTCAGGTCCTGCACGCACCATGCCCCGAAATCTTCGTCTTGTCCCGGCGTATCGCAGCACGACAGCACGATTGCGCCGTCAGCGCGTTCCACGCGCGCAGCCGTGGTTGCGGCGAGCCATTCCTGTGCAGCGATGAAACTGCGCGAACCGATGCGCCGCCCCATCATGGAGCGCGTCTCTTCAGTCTGACGCGGCTTGATCTGGGCCGGGCTGGGGTTGAGGAAAACGCTCGTGTCCTCTCCTCCAAACAGCGCCACATAGCCTGCTGCGCCGGCGGCCTGCGAACCGGTCGTCGAACCCGGTCTGCCGTCGGCGCCGACGATTGCGTAGTGCCCGGCAGACACATAACCCGGCCGTGCCAGTTTCTCGGGGATATGCACGTCATGGAACCAGCGAAGATAGACGTCGCGGTCAGCTGCGCCAAGATCGTAGAAGATTGCCCAGATCGCCCTGTCCATCACCGGTTCCTGTCAACCTCATACTGCGCTTCGCATGGAACGCCGGCTCAGATCACTTCGTCGCTGCGGTCGTCGGTTTCCCCGTATCGCTTGAGGACGGCGGGCCTGGTGCCTTCGTAAACCTTTGCAAGTCCAGCCGCGATCTTGGCGTTCTCGCGCTCGAACAGGCTGTTGCCGTCAAGGTCGCTCTCGACGATGAACGGGCCGAAATTTTCTACGCCGATAACCCACATCGCCTGCGCCAGACCCAATTCGTCGCGCCAATGCACGCTCTTGACGCCGCTGACGCCGCGCCCGAGAAGCGCGCCGGTGCCGTAGCCCACGGTTGTCAGATAGATGGCGCCGTGCGGTACGAAGTGCTTTTTGTAGTCGGCCGAACTCATACCGCCCTTACCGAGTATCAGTTTCGCCCCGGACTTATCCAGCCACTCGCCGATCCACTTGGAAAAGCGGAAGGAGGCGGTCGCCGTCACCGCACCAATGTTGAAGGAACCGTCGGGGCGAATTGTTGCAGCCGGCGAACAATGAAAGTTGGCGCCGCTCTCGGCGGGCAGGTCGAGCGGCAGCGGATGGCCTTCCTCGATGACGCGCTTATAGACTCCCTCTCGCGCGGTGTAGACCGTGCCGTCGAGATAGACGACGTCGCCGATGGAAAGCGCGCGCAGGTCATCCGCGCTTGGCTCGGTTTTCAGGCGGACTTTCTTGAAGGCTGGGTGGCTGGCCATTCAACTGTCTCCCGGCGCTGATAAGGGGTGAACCAATTGGGATCGGTACGGTATTCGACACGACCGTCGCTGTGAATTCGCGCGCAGGCGCGCCGCGATGAAAGGCAGAATGCATGCACGCTCATCTGCATGCCGCCGGTATGGCAGTAGCCGACCTCGATGTGGCAGTCGATCACCATCGATTTGCCGACAAAGCCCATGGCGCCCATGCCGATCGAGTTGCCGAGGTCCTTGAACTCTTCTTCCAGCTTGGCGATACCGGGATCGGGATTGCGGTCGCCGACGGTCCTGAGGCACGCCGCGCGTTTGCCGAGCACCATGCACGTGTCCTTCGACCCGCCAAGCCCGATGCCGATGATGGCCGGCTGGCATGAGAGCCCACGCTTTCCGAATGCGACCAGCGAGTCGAGGTAGAAGCGCTTGATGCCCTCGATGCCGTCGGAGGGAAACAGCATGCGGTAGTCGGTGCCGAACAGACCCCCCTTGTGCACGGTTGTGAGATCGATCCAGTCGCCGTCCGGCTCGAATGCGAACTCAATTTCAGGCGCGTTGATCCCGACGTTGTTGTCGTGATCGGTGCGCCACAGGGGATGGACTCGGTTGGGGCGCAGCGGCACGCCGTTGGTGGCCTCGGCGGTTGCCCGTCGCAATGCTGCCTCGAGGGCAACCGGGCCGCCTTCTACCGTGGCTTCGTTGGCCATCTTCACGTACCAGCGCGGGCAGCCGGTATCCCCGCACATGGCGCGGCGGTCCTCCTTGGCCGCCTCGTAATTCTCAAGCATCGCCTGCAGCACGAAAGATGAAAGGTCGCCATCCTCTACGGCGGCGGCTTGCCTTAGGCCGCCCAGATAGTCGTCCGGGATCTCGATAGCCGCCTTGTCCATGAGCGTCACGGCGGTCGATTGGATGAGGCCGATAGGGATCATGCTGGGTCTCCTCACGCAGGTGCCGCCACGAGGGTTTCCTCCTCGCCGGCAAGCAGCGTTTCGCCGGGTTTCACGATGGTGAACTCCACAGGTTCGCGCGTCACCGAAAGTTTTCCGTCTGCATCCTGGCGGGCGACGGTGAAATAGGATGTCTCCAGTTCACCCTGGTCGGGGAAGTCCTCACGGTAATGCGCGCCGCGCGAATTATCGCGCCATAAAGCAGCGCCCGCGATGACTTCGGACATGTCGATCAGGCTTTCGAGGTTCATCCAGTCGTGCCAGGTGATGTTGAAGACCATGTCGTCGCTCGGCAGTCCGGTTTCGGCAAGTTCGGCGCGAAGGTCGGTCAAGCCTTGCAGTGCCCGGTTGAGGCTCTTGCCGGTCCGCAATACGCCGACATCGTCCCACATCAGGTCCATCAGCTTGAGCCGCAGTTCGTGCACGTTGCCGCCTTGCCTCTCGAACGGCTGGCGCGCTCTGGCGATCTCCGCGGCGATCGCAGCTTCATTGGGTTCCCGCAAGCGACCGAGCGAGTGGTCCCCGCGCGAGGTGATGTCGCCGGCCATGATGTCGCCTGCAACGCCGCCATAGACGGTGGAGTTGGCAACGCCGTTGCCGCCGAGCCGGTTGGAGCCGTGCGCGCCGCCGGCATCCTCGCCGGCAACGTACAGCCCGGGAAGTTCGGTGCGCGTGTCCGGATCGCAGATCAGCCCGCCCATCAGATAATGAGCGGTCGGCAC